>CACZDG010000098.1 GCA_902779865.1 uncultured bacterium
GAAGCCCTGTCCCTGCAAGAGGAACTTCAGACAGCGCGCGTAGGAAAGCTCGTGCGGCTTACCTTCCGTGGAACCATACACCGCGCCCGCGTAGAGCGCAGCAAGACCGTCGAAGAACGCGGGCCAGTTCGCTTCGCGCAGCTTTGCACCGATGTTAACCGCCCAGAGAACGTCCTTGTCGGAAACGATGTTGGTCATCAACGCTGAGAGGTCCTGCCGTACCTCCTCGTCGGGGACTCCAAGGGTATAGAACCCGTACTTGTAGTCTTTGATTGTCAGGTAGCCGGCCTGGAACAACATTCCCACCACGGGGATGTTGCGCAGATCCGACACGTCGAACACGGCATCGGAAACGCTATTCAACTCGCTAGGATCAAAAGCAAGCATGTCGCCACGCTTCAGGAAATTCATCATGAACGACGCCTTGCCTGTCTTCGCCCAGTAAAGCTCGAAGCGCTTTTTCTGGTTCGCCATCGTGAGGTTTATCGAGACGGGGTTGTAAACATTCTCCCCTTCGTATAGCCAGAACCGGTAACCGTTGTAAAGCCGCTTGATCTCGGCGCGGTACGCCTTTGCCGAGAGCTTCATCACCTTGCGGTGCGCCTCCATGTGCTCGGAGAAGTAACGGTCAAGTTCGTCCTCCGTGTAGCCGAGCATGGAAGCGTAGTCATCCTCAAAGGAAATATCGACGAGCGACGAGAGCGCGGAGAACACGGATAGCTGCGTGAACTTCGAGACGCCCGTGATCATCAGGAAGCGAATCTTCCCAGAGCGATCCTTCATCTGGCGATAGACAGGGGCAAGGGCGTCACGCACCCGTTCTGCGTCATCGGGGTTTTTGAGCGCCTGCGCAACGGGGTCGTCATACTCGTCGATCAGGATGACCGGAGGCGTGCCCTTTGCGGCAAGATCATCGATGGCAGAACCAAAGTTCATGGATGGAAGTTCGCTAGGATCGTATTCAACGCCAGCACGTTCTAATGCGGCCTTCATTACCTTTGGCAGCGACACCTTGAACTCCATGTAGTCCCCCGCCGCGCACATTCCCATGTTGAGGTGGATGACGGGGTACTTCTTCTTCCAGTCCCAGTCGGTGTCCATGATGGCGAGACCTTCAAAGAGCGCGCGCTTCCCCTGGAACATTGCCTCAAGGGTAGAGATCATCAGCGACTTGCCGAACCTGCGCGGACGCGCGAGGAAGAACATCTTCTCGCCCTTTGCCGAGGCGAGACGATGGAACCACGCCGTCGCGAGGCGTCCCGCCGAGCCGTGACGGCTCGCCCGGAGGGATCGCCCCACCCTACGGCCCGCTCGGCAATCACGACTTGAACAGGTCGTCAAGCGTGACCTCTGACTGAACTTCTCCTGCATAACGGTTTCGTAAAATACCGAACGACGTCACGTAGGTGAAATGAACCGCCTTCCTTGATTTCGTCTCGCGCCTGAACGCGGCCCGTTTGTTCCTCATTGACGAGTCATCTTCGGACGTGAGCACGTATTCTTTAGAGGAGAACTTCATTTCGCAGAGATTGACGATTCCATCGTCCCTGTCAATCACGAGATCGATTTGCGCACCCCTTTCTGCGTCGTCCTGCGGACGTTCACACCTCCAGGCGTAGTTCAGGGAATGAACGCCTACTGGATCGCCGTTCCTGTTCGCACGGACGAACCTGAAGTGGAAGAGGGAGAAATTGTCCACAAGCTGATAGATTGCATCCCGCACACGCCTCCCTCCCATGCGATACCTGCGTACAAATCCGCACTGCTCGAGTTCACACAGATACTTGGTAAGCGTCCCCGAATTGGGAATGCCGGTCGTCCGCGCGATCTCCTCGCGCATCAACCCCATGCGCCAAGAACAAAGCGCCTCGACGATTCGGACGTACGGCGCGTCCTTCGCGAAGAGCGACGCGAACAGCTCCGCGAACTCGCCCTCAAGCCTGTCCTCGCCGGCAAAGAACATCGCGTCCATGTTCTGCACAACGCTCAAGCCGCATTGCAGGTAGTTCCAGTAGTATGGAACGCCGCCAAGCGCCATGTAGTACTGCACCAGCTGGTATCTGGTGGCCTCAAGCCCCATGGACGCGGCAAGTTCCTCGCACTCCGCCAGGCAGAACGGACGCAACGGAATCCTGACCGTCACCCGGTTGTGAAGCCCGCCCCTTCCGTGTATGACCTTATTGAGCATCCATGACGTCGCAGAGCCACAGACGATGAGCAGCACGTCTTTTCTCGCCGAAGCCCATGCGTTCCAGAAATTCTCAAGCGCCGGAATGAAATTCGCGTTCGGCTTGTCCATCCACGGCATCTCGTCGATGAACAGGACCTTCTTTCCCATCTTAGACGATACGACGACCGTCTTGAGTTCGTCAAACGCCTGAAACCACGTTTTGAGCGCCGGACATCTGACATGTCCGCTTTCAATGAGGGAACGACGGAACCGCTCCAACTGGATCTTCGTGCCGGAGTTCGCCACCCCGGAATGCTGGAACGTGAAATTGGAGTTGAACCGCAACATTTTAATCTCCTTCTTACGTCCAATCATTTATGTATCTCCTATCGAACCCTGCGCGGAAATGATACTATATCTGCGCGATATAGTCAATAGTCACGATGTTTTCTGTGGGACTTTTGACTATATCTCATATTAAAACAACGATGTAGTCGCAAGTCAATATTGATCCTACAACCATTAATCCTACAACCATTGGTGCATGTTAATTGCTTTCGCTGCAGGGAGTTTCGGAGGCTTGGAGGTTTGGAGGTTTTTTATAATTCCTCCGAAACTCCCAATCTCCCAATCTCCCTGTAGCGAAAGCAAAGAGGACAAAAGACAGATGACAAAAGACAGATGACAAAAGACAAAGGTTGGAGGACTTTGGACAGGTAGCCCCTGCGGCCCGCTCGTTGAGGAGGTCGTGCCGCCGCAGGATGCTGGTCACGGTGACCCCTGACGGCACTCCCTCAACCCCCTTGCGCTTCAACATGAGCGATATCTTCTTCCCGCCCAGCGTAGGATGGGCTTTGCGCAATGCGAGAATCTCCAAAACGACAGGTTCGGGTGTCGCGTTGGGCGAGCTTTTGGGACGGCGGCACCTGTCGCTGAGCGAATCGCCTGACGCCTTGCGATTCCGCCATGCATTCCATGACATGGATGATTACCTTTCTCTTGGTTGTGAAAGGCATCATTATCGCATATTGCCACCCTGCGGCAGATGCCAAAAGTGTTACCCATGTCCCTTGCCTAAGTGTTACCTATGTCCCTAGTCTATACAAGAGCGAGATCACCCACACGCTTCCACGAGCGGGTCGTCGATGCCGCGTTTTTCGGGGTCGTAGTTCACGCCCACGTGGAATACGGGCAGGGAGGAATCGAGCCACGGATTGCCGTATTCCTTCGTCTTCGCCTGCTCAAGCGCCTCCTGGGCCGTCTTGCCGTACTTGAACTCGAAGACGTATGTGCCCGTCTTGTCCTGAAGGACCGCATCCGCCCTTCCGCGTGCGCTCTGCCGCTCACCGGAGATGTCCGCGCCAATCAGCTTCATGAAGAGGAGGAAGTACCGCTTCGCCTCCCGCTCGTCCCCGATGTGCCACTCGTGCGGCACGGCAGCAAATGCCGACTTGAGGTTCTTCTTGAGCAGCATCTCCACGCCCTTCTCAATCAGGTCGTCCTGCGCGTCCGCAAGTTCTTCGTTCCAGTCGGACATGCCGTTGCGAAGCAAGGTGGAGACGTAGCCTTTCGCAAGCGACGTCGAAATCTCCTCGTTCGGGATGCCGAGGTCGATACGGCCGGACGGACGCACGCGCTTGATCGTCAGGTAGCCGCCCTGATACAGCAGCGCGGCAAGCGGCATCGTCTCCGCGTCGCAGACGTCAAGCTCAAGTTGATCCACAACCATTCCGTTCAAGTCCGCCGGGATCTCGTCTGCCGCCTTGATGCGGTTCATCACGATTGTGGCCTGCCCCGTCGATTCCCAGTAGTTCTTCAACTCGCCGGATTCCAATGCGCTTCCAAGCGACACGGGGTTGCACACCTTGGCTTCAGACGTCGGCGAGAACCGGTAGCCGTCGTACCACGAGAGGAGCGTTCCCTTCGCAGCGGCGAAGTCCATGCCGTTCTTCTGCGCGAACACCTCAATGTTCTCGCGCAGTGGGCCGTCGAGTTCGTCTGTCGAGTAACCAAGGAGCGTCGCGAAACGCGGATCCATCGTGCGGTCCTTGAGGTGGTTCAGTCCGGAGAATATTGAAAGCTTCGTCAGCTTCGTGACGCCGGTCATCATCAGGAAACGTATTGAACCGGAGTTGACCTTGAGCTTCTCATAGAAGTCGTGGAGGTCGGAGCGCACCTTCTTTAGCGTTTCGAGGTCGTCGAGGAACTTGGCGACCGGCTCGTCGTACTCGTCGATGAGGACGACCACCTCCTTGCGCTCGCTTTTCTCGGCAACCGCCTTCAGGAAATCCTCAAAGTTCTTTTCGGTAGTTTTGTCCTTGTCGAATGGAACTCCGTGTTCGGACGCAAGATCCTCCACGAGCGAACGCAGGTTGCTGGTGAACTTCTCATACGTCGAACCTGCGGCGGAGGACATCGTGAAGGACACGACTGGAAACGGCTTGTCCCACTCCCACGGCAAATTGTCGATTGCGAAGCCCTTGAAGAGCTCGCGGCGGCACTCGAACATCGCCTTCAAGGTCGAAAGCATGAGAGACTTGCCGAACCGCCGCGGACGTGAGATGAACAGCTGCTGATCCGCATCGTTCGCAAGTTGGTACAGCAGTTCCGTCTTATCGACGTACTTTCCCTTCCCCCCGAGTATCAAGCTCGGAAAGTCGAACACGCCCGTCGTGGGCACCTTGATTCTGTGCTCTTCGTTTTCCATCGGCAGGTGTCAGGCAATTGCCCTAGCGGCAGAGCGTGTAGAGCACGCCCGCCACCACGGCAGATCCGATAACGCCGGAGACGTTCGGGCCCATCGCCTGCATGAGGATGAAGTTGCCGGGATTCTCGCTGAGCGACACCTTGTTCGAGACGCGCGCGGCCATAGGCACGGCCGAAACGCCAGCCGAGCCGATGAGCGGATTAACCTTCTCCTTCGAGAGCAGGTTCATCAGCTTCGCCATCAACACGCCCGCCGCCGTGCCAACGCAGAACGCGCAGAGGCCGAGAGCGAGGATGCCGAGAGTCGTCGCGGAGAGGAACTTCTCGCACGCGAGCTTCGAACCGACCGAAAGGCCGAGCATGATGGTGACGATGTTGATGAGGGCGTTGGACATCGTATCGGAAATACGCGCCACAGACGGGCCTGCCTCCTTCGCGAGGTTGCCGAGCATCAACGCGCCGATAAGCGGCACGGCGCTGGGCAGCAACACGGCGCAGAGCAGGAGCACAATCAGCGGGAAGCAGATCTTCTCGATCTTCTTCACTTCGCGTAGCGGCGGCATGGTGATCGCACGTTCCGCCTTCGTGGTGAGAGCCTTCATGATCGGCGGCTGGATGATCGGCACGAGCGCCATGTAGGAGTACGCCGCCACGGCAATTGCGCCGAGAAGGTCCGGGGCAAGGCGCGAGGTGAGCCAAATCGCCGTCGGGCCGTCAGCGCCGCCGATGATGCCGATCGAGGCCGCAGCCTTGATCGGGTCGCAGCCGAAGAAGTCCGCACCGAAAATCGCAGCGAGGCCGAGTGCGCCGAAGAGCGCGAAGAAGATGCCGAATTGCGCCGCACCGCCGAGAAGCGCCATCTTCGGGTTGGCGATCAGCGGGCCGAAGTCCGTCATCGCGCCCACGCCCATGAAGATCATGATCGGGAACACGCCCGTGTCGATGCCGAAGCTGAAGAAGTAATAGAGGAATCCGCCCGGCTCGACAATGCCGCCCTGCATCTCGGGGATGCCGCTGGAAAGGAAGCTTATCACGCCGTCGTGCATCATCGCGGGAGCGGTGACGCCGGCGAGCGGACAGTTCGCAAGCAATCCGCCGAAACCAATCGGCAGAAGCAATAGCGGTTCAAAACCCTTCACGATTGCGAGGTATATCATCACGAGGCAGAGAGGGATCATGATGAGCTGTCCGATGCCGTATGGCATGCCGAAGAGCGTCTTGACCTCGTGTCCGGCCACAAAGCTGCCTTTGTCGTCGAAGTACCCGCCGATCCACTTGCCGGACTTGTCGCGGTAGCCGTTGGGCGTCTTGTAGCCGCTCGCGGCGTCATGCGGGTCCTTGCCGACAATGTCGTTTGCGGCCACGCGGTCTTTCTCCGCGAAGTTGCCGGTGATGTAGGCGGGGGCCTCCTTGCGCGCGAAACCGGCGATGCCCGTGTCGCCGAGCAGGTCAGTCACCTTCCCGAGCGTCGTGCGCCAGTCGCCTTCGGCCTGCGCGCCAAACGCGCAGAAGAACGCGATCATGGCCATTGAAAAGCGTTTCATTATCGTTCCTTTCCGATTGCTGTCGATTGCCGTCGATTGCAATCGAACACACTCGATTGCAATCAACCGCAAACCTCACCCAATAACTGCAAGCACGTCGCCTGTCGCAACCTTGTCGGTGGCGGCCACGTTCACCGTGACCGTTCCGTCGCACGGCGCCGTGACGGGCGTTTCCATCTTCATCACGTCCATGACGAGGATTTCGTCGCCCTTTGCGACCTTCGTGCCGCTTGCGGCGGTGATGCGCAGAACCGTGCCGGGCACGGGCGCCTTGACTTCGGTGCCACCAACAGGTGCTGCGGCAGCTGGAGCGGCGGCCTTGATACCGGCCTCGGCCTTGAACGCCACTTCCTTGCCGTTAACCACGGCCTTGCCGTCGCCCTTGATTTCGACGCCGTACGCCTTGCCGTTGATTGTCACGGTCACGGGGCCGCCCTTGCCAGCGGCGGGCTTCGCCTCTTCCGCGAAGCGGCAGCCCATCGGGGCCTTGGACGGATCCTTGAGGAAGAGGATGCCCTTCTCCTTGCAGGAGGCGGCGATGAAGACGTTCTCGTCGGTGATCGGGAGGCCAGCCTCCTCGAGCATCTTCTTGGCGACCGCGCCGCCCTTCTTCGGGTCGGCGTCGTTCATCTCGAGCACCGTCTTCGTCGTGGGCTGGCTGTACGCCTTGTTGAGGTCGCTCGACGCCATGAACTCGCTCGCCTTCTTGACGATCTCCGGGTCTGGCGGGACAGGCGTCTTGCCGAAGTAGCCGAGCACCATCTTAGCGTAGCCGGGCGCGAACTTCTTGAACTTGCCGAACATGACGTTCTGGATCGCCTGCTGCGCGTAGAACTGCGAGACGGGCGTCACGGAGGTGCCAAAGCCGCCGAGGCGCACGCAGTCGTACATCTCCGCGATCATGTCGTCGTACTTGTCCATCATGTTGTTGTCGCGCAGCATCTGAGTGTTGGCCGTAAGCGCGCCGCCGGGCATGGGCGACCACACGATCTGCGGGTTCACGCTCATCGCCTCCGGCGGGAGGAAGTACTTGGACATGGCGTTCTTGAAGGAGTCCTCGGCCTTCTTGATCTTGTTGATGTCGAAGTCGAAGCCGAAGTCGGGATCGCCGTCGAGGCAGTGCCACATGGTGATGATGTCGGGCTGGCAGGTGCCGCCGCTCATCGGGGCCATCGAGAGGTCGATGCCGTCCGCGCCGCCGCGAAGCGCCGCAAGGTAGCAGGCCACGCCGTTGCCGGCCGTCTCGTGCGAATGGAACTGGATGTGTACGTCCTTGCCGAGCAGCTGGCGGCAGAGCTTCATCGTGTTGTAAACCGTCGTGGGCGTGGAGGTGCCGGAGGCGTCCTTGAAGGCCACGCGGTCAAAGGGAATGCCGGCGTCCATGATCATCTTCAGGCGGTCGCGGTAGAACTCGGGCGTGTGGGTGCCCTTGTTGTCGATGCCAGGAGGCAGGCCCATCATCGTGACGACGACCTCGTGCTTGAGGCCCGCGTCGTGGATGCACTGGCCGGACCACTTGAGGTTGTTCACGTCGTTCAGCGCGTCGAAGTTGCGGATCGAGCTCATGCCGTGTTTCTTGAACATCTGCGCGTGGAGCTTGATCATGTCGCTAGACTGCGACTCGAGGCCCACCACGTTCACGCCGCGCGAGAGCGTCTGGAGATCCGCCTCGGGGGCCGCAGCGCGGAACTTGTCCATCACTTCGAACGCGTCCTCCTGGCAGTAGAAGTAGCAGCTCTGGAAGCGTGCGCCGCCGCCCGCCTCAAACCAGCGAACGCCGGCCTGGTACGCCTCCTCCACGCACGGGAGGAAATCTTTTGATAGAACACGCGCTCCGATCACGGACTGGAATCCGTCGCGGAATGCAGTAAGCATGAACTTTACGTTTTTCTTTGCCATTATAGCTCCTTTGAATAAAATGATGAAAAAAGGGAAATCCCTATAAAAGGGGTCCGGGGAAAACTGGTTTCCCCCGTATCCTTACCCCAGCGCCACCGCTATCGCGAGCGCCACGTCGGCGTCGTCGTTCGTGGCAGCCCTCGCCGGCGCCTTCTTCGGCGCGTCCTGCGGCAGGATGCCGTCGAACCTCGCAACGAACGCGGATGCATATTTCGCCACGAATATGAGCACGGTCAAAAACAGATATACGATGCCCATGCCTGCGACCATCAGCACGAGACCTTGTCCTATTACAGCCATCTTCTTTTCCTTTCGGTGAAAAACGGAACTAGTATATCAAACCACGGACGAATTACAATCACGAAATCCCTAGGATTTGGGATAGACTTCGGAATGCCAGCCGAACGAACGCGCGGCCACGACGTTCGCCTCGGTATCGTCCAGAAACATCAATTGCCCTGGGGCTAGGCCCATTTTATTCTCGGCAAGGCGGTAGATCGGCTCCTCCGGCTTGTAGAGCTTGTAGAGGCTCGATATCACCTCGGCGTCCAGAAGCGCCCGGTACTCCGCGCAGCGCACCACGTAAAGGCGCTCGTAGAATTCATTGGACATGTTCGAGAGCACGCCGATCTTCTTCCCGGCGGACTTCAGCCGCCGCATCAACTCCAGGGTGTCACCGCGAAGGACGCGGGCCCAGCTAACGGAGTCAAGTTCCCAGAGGTCTTCAATCTGCTCGGGAGTGACCTTGGCCCCGGCGTCGGCGAACGTGCGCTCGTAGTATTCCGCGAAGGAAATCAGCCCGCCGTCGAAGATGTTCCTGTAACGCGCCCAGCCGCGGTCAACCGCGGCACGGTCAACGCCCAGCTTCTCGCAGTACGGATAGACGGCCCACTCGTCGGTCAGCGGCGACTCGGAAATCACGCCGCCGAAGTCGAACACCACGCCTTCGACGGATGCACACGCCTTTTCAATGTCTGCAAGGGTCATGGCATCACGCTCCGAGCCCCAGCGCAACGAGCGTGGACCTCAGCTTCTCGCGCTTCTCCGGAGTGGTCTCGCAAAGGGGCAGACGGAAACCGGGACCAATCCGCCCCGTCATAACGAGAGCCTCCTTGACCATGATCGGGTTCGTGTCGATGAAAAGATCGTGGAAGAGGTCGTAGTACCGTTCGTGGAGGATGCGCGCGGATGCGAAGTTTCCCGCGAGCGCGGTGCGGATGAAGTTGCTGATTTCGCGCGGCATCACGTCGGACGCGACGGAAATCACGCCGGACGCGCCAACGGCGATCATCGGCAGGGCAAGGGAGTCGTCGCCGGAAAGCACCGTGAGCTCCGGGCAGAGGTGGCGGATCGCGCTCACGCGCTCAACGCTGCCAGCGGCCTCCTTGATCGCCACCACGTTCGGGTGCTTCGCGAGACGCGCAACCACGTCAAGCGGAATCTCGCGTCCGCTGCGTCCGGGCACGTTGTAGAGCACCACCGGAAGCCCGAGGTCGGCCACAGTCATGAAGTGGCGGTACAGCCCTTCCGCGTTCGGCTTGTTGTAGTATGGCGTCACCTGCAGCGTCGCGTCCGCGCCGCCGCGCGCAATGACGTCCTTCGTAAGCGAGACGGCCTCGGCGGTGGAGTTCGCGCCGGTGCCGGCGATGATCTTCACGCGCCCCGCCGCGTATTCTATCACCTTGGCGATCACCTCGTGGTGTTCCTCGTGCGTGAGCGTTGGCGACTCGCCAGTGGTGCCCACGGGGCACAGCCCCTCGACGCCGCTCTCGCACTGCCAATCGACGAACGCCTTGAGCGCGCCGTAATCGACCTTGTCATCCTGCGTAAACGGCGTTATCATCGCCGTAATCGTACCTTGAAGCTTCATACCCGTTTTTCCTTCTTAAATGCAGCCCTTCGACGAGGGGACGCCCTTCTCGCGCGGATCAGCGGCAACAGCCTGCCGCAGCGCACGGGCGAAACTCTTGAAGAACCCCTCGCACACGTGGTGCGCCTCGTCGCCGCTGATCTGGCGGAGGTGGATGTTGAGGCGCCCCTCCACGCTTACGGCGCGGAAGAACTCCTCAAGCAGCTTGACCTCGAAATCGCGCACCATCGAATGCTTCATGGGACTCGCCATCACGAGGAACGGACGCCCCCCGAGGTCGAGGGACGCCTCGCATAACGCCTCGTCCATCGGGATAGAGGCGAAGCCATAGCGCACGATGCCGCGCCGCTCGCCTAGTGCCTCGTTGAGCGCCTTGCCGAGAACGAGGCCTACATCCTCTACCGTGTGGTGGTAATCAACGTCAACGTCACCCTCGCACTTCACGGTGAGGTCCACCAGCGCGTGCTTCTTGAACAGTTCGAGCATGTGGTTGAAGAAACCGACGCCCGTATCCACCTCGCCCGCGCCCGACCCGTCAAGGTCGAGCGAAAGCTTGATCTTCGTCTCTTTCGTGTTGCGTTCGATGAACGCCGTTCTCTTTGGTCTGTCCATGGCGGCAATAAGTATATCACATTTTCCTAACATTGAGGGCAGAACGAAGGACAAAAGGCCCAAAAGAAAGTTGGGCATGTCTCATTTGCTACAACGCCCCCTACCCTACCGTTCCTCCCCAAGGTGCTTGAGATAGGCGTTCACGTTGCGGTAGCAGATACCGTTGGAAATATCCGCGTCTGGCCCGCGGTAGAGAACCGTGCGTTCCGTGACGTCGCCATACCGTTTGTGTACGAACTGCAACTTCTTGTCATCGACGAGGTGGCGCGTCTGCGTTTCGGTGGCCTCGCCGGAATGCTTGATTTCAAAAAGACGACACTGCCGCCTCTCGTTGTCACAGACGACCATGTCGAATTCGCCTGCGGCGAATTGCAATTTGAACACGTCGAACCCCGCAAAGGGATTGGGCGATGGCGGGAAAATACAGCTATCGGTTTCCAAACTTATGAAAATATCATCACTTTGGAACCGGATAACTCGCATTTCGCTTCATCTTGCTCCACAGATACGCCCCAAACTACGATGTGGCTTTCGGGGCAACGAGGACGGAGAGCGCGGGGACCACGACGAGCGCGGCGACGGTCGCGATGACCAGCCCGCCGAGCTGCACCGCCGCGAGCGGCGCAAGGATCTCGCCGCCCGGGACGTCCAGCGCCACCACGATCGGAACGAGTCCGAGCACGGTCGTGAGCGAGGTCATCAGGATCGGCACCATCCGCTCGCGGCTACCGAGACGGATCGCCTCGATTGGCCCGTGCCCTTCGCGCTCAAGCTCGACATAGCGGTTCTCGAGCAACAGCCCGTTCCGGATCACGAAGCCGGCCACGGTGATGAGCCCCACGGCCGAGGCGATGGACACGATCCGCCCCGTGAGCGCCACCGCAGCAACGGCCCCCACGAGCGCGAGCGGCAGCGTCGCCATCACAACGAACGCGCGCATCGGCGCCTTCGTGGCCACGAGCAGAACGAAGAAGACGACGAAGAGCAGGACCACCGAGAACGTCACGAGCGTGCGGCGCGCGCTGATGTTCGCCTGGTAGGTGCCGCCGAACTCGGCCGTGCAGCCGAACGCGGCAAGCTCCGGCCCGAGTCGACGCGCCAGCGAGCTGACGAGCTCGCCCACCGAGACGCCGGGCGCGGGATTGAGCGTGATGAGCGCCTGCCGACGCCCGTTCTCGTGGATGACGAGGTTGGACGCCTCTTCGCGGTGGACGTCCGCGACGTCGTCGAGCCGCACGAACCGTCCCGTCCGCGTCTTGATGAGGAGTTTCTTCACGGCCTCTTCGTCCGCCTCGCCCTCCTCCATGCGCAGCGTCACGTCGCGGCGGTTCTGCCCTTCCGCGACCGTGCCGAGGACGCGTCCGTTGAACGCGGCGGAGACCTGTTCGCCCGCGTCGGCGAGCGTCAATCCCTCGTGTGCGAGGCGCTCGCGGTCGTAGTCGATCTTCACGGTGTCGACGAGGATCTCGCGGTTGGCCTGGAAGTCGCCGACCTCCGGCATTGTCGCGAGCAGCTCCTTCGCGCGCGCGGCGGCGGCGCGGATGTCCTCCGGCTTGTCGCCGAAGACGTTGAGCGATAGCTCCGCCGCGCTGCCGGAGAGGACCGCGCTGATGCGGTGGGCAATCGGATAGCCGATCATGCACGACGCGCCCGGCACGGATTTGATCACGGCGTTCATCGCCGCGCGCAGTTCGTCCGGGTTTTGCTTCATGTCCACGCGCACGATCAGCTCCGACGCCGAAACCGGCTCCGCATGTTGGTCGCGCTCTGCGCGCCCCGTCTTGCGCGTCACGGAAAGGACGCCGTCGATTTCCAGAAGCTTCTTCACGACGTTCTCGCTCACGCGCTCCGACTCCGCGAGCGACGTTCCCGGCACGAGCGACACGAACACGGTGTACGTGTCCTCGTGGAACGGCGGCAGGAAGCTCGACCCGAACCGGGCCCCGTACCACACCGACACCCCCACGAGCGCGGCCGCGAGGAGGACGACCACCTTCGGAAACCGGACCGCCAGGGCGAGGAACGGCGTGTAGATCCACTGGAGGACGCGTTCGGCAAACGGCAGGCGCGGCGGCGCGGACGCGGTCTCTTCCTTTTTCTTCTTCGCGCGCTTCCAGCCGAAGAGGAGCGCCAGCGCGGGCGTGACGAGGAACGCCGCCGCGACCGAACACGCGAAGACCGCAAGATAGGCGTAGGCGAGCGGCTTGAAGAACTCGCCCTCCATGCCGTTCAGGAAAAACAGCGGGAAGAAGACGAGGGCGATGATTAGCCCCGAGAACGCGACGCCCGGCGCGACCTCCAGCGCGGCGGCGAGGATGTCCGCCTTCGGATTCCCGCGCATCCGCCGCCGGAAGATCTCCGTGAAGATGATCGCGCTGTCAACGATGTCGCCGACCGCGACCGCGAGGCCGCCGAGCGTCATGATGTTGACGCCCAGGCCCAGGTGCGGGAAGAGGAGGAGTCCCGCGCCGATGCTGACGGGCATGGTGAGGAGCACGATCAGGAGCGCGCGAAAGCTCATCAGCGTGAGGCCCAGCACGACGACGACGATCAGCGCGGCGTCGCGCACCATGTTGCGTCCGTTGGAGATGGAGAGGTTGATGAAGTCCGACTGGCGGTAGGCGTCCTTTTCAATCCGCACGCCCGGCGGCAGCGCAAATTCATCGAGAGCCCTCTCGACCTGCTTCGTGAGCTCGAGCGTGTTCCCGCCCGGCGCCTTCTGGATCGAGACGACCACCGCGTCGCGTCCGTTGAAAGACGCGCTGCCGCGCCGCGGCGCGCCCGCGAGCGAGACGTTCGCGACCGAGCCGAGGCGGATGGGCGTGCCCGCCTCGTTCGGCACCCACACCGAGGCGAGGTCCTCCGCCGTGTCGGCGCGCGCCACCTGGCGCACGGAGAGCTCCTCGCCGTTGACGTCCGCGAGATAGCCGCCGCTCGACCAGGTGCGGGACGCGCCCACGGCCTCCGCGAGGTCGTTGACGCCGAGCCCGTACTGCGCGAGCTGGCGCGGCGAGTAGCCGATGCGGTACTCCGGCAGGTTCCCGCCGATGGCGACGACCTGCGCGATGCCGGGAATCGCGAGCAGGCGGTTGCGGAGCGAAAACTCCGCGATCTCTCGCAGGGCGAGGCCGGTCACGTTCGTCGAGTCGGAGACGAGTGCGACCATCATGATCTCGCCGGAGACGGAGATGACGGGCGCAATCTCCGGCTCGGCCTCCTTGGGCAGCGACTCGCGCACCTGCCCCAGCCGCTCGAACACGCGGAAACGCGCCGAGTCGGGGTCGGACGCCCAGTCGAAGTCCACCCACACGAAGGAGAGCCCGCCGCCCGAGCTGGAGCGGATGTTCGTGACGCCCTTGAGTCCGTTCATGGCGGACTCGATTGGCACGGTGATGCGCTGCTCCACCTCCTCGGCCGTGAGTCCGCCCGCCTCCGTCTGGATCGTGACGCGCGGCACCTTGATGTCGGGGAACACGTCCACCGCAAGCCGTTGCGACACATACACGCCGCCGGCCACGAGCGCCAGCGCGAACAGCACCGTCGTCTTCGGCCAGTCAAGGACGACCGCCAGCAGTTTCTGCAGGGCGCTCATTCATGATCCTCCCCGGCGTGGAAGGTGCCGTCGGCGTGGAAGTGTCCGGCGGACTTCTTCTCGCCGCCAACAGCCGGGAGCGCGTGGCGGAGCTCGTACACGCCCCGCGAGACGACTTCATCGTGCTCGTCGAGGCCGGTGACGGCCGTCCATCCCGCTACGGAGCGCCCGGGCACGACAGGCTTCACCACGAACCGGTCCGCGTCGTGCTCGTCGCGGACAAAGACCGACGGCGTCACTCCATCACGGAACACCGCTGACGACGGCACGCAGGCGACGGGCTTTTCCGCCTTGTCCGCCTCCACAGTCACGTACACCGACTCGCCAGGAATGGCGAACGCCCCCTTCCCGGAGCCGTCATACGCAATCCACACGCCCACAAGTCCGTCGGTGCGCGTGCGGTCAACGCGCATCGTGCCCGTACGCTCCCCCATGCGCGCCTTCGCGCCGTCGGCAAGCCCGCGCGCGTCCGAGAACGGGACGAGCGCGAACACGACCGGCGGCTTCGCCTCCGTCATCTTCAGGATGTCCGTACCGCGTTCGGCGAAGACGCCGCTCGCGACCAGCTGCTCGTTGACGCGTCCCCGCACCGTCGCGCGGAGCGAGAATTCGCCGCGCCCAGCATCAACTGCCACCAGCGCGTTCGTCATCGCCGCGTAGGCAATGCGCTTCGCAGCAAGCTCCGCCGCAAGGGAGGCGTTCTTCGCGCCGCTTTTGTTCACGGCGTCGAGACGCGTCTCCAGCGTGGCCAGCTCGCCGTACGCCGTCGCCGCGTCGGGCGAGACGAGCCGGAGGACTTCGTCGCCGGGATGGATTTCGCACGGCGCGCCGATGTGCCACGCGACGAAGCCGGCGAGCGGCAGGGACTTGCGCCGAAGCGCACGCGGATCCGACATCACGCGTCCGTAGAAGCCGACCGCCGACTCGATCCGCCGCATCTCGACCTTTGCGGTCTTCAACCCGATCAATTCCGCCGCCGCGTCGCTGATCTCCACGCCCCGCTCATGATGCTCGTGGTCGTGGTCATGCTCATGCGCGTGGTCGTTGTCGTGGTCATGCTTGTGTTCATGGTCGTGGTCGTGTGCAAGTGCGCAACTGATCACGAAGGCCGTTGCGAACAGAATAGACGTAAGTTTCATTTCATTCTCCCTTGACGGACATTCCCTCGACGACGGATTTCATCCGTTCGGCGAGCGTGGCGGAATCGATTCGGAGGCGCAGGGACGTCTGCGCCTCGGTGAGCGCGCGGTGAACGACGCCCACGTAGCCGGCGGCGTCCAACTCGCCGATTGCGTAGAGACGCTCCGCGTTTGCGACGTCGGCCGGCGAGGCGACGCCGTGCGCGTGCAGGCGCTCCTGCTCCAGCTTGAGGTCGTGCCAGCGGCGGACGGCGTTCTGCCATGCCGTCACGGCCGCAAGGCGCGCCGCGTCGCGCGTGCCCGTGGCCGTGGCGATGCCCACACGGTTGCGGTTCCAGAGCGGAAGCGTGAGCCCTCCGGTGATCCCCAGCCGGTTGTAGCCGTCCTCGCGGGTGTAGGCGGGGCCGAAGGACAATTCCGGGTACTGCCGCCGGATCTCGCGGTCGAGCTCGAGTTCGCCGCCATCGAGACGCGCGACGGCGGCGCGCACGGACGGCGCGTTCGTGAAGTCGAGCGCCGCGAAGACGTTCGTCGGCATCTGCGCCTCGCTTCCGGCGTCCGTCCACGTGATCTCGCACGTCGGCGACAGCATCATCTTCTCGCGGAGCGAGGCCTCGGCCGTGGCGCGCTTGTGTCCCAGCTCGAACGCCGTGCGCCGCCATTCGCGCGAGTCGGCGACAAGCTGCTCGTAGTCGGCGCGCGGCAACTCGCCGACGTCCGCGAGACGGCGCGCCACGTCGAGGGCGTCAACGTAGTTCGTCCCGTCCAGCGTCCGCTCCAGCGTGCGGGCGAACGCGGCGGTCTCGCGCGCCGTCACGGCCTCGACCGCCGCCTCGCCGGCCGCGTCACGCTCGGCCGCGACGA
>CACZDG010000099.1 GCA_902779865.1 uncultured bacterium
GTACTCTGGGTTGTTGTGCGCGAGCGAAAGCCCGGCAATGCGCGCGTCGGGGATGTTGCGCTTGATGATCTTCGCCGTGCGGATGTTGAACGCGACGATATGCTGGAGCGTCTTGTTGCCGCCAATGTCCGGCTCGTTCCACATCGCCCAGTCGCGCACGCGCCCCTTGAAATGCTTCGTCATCGCATCCACCCACGCATCCCACGCGGTAATTCCCTCGTCGCTCGTCGGGAATCCGCCCGCGAGGTCCCAACCGCCGCCGCCCTTGTAGATCGGATTGCCGTAGCCGGTCTCCAAGAGGACGTTGATGCCCTGCGAACAGGCGTAGTCGATGATCTTGTCGAGCCACGCGAAGTCGTACTTCCCCTTCTCCTTCTCGCATTTCGCCCACCCGGCCTGGAGGCGAATCGTCTTGATGCCGAGCGGCGCGAGGAAACTCTTGTACTCGTCGAAAACCGCGAAGTCGCGGTCAAGCGTCTCGCAGCCAAGCGTCCAGTTGGAGCCGCGAATCTCGCCCACGGAGCGCGGACGCAGCGTCCCGATCCGCTCCATGTCCACCTTCAGCGGCGTCCTCACGCGGTCGGGCGAAACGTCGAGCTTCACATCGTATGCCGCAGCAGCCCCGCACGTCGCGAGCACCGCGCCAACAATCATTCTTACTGTTATCTGTCTCATTGCGTGTTCCTTTTCCGCGTGTAGCCGCATCATTAGTCATGCGTCAACCGCCCGTGTTTTTCCCACAGCCAATAGGCGGCGGGGGATGTTCCGTTCGACCAAAGGCTGTCTATCGGCAGCGGCTTCTCGTTGAGGTACACCAGTCCGCGCTCGCCGCGCAGCGTCTTCACCGGCTCATCCGCAAGCGCAATCGGACGCAGCACCGCAAATCCTCCCGCGTTCTCCGCCGGCAACTCGTACCACACGCCGCCGACGTAAAGCAGGTCTCGTTCTGTCACAAGCTCGCGGCAGACCACGTTCGCGTCGCCGTTCACGTTGGGGAAACGCCATACTTTGCCATTGTCGTCCTTGACGGCAATGTACGGCTTCTCCGCGTCGAGTTCCGGCGTCTTGCACGGCGCGGGACCATGGCGAAACTGCGCCGTGGCGCAAGTCGCATCCTCCAGGCACTTCACGCGTATCCAGTCGCCGTCGTGCAGCAGTTCGTGTTTCACGGGCCTGCCATCCGCACGCGTGAACGAGAATCGCATCGATTCATACCCCGCGTGAAGGTACGGGTCCGAAATGTCCCCGGCCTTGACATTCTCCTTGAGCCACACGTACCCTTCGCCGGACGGAGGGCCGAACGTCTTCAGTTTCTCAGGCTCCACGAACCACAGATTGGACTGCGACCGATTCACACGCGGCGAGCCTTTCTTGAGTCCGCGCTTGCCAAGGAATTCGTTCCTTGCCTGGTCATCGCACCCAAACACAATTCGATCGCCCCAGCGGCAGAAATCCCCGATCACCTTCAGGTAGGTGGAAATCGGACGTATTCCGTTCGGATTCGCCGGCGAAAAGCCTTTCGGGAACCGCCAGAACGTACCATGCATCGTGGCGAGCAGCGTACCGTCGCCGAACCCGACATCGCGGATGCGGGGCCATTCGGTATTCCAGCCGTGTGCGCCGTCGTAGGCGTGCGACGCTTTCGGAAGGCGGTAATAAACCCATTCCGCGCCGTTTGTCGTGACGCCGAGGATCACGCTCTTCGCGTCCCAGCCCATCGCCCAGACGGGATTCGTTTCGGGATGCTCGTTGCCGTAGATGCCGTCTGGCGTCGTCACCTCGGTGAACTGGCAACGGCGTATCGTCGCCCAGTCCTGCCTCGTCTCGTTCCACCATGCCAGCACTCCCGACGGCACGAACGGATTGTTCCGCGCGGCACGGCTGTTCTCGCCGTTGTTGGAGATGAATACGCGCCCGTACCCGCTTGCAAGTCCCTTCGAGTGGTAACCGGGGATGCGCGTGCGCAACGCGCAATCCCAGCCGTCCGGCCATGGCAGGCCCGCGTTCCTCAGGTAGGCGGCAAACATCTTGTCGTTCATGCCGTTCTCGCGGATGAGCGTGTTGACGGCGAGCGTGCGCATGTCAAGCTCGTAAAGCCCCGTCTCCATCGTCGCCACATAGACCTTGTTCGCGGGCTCCGTCAGGTGACGCGCCGCTCCGGTGAGCCGCCCCGGCATCTTCGCTGGCGGCACAACGCGCACGCTTCCCTTCGCGTCGATCACATACGGGCCTATCAGAAGCTGGTTCGTCTCGCGGTGAATCATGCGATTCGCCGGAGTGCCGCCCACGGAACCGGAATAGACTTCGCGCGTAAGGTCGGCTTTGATCCGATACAGTTTGTCGCTGGAGCCGGTGGGACAGTGCGGGCCGTAAGTGACCACCCACAAGTCGCCCGCCCAGGGCACCACCGCGCCAGTGCCGCATTCGCCCTCGTCGTTGAACATCGCAAGATGCGGGTAGATTCCTCCATACGAGGCAAACCGCTCCGCCGCGAACAGCGAATTAACCGCGCACATGGACACCGCCACCACGCCATACAATGCAGACCTTGTCTTTTCCATTTACAATTCTCCGATATGCTCCGCAAACTTGAGGAGGTCAGGATAACGTGCTTCGGCGTAGTCGTCAAGCGACGTTGCCTGCGCGTTCACGATGAACACCTTCCCTCCGCGCTGAAGCGTTAGACGCGGCAGGCCCGCAGCGGGATATACCGTTAGCGAAGTGCCCAGAACGAGCATCACGTCCGCCTTGATCGCAAGCTCCTGCGACCGCGTGAACGCCTCTTCCGGTAACGCCTCGCCGAAGAACGTGATGTCCGGCTTGTACACGCCCCCGCACGAACAGCGAGGGACGTATGGCTCGCCGAGTTTCTCAACGCCGCCGTTCGCGTCAATCATCGCCATCACCTCGTCAAACGTCGCGCCCGCGCCGCAATTACGGCAGTGGTGCATTCGCGGCGAACCGTGTACCTCGTAAACATTCGACGACCCGGCCTTCTGGTGGAGCATGTCGATGTTCTGGGTTATGATGCCGTCGAGGTGCCCCGCGTCCTCAAGATGTTTGAGCGCCGTGTGGACAGGTCCGGGCATGAATTGCCCAAGGCCGTAAACCAGTTCACGACATCCGCGATAGTAAACGGAGGGATCGCGATCGAACCAGTCGATGTCGAATATCCGCTCCGCGTCGGGGTTCTTGTATAGCCCTTGCGGACCGCGAAAGTCTGGTATGCCGCAAAGCGTGCTGACGCCCGCGCCGGTAAGCGCCGCGACGCATTTTGCATTCTTGACGGCCTCAATCAGTTTATCCATAACTACTTCTCCTTGTTTTTCAAATCAACCTCTGCGAGTACAGCCGCGGCATGGGCATAGAATCGCCGCCACCCGTCATCAAGCGTGTGGCGGTTGCGGGGGCAATCTGGGTGCCCTCGTTTGCGAGCGCCGAACGCCGCGTACGCGGGGGACTCGACGATTTCCTCCCAGCCGTCGCGCATCACGTTGCCGAGGCAAAGCGACGGCTCCACGTAGAAGTCGCACGGGAACACGTCGCCATTCGCCTCCACCACGAGGTAGTGCCTACAGTCCTGCGCGAACTGGCACAAGGTCGGCACGCCTGTGAGCATCTGAGACACGAGCGAATCGAACGTGCGTACGCTCACGCGGTGGACGTCCCCGCACTTCATCCACTCGTCGAAAAGCCGCACCATGAATTCGCCCCACTCCTCGCCGGAAACGGCGAACGGCTCCGGCCACGTGCATTCGATGTACTGGTGGTGCATGCAGCCGATCTCGTCACGGATGTAATGGTAGAGTTTCTCCGGCTCGCGAACCTCGTTCTCCGTAACGAGCTGGAGCACGTTCACCGCCACGCCTGCCGCGATAAACTGTTCGTAACCGCGCCGGAACTCCGACGTCCTGCCATGCGGACTCACCCCGACGAGCCATCCAGACTCCGCGAAGAACCGCGCAAGGGAATCCGTCACGAGCGTTGCGTTCGTCTGCACGGAGAAAGTGATGCCCTCCCCCAGTTCCGCCGCACGGCGGAAAAACCCCTCGCCCATGAGCAGCGGCTCACCGCCTTGGAACGCGACGGCGTGTTCGGCGATTGGAAGTGCGCGGTAGGTCGTGAGCGTTCGTTCAAGAATGGCATCGGACATGTGGGACGGCGCACTCGGTGATCGCGCCCTACCATGGCGGTAAAAGCAGTAGGGGCAGGCGAGGTTGCATTCCGCACCGGCGGGTTTCACGAGAAGCGAGAACGGTCTCATCGTCCAATCGGCCCGTATTCCTTCGCGTCCTTGTACTGGTCCGTGTCGCCTAGGGACGCCTTCAGCTCATACAGCCGCTTCTTCAGCGCGGCGATGCGTTCCGCGTAACGCGGGTTCGCGTACTCGTTGGAAAGTTCCTCTGGGTCGCGCGCCAGGTCGAAGTACTCCCATTCGTCGCGCTTGTAGTAGTACATCAGCTTGTCGGTCTCGGTGCGGATTCCGTACCACGCGCTCGTGGCGTGTTCGCCGCCTTCGACGTAGTAGCGGAAGTAGCAGTCCTTGCGCCAGTTGGACGGCGTTTTACCCTCAAGATTAGGGAGGAAGCTCTCACCCTGCATCTGCGCCGGTTTCGGCGCGTTCGCGATGTCGAGGAACGTTGGCGCGAAGTCGATGTTCGTCACCATGTCGCCGTTGACGGTGCCGGGTTTGATGAGACTCGGGCAGCTGACAATCATCGGCATCTTGATGACTTCTTCCATCATGAAGCGCTTGTCGTAGAGGCCGTGGTCGCCGAGGAAAAACCCTTGGTCCGACGTGTAGATGACGAGCGTATCGTCGAGGATGCCCTTCTCCTTCAGGTACGCGCGCATCTCGCCGACGGAGTCATCGACTGACTGGACGCACGCAAGGTAATCCTGCATGTACCGAAGGTACGAGAGCGCGGCCTTGGCGCGGTCGTTGTTCTCCATGCCTTCCGGCCACTGGTCCACGTAGCGCCCCTGCGCGTCCTTGCGTCCTTCGTAACGGCGTCCCTCGAACTCGAACCGCCCACCGCCGGCGAAATATTCAGCGAGCTTCAGGTCTTCCTTGAGACGCATGTGGCGTAGCACCGTCATTGCCGTAGTCTTGATTGGCGAGGCGCGTCCCTTCCAGTCGTCGAAGAGCGTGGCGGGGATCGGGATGTCCTTCAGCGTCATGGAACGGAACTTCGCGCGGTACTTGTCGCTCGGCAGCCAGTTGCGGTGCGGTGCCTTGTGGTGCATCATCACGAAGAACGGCTTGCCGGTGGCGCGCGCGCCGTCGATCACATCCTTCGTAATGCGCGTGATGTTCTCGGTCGCGTATTCGCCGGGATAGTCGGTGCGGACAATCTTGCCGTTCTTCTTCTCCCAGAACCACGGGTTGAAATAGACGCCCTGGTTTGCGTACACCATCCAGCGATCCCAGTCCTCATCGCGCACGGTTCTAGGACCGCCGAGGTGCCACTTGCCGACGAATGCGGTGTAGTACCCGGCGTCGCGCATGTATCCGCCAACCGTCTTCTTGTCGCGCGAGATGTCGTTGAACACGGGCACGCCATTGCGATGGCTGTATTCGCCCGTGAGGATTCCGCCCCGGCTCGGCGTGCAGATGGGGTTGGTGCAGAAGCAGTTCGAGAGGATCATGCCGCTGCGCGCCATCTCGTCCATGTGCGGCGTCTTGTTGATCCGCGAGCCGTACGCGCCGATTGCGTGCGCGGCGTGGTCGTCCGTCATGATGTACAGGATATTCAACCTACGCGCCTTCGCGGCGGAGATGAATCCCCCGCCCCAGCATCTTGAAAGCGCCGCCGTGGCGGCCGCGCCGGAGAGAAACGCTCTTCTCGTTGAACCAGTTTCCATGTCTTTCACTCCTTTCGAGTCTCGTGAAACGCCGGCATTGTCCTAGCGGCTAGGCGACCAGCCAATGGCACGTGGGGTCTCGATCCTGCTCCAACCGTTCCACGTTGTCAGCACACTCCTGGGCGTGCCCGCCGGCAACTCGGCGATCACCGGCGAGGATTCCGACGGCGCGAGGCGCAACGTCAAGGGACGCTCAGAGGCGTTCGCGTTCTCCGTCTGTTCTGCGGAGTCCGTAACCGTCACGCTCGTATTCTCCGTGCTTGCCGCTTCGTTCGAAACGAACACCAACCTCTGCGGATTCGCGCGCACCACGTCGTAACGCTTAGCCAATGTGTCGTAGAAGTTTACGGACACCGTCGCGGAGTTCGTGGCGTCTGGCGTCCCCGGCACTAGTATCTGCGTCCACTTGACGCTACGCTCCGTCCGCGAGTCCTCTTTCGGTTCATACGCCTTGAAATCTTTCGAGAGCCCCTCAACCTTCGGGAACACGTTTGACGGAAAGTATCCGTCGAAGTTGAGGGTGTATGTGGCCGTGACAAGGTCGCCTGGGCGCACATGGTCGGGGTCGAGCCTCTGCGTGATCGAGAACCGGCTTCCGACCGCGCCGGAGAAATCCTCCGGCTTCCCATTCTCCGGCAATGGGATGACATTCAACACGAACGGCGGCAGCCGCTGTCCGAAATTGCGGAAGAACGACGAACCTCCCTGCACCGTCCCAACCATTCCCTGAACAACGAGCGACACATTGCCCCTTATCGGCTTCAGGAACCTTGCCGGAATCCTCATGCGCTTTACCACGTGGCCGCTCGTGGACGAAGCGGCGTCGGCAATGTTTTCCATTTCGCCGTAAATCACAAGACCGTCTTTGGCGTCTGGAAGCCCCCCGACCTGCACGTCGTTTATCACGGCCTTTCGGTCCACGTCCATCTCTAGGACAATTGCGCATGGCTGCCCCACGACAGCCGTCGCCGGATCGAAACGCGCCTTGACGGACACCGATAACTGCTCGGCGCGCTGCATGCCTCCCATGCCGGTGAAGAAATGGAACTGCCCTGCGGCGGAAAGCGCCCCGCATGCAAACAGCATCAAGAGAATCCTAGACCTGAACATTGAACACCTCCTGCTCCAGATGCTCGCCCACCAACGATACGCCAGCGGACAGCGCAAAAGCGCAAAACGCAATAAGCCCAACAGTCATCAGGAACCGCCGTAAAGCGCCGACCGGCAAAAGCGCCACCATCCACAGGACGGCCCACGTCGCGGCCGCGCAAAGAAGACGCACGTCAAGCGTCCACGCATAATGCGGTCTGAAGAACACGCGCGTCATCGGCAGTTCGGCGCGCTGATCGTTCTTGATGTGCGCCATTGCGGCCAGGAGCCCACGTGCCGTTGAGGCCGTCGCGCCGCCCCTGCGCTCCGCACGTGAATACGCGGCCCTTGCGCCACGCGCATCGCCCGCCATGAGCAGGCACGCCCCGAGATTCTGGTACAGGACGGCGTTTTCCGCGCCCGCTTCAAGGCACGTCCTGTAGGCATCAGCCGCAGTTTTGAACCCCGCCTCGTCCGACGCCCGCACCGCCAGCGACGACGCGCGCCTGTAGGAGAAGTCCACTCGTCCGTCGCGTCCAAACGCCGCAATGCCAAGCCCCGCCACAAGCAGCATCGCAACCGCGCCCGCACCGGATTTCGCCGAATAGGTCTGTGCATCGTGCGCCTGGAGACTTGTGACGATGAGCGCAACGTCCTCCTCCGCGTAGTCGTTCTGCATGAGACGCTGCGCGTCTGCCGCCGTCACGGCCGCGCCGTTCACGCCGTAACGGACGGTGAAGAACCTGCGTATCGCCGCCGCGCGCTTTGCGCCGTTGCGGTTTTTCAGGGCACGGCGGCATACGCCGAACGCATGGCTCTTGCGGTACGCCTCGTTGCGCGATGCGAGGTAGCGGCGGACTGGTGGCGCGAACCGGATCGCCAGAAAGAGAAGCGGCGGAGCGACGAACAGCAGCAACGCGAGCCAGGCATGCGGCAGGAGCGGAAGCGAGTCAGCGCCGTGCGGATCCAGATCAATTCCATCCGGCATCGGAAACTTGTCCGTATCGCCGTCATTCTCGTCCATCACCCCAAGCGCCGCCTGTGCGCCGGCCTTCACCTGGATCGGGATCAAGTCCGTGTTCCGCGTGACGTACTTGCGGCTGTCGACGTCGTAGTACGAAACTGGAAGCGACGGGAACTCCACCGTGCCGGGCGTTTGCGGACGCACCCTCCACGTGAAGCGGCGCGTCGTGCCGATTGTCTCTGTCTTCGCCGAAGCGGCGTCGATGCGGAACACGCCGCCAGTGGCGACGAAGGAGAAATCAGGCGGATGGACGGATGCCGAGTTTGCCGCGCCCGCAATCTCCATCGTTAGGGTGAGCGGATCGCCGGCCGTGCAGACCTTGGCATCCAACGACGCAGTGACGGTGAGGTTCGAGGCGATCGCGCCACACCATGAGCGAGGACGCCCCTCCAGCGGCGGTTCAGACACCGTGATGACGAGCGGTTTCGTGCGCAAGACCACGTTGGAGAACACCGGCACGTCAACTGCGCGGTTGAAACGGTCGCGACCACGGCGCACACCGGTTATGAGCGGAACCTCCACCGTAACTGGATCGAGGCGCACGGTGCCGGCGGAAGTCATGCGCCACGGCGCGACGGCGGCGGTGAAGCGCCATCCCTTGTCCGCCTCGCGGGCGACGGTGAACGGGAACAGCTGCGGCTTCGGACCCATGCGGGCGAAGGGATCCATGTCCTCGAACATGCTGAACGGGTCGTCGAGCGCGGAGAAGATGCTGTCCGAAACGTAATTGTTCAGCGTGAACGCAGGGCCGGGACGCCGTCCGCGTTGCGGCATCTGCGCTGGGCTCAGCGGCGCACGCACGTCGCCTCGGTCAAGCACGCCGCTCTTCCAATTCGGCTCAAGGAAGGAACAGTTGACGTGCGGCGCACGCTGGTTGAGAAACGGCGGCTGCGCGTCCGCATATCCACCTGGCACCGGCGGCAAGCGCAACACGAACGAAACCTGCATCTGTTCGGTGATGGTGAGGTTTGTGGATGTGGAGACAAGTTCAAGGGACGGCACCGTCGCATACGACGCAAGTGCTGTCGCCGAAAGTAATATGGAAAGAGTCTTTTTCATTACTGTTCAAACCTGTTTAAACCGGGACGGAGGTCGTGAGTTCCATTACCGACGAATTTACCTTCGCACCCGTACGGACACAGCACCCACACGACGCGCTTCCCGCCCTTCGACTCGACCTTCACGTAGAGCGTTCCGTACAACGTCTCGGTGTAGGCGGAGAAGTTCGGCAATGTGTCCGAGAGAAGCGGCGCGACGGTGATCTTGTTCCCGTCTATCTCGAAGCCGGCGAAGCCATGGAAGAGTGCGCCGGCGGGGCCGGTGTAGCATGTGTGGATCATGCTGCCGTGCGACTTACGCCCGTACCACCAGTCCTCTGGAATCGTGTTGTACCCCTCGTCCGCGAAGTAGAGGAAGCTGGGGGCCTCGCGGCGGCGGAACGTGCGCAGCGCGAGTTCGCGTCCGCGCCGGGTCGCGCAGAGCAGGCGCAGGATCGGCATGTAGCTCGGGCTGCCGCCGTCAATGTAGCCCTTCCACTCCACGATGTCCTGCATCGCCTTCTCCGTCTCGGCGCGGTGTCCGCCCGCATCCGCCGCGCCGCCAAGAAGCGCAATCGCCTGGTAGCGCGCGTCCTCAGAGACGTACAGACCGTTCTTGTACCATTCGCGGTCGATTGCCTTCACGAGCGCGGCGTGACGGCGTTCCAGCTCCGCACGACGCGCGGGATCCGTGATGAGCCCGTCAATTCCCAGCGCGCGCTTGATGGCCCAGGCGTACGCGCAGTTGTTGAAGAACATTCCCTCCACGGTGTGACCCCAGTCGCCGTAGGTGTGCTTCGTCTTGTGTATCTCAGGATAAAGCCAGTCGCCGAGGCAGTCGCCCTTCTTCGGCTCGTACTGCGCGAGGATGCCGTCCGGACGCACATGCGAGTTGAGGTAGTCGAGCCACTTGTCGATCACGGGGCGCATGATGCCCTTCAAGCGTGCGTCGGGATAGCGTCGGCTGTAATCCGCGAGCGCATACACGGGGAAGTTGCTCCAGAACGTGCCGCCCCAGCCGTAGCCGTTCGGCGACACGTGCGGGATGCTGCCGTCGGGACGCTGGCTCGACGCCCATTTGAGGAGGTAGGCGTAGTAGTACGCCGCGCTGTCGAACTGCGGCATGCCGTTGCCCCACATCGCGGAAAGGCTCGCCTCGCCGTAGCCCAGGCGCTCGCGGTGCGGGCAGTCAACCGTCACGCCGCCCATCGTCGTCGCGATGAACGTGTTGCGGTCGAGCGCGAGTATCTTCTCAAGGTCCCTGTCGCCCTTGAACCCGCCATGGATGCGTCCGCAGCAGCCGATCACGATCCCCGTCACGTCGTCAAGGCCCGGCTTCTCGCATCCCGTGAGGTAGAAGAACCTGCCGGACTGCGTGTTCATCCTGTTCTCGAACACACCATCGCCGCCACAGAACTCGAACTCCGCGATCTGCCCGAATGTACACTCGTCAACAAACGTGTCGCTCGCCGTCATCCGCGCGACCGAGCCCTTCTTTCCCTTGAGCTTGAGGCGCATGAAACCCGAGAACGCCTCGCCCATGTCGATCTTCCACTTGCCCGGCGTGGCCGTCTCTCCGATTGAGACGGGCTTGATCTCGCGAATCGCATAGTCGCGATCGGCAACGTCGCACGACACAGTGAAAACAGGCCCCGTGCGCACCACGCCGCGCGCATGGCGCGTCTCGCGCTCCACGTCGCAGAGATGCTCCACGCCTCGCCGACTGCCATTGCCGTTGCCGCCAATGGGCCCGTACGAGCGGTCCGCGCTCAGCGAGACATCCCACGGCTCGGCAGAGTCGATCACGACGCTACCGTCTGCCGTAATCGCGCGTCCATCGACGCTCAAACACGACTCCTTCTCCTTGCACTGTCCCAAGGCGGCCCAGCCGTCGTGCATATAGACCTTGAACTCGTTCTCGCCGTCCTTCACGAGATCCGTCACATCGTAGGTTGTGGCAAGGAGAATGCCGTCCTCAACGTGGCTGCGGTTCGGACCGAAACAGTCGCTCGCCGGCTTGCCGTTCACGTAGAGCCTATGCGATCCGAGTGACGTGAGCGCGATGATCACGCTCTTCGCGTCTTTCAGCGTCACCTTCTTCCGCGCAATCCAGTATTCCTTCTGGTCATGTTTCCACGGCGGCTTGAAGAAAGGCTTCTCCCACTTCGCAATGCCACTTACAAAAGTTCCAACAGCCTCCCCCGGTAGGGCGCGATCACCGAGCGCGCCGCCACCACCCGGTAGGGCGCGATCACCGAGCGCGCCGCACTCCTCCACGCTCCAGCAGAAACGCGTAAAAGGCTTCAACGCCATCTTCGGTACGTAAAGATGCTCATCCGTCTTGAACTCAGCCACCACACTTAAACGGGTATCTTGCCCGTTGCACTCCCACACCTTCACCTTCCACGCCTCCGGCCTCTCGCCCGCCCACTTCCAGAAGAAACGCGGCGTCACCACGCCCATCGGCTCGGCAAGGTATTCGCATCGCAGATCATACACGCCCTGCGCGGGCGCCGTCCAGATCAAGCGCGGGTTCTTCACGTCGCGCACAACGTCCACCTTGTTCTGTCCCGGCTTCAAGACAGACGTGATCTCGCGCCTGAAACCATCGCCCACCAAATAGAGACGTCCCGGAGGAACGGATATTCCCAGGTCGAACGCAAGTTCAGTCGTGTATGATTTCTTCAACGGCTTCTGCCGGGCAATGCCATCTGCTCCGAACCGCATCCACGGCATCGCGCCGTACATTCCCGCGCTCTTCGCGCGCTTGAACGTCTTGCCGTCAAGCGACGCCTCCCACAATTTGTTGTTCGTGAACACGCGCATCTTCTTTCCGCCCACGACCATGTCGAGAGAGGCAATGAATCCCGCATCGCCAGGAATGAAATTATCGCACGTCGCCTCAAGGACGTTACGTCCCGGTTTGAGCAACGCCCGCAAATCGGTAGGGCGAGGCGTCCCCGCCGAGCCGTCACTCGGTAGGGCGCGATCACCGAGCGCGCCGCCAATCACGGAAAGTTTCATCCACGAAGACGAGTTAGTCGCCTGCTTGCCGACAACCTGCCCGTTCAACCGCACCTCGCCGCCGTTGTCTAGCGAGAACGTGAGCGTGGCCGCATCGACCGCCGCGCCCTCTGGAATCTCGAACACCGTGCGCAGCGTCGCGACGGCCTTCTTCTGCATCGCGTCTGGATGCCAGATCCACGCCGCGCCCTCAAGCGCCGCGCCGCCGTCCTTCTCGATCACTTCGCGCCGCACAATGCGCGCCGGCTGTTCGCACCCCACTATCTCTGGCAACCGCAACGGGAGGGTCGCGCTCCGTCGCGACCTCGGCCACGCCAGAAACAACGTTTCGCCCGGTGCAAACGTGAGATAGATTTTCCCGTTCTCCACGAAAGGCCGTTCCGCCGTTTCGCCTTGCGGGTATCGCACCTCGGCCGCCTCGGCCTTCAAGCCGTCGCCCGGCACGACGACGATTTCGCGCGCGTGCGTTCCGCTCTTCTCCGTGAACTGGTAGATGCGGTCGCCGTCCTTGTCGGCGCGTTCAATGTTGAACGCCACCGCGTCTATTGGGGAAATCCCCTCGAACGAGATGCCGTCAGCTACCGCAGCACCCCGTGACTCAAAAGCCGCCATCGTCGCAAAGGCGAAGGCGAAACGAAAAAGTTTACCTGTGTTCATGGCGCATATTGTATCATATTCCCCGACGTGTGAATGGTATTATTTGGCAAAAACAGTTACTGACTGGCGCAAAGTCGCGGCGGCGCACTGGAACAACGGACCCGCCACGGTGCTTGAGCACGATCGTTTTCGGGCGTCACTCCGCCGTGGCTGGGATGGGAACGGCCTTGCGCACGTAGGCAGAGCCGTAGAACCTGCCGCCAACGACCGCGCCGACGACGGTGTACTTCGTCTTCGCCTTGCCGTCAACCACAGTGAACGTCCCCTTCACGACGCCCGTCTTCTCCGTGAACGCGAGCTTCAGCCCGGTCGGGTTTGGATCGACCTCCGCGCGCTTGTTCTGCTTCGGGACGTTCCACTTCTTCCCGGCAACGGTGAACGCCTGCGAAACGTCACCCGCCGTGAACACGTGCTCACCATCCGAAAGCCTGTGCGACGCACTCGGCGCAACCATGGTGGGGCGAGCCGTCCCCGGCGAGCCTCCGACGTCACCGGTCAGGTCGCTCAACACCGCCGTGCCGTCGCCCTTCACCCAGAACACGAACCCAAGCGT
>CACZDG010000100.1 GCA_902779865.1 uncultured bacterium
CGTTTCGTCAAAACCAAAGTAAGATCCCGAATGCGTGACGTTGTCATCATCTGTCCATTCCCATTCGATCAACTCTGGTTCTTTCTCCTCGAAAATAACCTCCTCAAGGTCGGTACAATCCTCAAATGCGCTCTCGCCGATGTACGTCACGCTAGCGGGGATGTAAAGGCCACGCAATCCTACGATCCCCATTAACGCACCTTCTCCAATACCTACGACGTCGTCAGGAATCGTTATTGACTCCGGACAGATGCCATTGAATCCTTTCAAGACCCCATCCTCAACGACAAAAGAGAATTCACCTTCATACGGTCCCCAGTTCAAGGAAATGTTCCCTTCCCCATCATCTTCGTAACCGCCCACCACAATGTAATACGTTGTACCTGCTATTGCATTGAACATCACTTGGCTCTGATATCCCTCACTATCCTTGGCATCGTCGTTGTCGTCGATCAATGTTAGACTGTCAATAGATTCACCGGTATATACACCAAGAATCGTGTCAAAGTCAGAACCGAACGTGTTGAACTGCACCGGACCGTTATCCGGAGCCGTCCACTTCCACCAAACAGTAGAAATCGCATCCCATTCTACATCCAACGGCTCATTCGATTCAATAGTTGCAAAGATATTCGTTCCGACAACGCTACCCTCCATGGCTTCGGACATGCTAATCGCATTCTCAAAATCGTCGTTCGCAGGGACAGGACAGTTAGCCTCTAACCATGGCGTGCCAAAAAATACCGATGACAAGCCACCTTCAAACCAGATATCCGCAACGTCACCTTCAAAGGTCACTGTCTCAAGGTTGTCACATCCGTAAAAAGCGTATTGGCCTACCTCTTCGACACTTTCAGGAATCGTAACAGATGTTAATGCCTCCATATCATAATAGTCAGCGTCGAACACACTCTCGGCAATACCCCAAACTGTATCAGGAATAACGATTTCAGATGGGATAGCTCCCTCAAAACCATAAAGCCACCCATCATCAATCAGCAACCTAAACGGCAGTGTCTCAAAATATGGAGTATTGTAAAACGCATCCTCTCCCATAAAAACAGCATTCCGATCTCCCGCAAACGTGACCGACACAAGGTTTACACACTCATAGAAAGCGCAAGCACCAATTTCAGTCACGCTAGCGGGGATCGTCACCGATTCAAGCGCCAGCACGTCGTTGTAATCAGCGTCAAATGCGCTCTCTGCGATTCTCTCTATGCCCGCTGGGATAGATACGGAGGCAGGGCAGGTCCCGATAAATCCATAAAACACCTTATCAAGTACAAGCGGATGGGACACGCTCATGTCATATACACGCCCTGCGAGGACACTGGAAAGCAATCCGTCGTTGTCCAACTGAGTGGTCTGCCCATACTCATCGTAATCAACATTGTCCAAGGCGTATCCAGCGAGTTCTGAGAATGAAACGTAACCGTCAGAATCCACATCTGCCGAACCATCCCTCCACCCGTCTATAATCGCATTCGTGAAAATGCTACCAAAAGGGCTTGCTGTGGACAATTCATCCCAGTCACAGGCAGTAATCCAGCCAACGCTTACGCCTCCCTTTGCAGCAGTTCCCTTACGGGATTCGCGGCGAGATTTCAAATGGCGCTGGACACGGGCAGCGAAACTAAACCCTCTCTTGCGCATGACGGAGCGCGATGACGCCCCCGCCGCTTTGAACATTCCACCAGAATAACAAGCGTCGATTATCACAACAACACGCACGCCAGACACAAACTTCTCCAGATCTTCCGCAAACTCAACGTCTGACCAGTTATCGTCTGCCATGCAAAGGCACGATCCCTTGTCGCCATCATAGTCCCCGCCATGGCTGGATTGATAGTAGAGAACCACATCGCCAGATTTGGCCTTGCCCGCAAGTTCATTGAACTTTGCCCGTACGGCACCCTTTGTGGCCGCGTAATCAAGAAACGCCACTGCATTGCTAGCATCGCAGAAACCACTAGCAGTGTAGGCGTCCAACATGTTCACAACATCGCGATCACAGCCGAAAAGCGAACTTACGCCATTTGAGTACTCGTTCACGCCTACGAACAGGCCATAGTAGGTCTGCCCACTTGACGGTGCCGTTGCAGCATGAGTCACAATACTTATTGCAAGCGTTGCCATAAACGCCGTCACCTTGTTGATTATTAGTTTCATTGATTCTCCTTCTGAGTGTTTGATTTGTTTTTTTAAATGGCACCTTACTTTTGAGTGTCGGCTGGAGTAACTACCGGTGCTACGGCATTAGGCACCGTGCGAGCGTTGCGGCGTGCCTCCATCTCGCGGCGGCGCTCCTCGTGCTGGCGACGGCGCTCTTCCATCCTCGCCTTGCGCTCTGCCTCGAACTTCTTGCGCATCTCGGGGTTCTGCATCATCTTCCGACGCTCTTCCATCTCCTCGGGCGTAGGACGCGGTCTGGCATAGCGTATCCGCGAGACGCCGTTCGTCATTCCATTCCCGAAACGTTCTGCATGTTTCACTGGATATATGTGCATGCTGCTATCCCCCATCGGCCGACGATCTATGGAACGGCGCATTTCGCGAAGCTCGTTTTTCATCTGCGCTATCTCCTTGCGCAGCTCTTGCAGTTCTTTCTCCGGCAGTTTTTCACCACCACCCGTCTTTCCATCACCGCACCCGGCAAATGGAACCAACAACATGCTCATGGCAAGGCATGCACACACCTCGCCAACCAAGGTTTTCATCGAACGTTTCATCTTTTTGACTCCTTTTCAGCACATTAAAAGACAACAAACACACCTTAATCGAACCAGGCTTGTTAAACCTATTCCACCTAGGCAAGGGTAATTATACCAAAAACCGCCCTGCAGTGCAAGGCGGTTTTTGAGCATTTGTTTTGGGCTTTGTCAGACTAGGCTTACGCCTTGTTGACCTTGCCCGACTTGATGCAGCGGGCGCACACCGTCTTGCGGCAGGTGTTGCCCTTGCCGTCGGTCACGCGCACCGTGTGCAGGTTCGGCATGAAGCGGCGCTTCGAGATGCCGGTCGTGTGCAGGCCGATGCCGCCCTTGTACTTGGGCGAGCCCTTGCGGACGATGTGGCGTCCGGCCGAGGGGCCTTTGCCGCAGATATCACAGACTCTGGACATTGTTCCTATCCTTTCTTTGCAATGTTACTTGTCGGATTCACCCGGCTGCCATTCGACGGACTGCGACTGGAACGCGTCGTCGAACGCCGCGCCGAGGCTGCCGAATTCCGCGTCGCTCGGAGCGGAGCTCGTGGCACCTTCCGTGGTCTCGGTCTCGGCCGCAAGGGCCTTGACCTGCTCCTCCGTCATGTTTACGGCCGTCATGGACAGCCCGATGCGGCGGTCCTTGCGGTCAACCTTCACGACGCGAGCCTCGATCTCCTGGCCTTCCTTGAGGACGTCCTTGACGTGCGTAACGCGCTCGTCGGAGATCTGGGAAATGTGTACGAGGCCGTCCACGCCCTCTTCGAGCTCGACGAACGCGCCGAACGACGCGATCTTCGAGACCTTGCCCTTGACGAGGGCGCCAACGGGGTACTTGGAGGCGATTTCGCCCCACGGATCCGTCTGTGCCTTCTTGAGGCTGAGGGAGATGCGCTGCTCCTTCGGGTCCACCGACTCGACGACCGCCTCCACCTCGTCGCCCTTGTTGAGGCACTCGGAAGGACGGTTGATCTTGCGCGTCCAGGACATGTCCGAAATGTGGATCATGCCGTCGATGCCCTCTTCGAGCTCGATGAACGCGCCGTAGTTCGTGAAGTTGCGGACCTTGCCCTTCACGCGGCTGCCGACCGGATAGCGATCCAGCACCGTGTCCCAGGGATTTTCCTGCGTCTGGCGAATGCCGAGCGCGATCTTCTGGTTCTCCGCATCGACCTGCAGCACCGCCACGAGCACTTCGTCGCCGATGTTGAGCATGTCGCTCGGACGCGCCACGCGCTTCGTCCAGCTGAACTCGCTGATGTGAACGAGGCCTTCGATTCCGGGAGCGATCTCGACGAACGCGCCGTATGCGGCGAGGTTCACCACCTTGCCCGTCACGCGGCTGCCGACCGGGAACTTCTCCACGATCGAGTTCCAGGGATTCTCCGTGGTCTGCTTGAGGCCGAGGGAGATGCGCTCCTTGTCGCGGTCCACGTCGAGCACCATGACGTCGAGCTCCTGGCCGACCTTGAGCATCTCGCTCGGGTGCTTAATGCGGCCCCAACTCATGTCCGTGATGTGCAGGAGGCCGTCGATGCCGTCCAAATCGATGAACGCGCCGAAATCGGTGATGTTCTTCACCTTGCCCTTGCGCACTTCGCCCTTCTGGAGCGAGGCGAGCAGCTCGGCGCGCTTCTCCGCCATCGTGCCCTCAATGAGCTCGCGGCGGCTGACGATGATGTTCTTGCGCTCGTTGGAAATCTTGATGACCTTGAACTCGTAGGTCTGGCCGATGTACACGTTGAGGTCGCGCACGGGCGAGACGTCAACCTGCGAGCCGGGCAGGAACGCCTCGACTCCGTCAATGTCCACGAGGAGGCCGCCATGCGTGAGGGCCTTGATCGTGCCGGTGACAACACACCCTTCGGTGTACTGCTCGAGCACCTTCTCCCAGCGGATCTGAATGTCTGCGGCCTTCTTGGAAAGGCTCACCATGCCGGTCTTCTCGTTCTCGAGCTCGCGCACGAGAACCTGAATCACCTCGCCAGGCTTCACGGCGGCGGGATCGGGGAATTCGTCGAGATCGACCTTGCCTTCGCTCTTGTAGCCGATGTCAACGAATACGTCGTTGCCCTTTACGACCTTGATTGTTCCTTCGACGATCTTGCCAGTCTTGATCGTCTTCGTCTGCCCTGCGCCGCTCGCAAGCAGCTGCGCCATCGCTTCGGACTTCGGAGCGGGCGGGGTTGGTTTACGGATAGCCATTTTGTTTTTGTTGTTTGTTAGTAATCGCGGTTTTCTGCCGTGCCTTTCCCGTCGTTGGGCAAAGGAATGGATAGTATATCAAACTTTAGGGGGTTGTGGCAAGACCCCATGTTCAAGAAGATCTTTGACAATCATCCGGGCGTCCGTCTCGAAGTTTCCCTTGATGAACCACTTGAGGAAGTTCTGCTCGTGCAGGAACAGTTCCTTGAGGCTTACGCCCTTCTTCTTGCCGAAGTTTATGCACCACGCGCCGTTGTGCCAGCGGATAAGCCCCGTGCGGTCGGCGTTGAGCGGATCGCGGGGAACGAGGTACTCGTCCATCTCTGCAGTGGTCTTCGGAAGGTCGCCGTACTTCTCGAACTGCGCCTTCAGAACGTCCAGCGTGGCCTTGGCGTCCGCCTCCGCCCCGTGCGCACCCACGTGGTCGCGCCCGCAGTAGAAGCGCACCGCCGCCGTGAGGTCGCGCGGCTCCCGCTTGTGGAAGATGCGCTGAACGTCCACGTGCCGGCGGTCGCCTGACCCGAGGTTGAGGCCAACGCGAGAGAACTCCTCCTCAAGGCACGGCACGTCGAAACGGTCGCTGTTGAAGCCGGAGAGGTCGCAGTCCTTGAAGAACTCCGCGATCTCAGCGGCCTTGTCCGCAAACGTGGGACAGTCCTTCACCACCTCGTCGGATATGCCGTGGATCGCCGTGGTCTCCGGCGGAATCGGCACGCCTGGATTGAGCAGCCAGCACTTTGATGTCTCCGTGCCGTCGGGCTCGACGCGGATCGCGGCGAGCTCGATGATGCGGTCCATCCTCGGGTTCACGCCTGTGGACTCGATGTCGAACACGATCAGGGGACGGTCTAGCTGCAACTGGAGTTTCATGGGGTGACTTGCCCGCGGCGCTGTCAGACGAGTCCGCGTTTGATAAGGCACTCCGCGATCTCGACGGCGTTGAGGGCCGCGCCGCGCAGCAACTGGTCGCCGCTCACGAATATGTCGAGGCCCTTCTTGTCGTTACGCGAGATGTCCTGGCGGATGCGTCCAGCGAGCACGTCGTACTTCGCCGTCGCGTCGAGCGGCATCGGATAACCGCCGTTCAGCGGATCGTCCACCACCTTCACGCCATCGGCCTTCGCGAGGATCTCGCGCGCCTCCTCGGGCGTGATATCCTCCTCGAACTCGAGGTTGAGAGACTCAGAGTGCGCGCGCGGAATCGGCACGCGAACGCTCGTGCAGCTCAGCATGAGGTCCGGTGCATGCAGCATCTTGCGCGCCTCGTTGCGCATCTTCAACTCTTCGAGCGTGTACCAGTTGGTCTCGTCGAACTTGTCGATGTGCGGGATGAGGTTGTAGGTGAGCTGGTGCTGGAACGCCTTCACGGTACGGGGCTTGCCCTCCACCATCTCCTTCATCTGAAGCTCCAGCTCGGCGAGGCCGGGCGCTCCCGCGCCCGACGCCGCCTGGTAGGTGGAGGCGATGAGGCGCTTGAGCTTCTTCGCCTTGTGGAGCGGGGCCACCGCCTCGAGCATGATCGCCGTCGTACAGTTCGGGTTGGCGATCACGCCCTTGTTCCAGTCGAGGTCCTCCGCGTTCACCTGCGGGACTACAAGCGGTACTTCTGGGTCCTGGCGGAACGCGCGCGAGTTGTCGATCATCTTCGCGCCGGACTTGACCACGGCGTCCTTCAACTGGATCGCCACGTCCGTCTTGCCCGCGAAAAGCACGATGTCAAGGCCGTTGAAGCTGTCCTCCCCGGCCTTGAGCACATGGTACGTCTCGCCGTTGATCACCTCGTCGCGCTCGCGGCTCGCAAACACCTGCACCTTCCCGCAGGGGAAGTTGCGGTCCTTGAGAACCTTGATCATCTCGGCCCCGACGGCGCCCACGCCGACAAGACCCACGTTGTACTGCCTGCCCATAATACCTTCTTTTCCCAGCTTGATTACTTGGACTTCTCTGCAATCATCTTGATGACGGGCTCTGCCGCCGTCGTAGCCGTGACCTTGAACGCCTTGCCCTCTCCGACGACCTTGATGCCCTGCAGGACTTCATACGCCAACTTGGAGTCGGCATCCTTCTCGGCAGCCTTCTTCATCTGCGCCGTACCGGCCATCAAACCAGACTTCGCGAGCGTGACGAGCTTGTCGGCGTCTGCGTCGGAAGCCGTGTTCACGACCGCGTCCATCGTCACGTTCTTGCCATCTGCGGACGCGCCCATGGCGAGTTCGACGTCGCCGAGGCCGAGCACAAGCTTGTCGCCGTCAGGAATGAAGGTGTTGAGCATCTGAAGCATCGAGGTGTCAGGAATGGACTTCTTCGCGTTCTCTCCGACCTTAACGGCCTTAACGCGGAGGAAATCATTCGCGCCAAGGACGAACGCGCCGAAATCCTTGCTCTCACCCTTGCCGTCGCGGTAGAGGGCGATTTGCTTCTCAAGAGCCGCCTTGGACGACGCGCCAATGATTAGTTGCCCCTCAAGTGCCGCAACGCACGGAACGACCTTTTCGTCCTTCTTAGAGACGATCTCGTAGGCGGGAACGCCGGCAATCGTCGTCTTGTTGAACGAAACGTCTTCCTTCTTCTCCTTGCACTTCTTATCGACGGCGGCGATGGTCGCGTCAAGATTGAGCGTGGCGACCATAGAGACGGCGAATTCCGGGACGCCGTCCTTCGCGAGGACCGACAGGTCGCCAACGGTCACGGCAAACCACTTCGCATCGGCCTTGTCAAGGCCAATTTCCTTGATAAAGTCCTTCGCATCGTCTGGCAGCTGCGACATCTTGTCCGGCGAAATCCCGTCAAGCTTGTACTGCTTGACAAGCGGTGCCAGCGACGTTGTCTCCGCCGACCGTCCTGCAATCGCAACGATTGCACCTTCGGCGACCTTGGGTCCGGCGTATTCCTTCGCCTTCTTCTGATCGCAGCCGGCGATGCCGACAGCGCAAGCAACCGCAACTGCGGCGTACGCGAACTTCTTGATGATTCTCATTTTGTCATTCTCCCTTTTGGGTGTTTTCTTGAGTTGTCTGTTCGTTGTTTTGCTGGATCGGACCACCCGATCCCTCAATCGTTATCTTCACGTCCGGCTCCGGCGGAGGGGGCTCCGGCACAGGCGGTACCCACTCTTCCAGACGGGTCTTCTGCTCGATTGGCTGGACGTAGGCGTCCGTTTCGTCCACGACCTTTTTGGGGTCGAGGGCGTTTTCAAGATTCGGCTCCTTGCGCGTGATCACGTCGTCGCGGATGTAGCCGACCTTGCCGGCGGCGTTCTTGACGGCGAGTCCGCCGACCATCGCGGCTGCGGCGGCCTTCTGTTCTTCGGTGACGGCCTCGCGCGCATCGACTTCGGCCTTCGCGGCCTCGTCCACTGGCTTGAGCGTGCTGCGCTGCCCGCGCGCGAGCTTCTCGAGCGGCTTGAGGAGCGGATCGTCATCCTGGATGATCGTACACTTAAGAGGTTCTTTTATGTACTCCTCGATCTCGGGGATGGCGAAGCTCTCGTCCTCGTCCGCGAACGAAATCGCTATGCCGGTGTTGCCGGCGCGTCCCGTGCGCCCGATGCGGTGGACGTAGTCCTCGGCCTCGTAGGGGAAGTCGAAGTTGATCACGTACTCGATGTCGTCCACGTGGATGCCGCGTCCGGCCACGTCGGTGGCGACCACGATCTTGATTTTTCCCGCGCGGAAATCTTCAAGCACCTGAAGACGCTTGTTCTGGCTCACGTCGCCGGAAAGCATCTCGCACGAGACTCCGCGCCGCTTCAGCGATTCGTAAACGTCCTCCGTCGTCGCCTTGCGGTTGCAGAACACGATTGCGCGCGCCTCCGGGTGGAGCGCAATGTGGTTGAAGAGCACCTTGAACTTGTCCTCGGAGCGGATCACGTACACGACCTGGCGCACGGTGTCCGTGGCGTTGTGCTCGCTTTCCACCTCTGCCTTGACGGGCTCGTTCATCCACTGCGACGCAAGACGCATCACGTCGTCCGTGAGCGTGGCGGAGTAGAGCATTGTGGCGCGCTTGTCCTTCTGCGGCAGGTGCGACATGATGCGGCGCACGTCGGGGATGAAGCCCATGTCGAGCATTCGGTCGGCCTCGTCGATGACAAGCGTATCCACGCTGCGGAGATCGACGACGTGGCGCTGGCAGAAGTCCAGCAGGCGCCCGGGCGTCGCGACGAGCAGATCGACGGGTGCCTCCTGAAGCTCCTCGCGCTGACGATCCATGTCCATCCCGCCATAGACGGCGAGCGAACGGAGACCGCAGTACTTGCCGATCGCGTCGGCGTCCTTGCAAATCTGAATGACGAGCTCGCGCGTAGGCGCGATCACGAGAGCGCGTGGTGTTCCGCCAGTCTTCGCGCGCGATTCGGGCGTACGGAGGTAGCGCGTGAGGATCGCCACGAGGAACGCGGCCGTCTTGCCGCTCCCCGTCTGCGCCTTGCCGGCGATGTTCTTGCCGTCAAGGGCGTTCTGGAGCGAAAGCGCCTGTATCTCGGTGCAGTACTGGAAGCCGAGGTCGGCTATGCCGTGCAGCACCTCCGTGGGGAGGTCGAAATCCTGGAAGCGCATCTTGCCATCGACGGGCTCGACGACGAACGACGCGGGGTCCCACGCCGCATGGGCCGCCTTGCGAGCAGCCATCTCCTCGGGCGAAACGACTCCGCCCGGACGCATCTCGTTCGCGGCGGTGTTGACGGACTTCGGCCCGCGACGCGATCCGTCGCGGCGACGGTCGCCCCCGCGCTCGCGGCGCTGGCCCTGCGGCCCCGCCTGACGCTGTCCAGCCGGACGCTGCCCTGCCGATTGCTGCTTGGCCGGACGCTGTCCCGCCTGACGCTGACCTGAAGACTGCTGTCCTGCCTGACGCTGCTGCCCTCTGCCGCCCTTCTGGCCGTCCTGGCCCTTGCCGCTGCGGCCGCGTCTATCGTTGTGGCCGCGTCCTTTTCCGTTGCCGCCTTTGCTCTGGCCGCCGCCGGACGTGCCCTTTCCGCCCTTGGGGGCGTCGGTCTTTTTGCCGGTGAGCTTTGCCACCAGCTTCTTGATGAATCCAAATGCCATGGTATGTTCTTACAATCTGTGGACGCAAAGGGCCGCGTGGAAGAAAAACTTCCGCGACGGCCCGTTGCACGTTGCGCCGGCCATGCGACAACGCATGGCGGCGCGATGGTCCCCGAATTAACGCTTCGAGAACTGGAAGCGCTTGCGGGCGCCGGGCTGACCGGGCTTCTTGCGCTCCTTCATGCGGCTGTCGCGCGTCATGCAGCCAGCCTTCTTGAGGGCCGCGCGCAGGTTCGCGTCCGCCGCCACGAGGGCGCGGGCGAGACCGTGGCGGATCGCACCCGCCTGGCCGCTGCATCCGCCGCCCTTAGCGTACGCGATCACGTCAACTGCGGACGCGTCAAATCCCGAAATGGCGATGGGCTGCTTGAGGTAGTCGCGCAGCGCCTCGGAGGTGATGTACTCCTCAAGCGCAACGTTGTTGACGGTCCACTTACCGTCGCCCTGGGCGAGCGTCACGCGCGCACAGGCGGTCTTACGGCGTCCGGTTCCGGCGGAAATCACTTTCTTGGTAGCCATATCTGAAATCTCCTTAGAGCTTGATCACTTCCGGCTTCTGGGCCGCATGGGTGTGTTCAGGACCGGCGAACACTTTCAGGCGCGTCATCATCTTGCGCGCGATGGTGTTCTTGGGGAGCATGCCCCACACGGCCTCCTTGATCATGCGGTCGGGATGCGACGCGCGCATCGTGGCAGCCGTGAAGCGCTTCAGGCCGTCACGGAAGCCCGAATAACGCTGGTATTCCTTCTGCTGCTCCTTCTTGCCGGTGAGTTTCACCTGGGCGGCGTTGACCACAATCACGAACGCGCCGGCATCCACCGACGGATCGAAATAGGGCGTGTCTTTTGCGCGAAGCTTGTTCGCGATTATGACGGCGAGGCGACCAAGAACCTGGTCCTTCGCGTCCACCAGGAACCACTTGCGGCTTTCGCCGGGGTTCGCAGGACGAGTGCTTTTCTGCATGTTTCTTTCCTTTTCTTGTGGCTTTGTGCCCCACCAGAGCAGGGTTTTGTCCGTTTTCGCGGACGGCTTCCTACCATCCGCGGGGAACCGACTTCGTCAGCCGATTCCGCGTAAGAGCCGTATAGTTAATCAAAAAATCAGACGAATGTCAATCCCCAAATGCTCAAAAATCAGATTGCGGAACAAGCGTAACTGACTGGGAACGCCGCCAACTTGGCGGCGCCCTAGTAGAACGCGCGCAGCTTGCGCGTTCATCTCAGTCCCATCACTACCAACAGCCACTACTCATCAATGTGCGTTGCGACGAGGCCGTCCTCATCCCAGACGAGGTGATAGACCGCACCCGTTTCCGTCGTTAGGATGAGCACGTCGCCGGCAACCGCCGCCTCACATTCGCAAGCTACGCCGCCGTCTTCCGTCCACGTCACGAAATACGCCGTCTCAAGGCCCTCGTCCAGCGTCAGCATGAACCTACCGCCACCGTCCGAGAACACGCCGACGAACTCGCCCTGGAAGAACCGCAGCGCGTCTCCGACAAATTCGCCAAGACCGAAGCCGTCCTCCATGTCCCCGGATGCCGCCACCCTGATGTTGCTGGCAATAGGAACCCAACGCGCGTATGCGGTCACGCTACCGGCGTACTTCCACGTCGCCGACGAGGAATTCGGCCAATAATCCCCGTCCCAATACTTTCCGTCCACGGCGTACCCCATCGCGTCGAACACAATGTTGCCATCCATGTCGTACCATCCGCGGAGCATGTAGCCCGAACGCTCCACAGACCTCTTCGCGCCGGCCTGACTCGTGCTCTTGCCGACCTCGACCTGGAACGAGACGCCCGGCTGACCGTCAACGGTTCCGCCGTTCGCATTGAGCGTCACAGTGTACTTGTTGGAGACCTGCGCCCACCGCGCGTACGCCGTCACGTTCCCGACGTGCTTCCACGTCGCGGAGGTCTTGCCGGGCTCGTACGATCCATTCCAGTACTTGCCGGACACGGCATAGCCCCGCGCGTCGAACACAATGTTCCCGCCGCTCGCCGCGGTCGTGTCGTACCATCCAACGAGCCTGTAGCCAGAACGCGACACCGTCCTGTTCGCGCCGGCCTGGCTCGTGTACCTCCCGTACTCTACCTGTACGGCGACCGTCGGCTGGCTGCTTACGCTCCCCCCGTTCGCGTTGAGCGTCACCGTGTACTTGGCAGGCGTCCACCGCGCGTACGCCACCACGTTCCCGGCGTACTTCCACGTCGCGGAGGTCTTGCCGGGCTCGTACGATCCGTTCCAATATTTGCCTGTCACGGCGTAGCCCCGCGCGTCGAACACGACGTTGCCGCCAGTGGCGTTGGTGGTGTCAAACCATCCCACGAGCGTATAGAACGCACGCGCCACCTTCGTCCCAGACGCGCCCGCCTGCATCGTGTACTTCCCGTCCTCGACCACAGCGGCGGCGTACGCCGCGTTCGAGATGGTCCCTCCATTCGCGTCGAACGTCACCACGCGGTACGGCGGCGTCTTGACCCAGCGCGCGTACGCCACCACGTTCCCGGCGTACTTCCATTTCGCAGACGACACCTTCGGCGAATACGCTCCGTCCCAGTACTTCCCGTTCACCGCGTAGCCGCGCGCGTCGAACACCATGTTGCCGTCGGCATCGAACCACCCCACGAGCGAGTAGCCCTCGCGCGTCACCGCCCTGTTCGCGGCGGCCTGGTTCGTGTACTTCCCGTACTCGGTCTGCGCACTGAGGAAAGGCTGCCCGCCAATGCTCCCGCCGTTCGCGTTGAGCGTCGCGGTGTATTTGCCGAGTTGCCCCTGCGCGATCCACCGCGCATACGCAGTCACGTTACCGGAGAACTTCCACTTCGCGGCGGTCTTGCCGGGATCGTATGCGCCGTCCCAGTACTTCCCGTTCACCGCGTAGCCGTGCGCGTCGAACACGATGTTCCCGCCGGCGGAGTTGGTCGTGTCGAACCACCCGACGAGCGAGTAGCCAGCACGCGCCGCCTTCGTCCCGGACGCGCCCGCCTGCATCGTGGCCTTGCCGTCCTCGACCACAACTGCCGCGTAAGCAGCGTTCGAGATTGCCCCGCCGTTCGCGTCAAGCGTCACCACGCGGAACGGAGGGCTCTTGACCCACCGCGCATACGCCGTCACGCTCCCGGCATGCCTCCACTTCGCAGAGGACGCCTTCGGCGAATACGCCCCTTCCCAGTACTTCCCGTTCACCGCGTAGCCGCGCGCGTCGAACA
>CACZDG010000101.1 GCA_902779865.1 uncultured bacterium
TGCCACAAACGACTGCGAGACGCTTGACGATTTTGACGAGCTTTACGCGAGAGTTGCAATTGGGAAATGTGAAGAATTCAATTACACCAACTCCGTCAATGCAATGAAGGCATTGGCGCTGAATCCAAAGGGCGTTGAACGTAAGAGCGCAATTGAACTTGTTCTGAAGTTCAGCCCTATCGACAATGCAACGACAGCATTCGTTGAAACGATTATGACTAATTCCACTAGCTACAACTTTATTGAACAAGGAAAGGCGAGTGCGCATTATGCAGATCGACTACTTTCTTTTAATGCAACCAACGCCACTCAACTTGCGGCAAAAGATGCAGCGGTAAGAATGTTTTACAGGAATAGGCTGTTGGAATCTGGGACAGATGCGATAATTGATGAAGTGTTCCTTAAGTACATAGATGGGTATGGATCAAGCTCAAATCGTCTTGAATACGCACTCCATTCGTTCTCATATCCGAAATGCGCCAGAATCTTTGGCGATTACTTCTCTTCCGTCACCAACCAACTTCTCTCATCCGGGCAGCCGCTGCCGTGGATCAATGTTGGCGGGGGTGGCAATTGAAGGATGATTTACCATGACACTTGCAACCGCATTTCTTGCTACTGCGCTTTTCGTGCCGGCGATGCCGCCGTCGGAATAAGCCGACTGCGAGGTCGTGACCAACTGCGAGGTCGAGGCGTCTCGCCGAGCGGTGACGGCAAGCGTACAACAGACTGGGGTGTACGAGGCTCTTAGACCGGGGTGTACGGGGCTGTTAGACTGGGGTGTAAGAAGCTCTTAGACCGGGGTGTACGAGGCTCTTAGACTGGGGTGTAATAGCCTCGGCTACTGGGGTACGATGAGGGGAGGGTCGCGCTCCGTCGCGACCGCCCCCGCGCAACCATGGTCCGAACCATCGTATCGTGGTCCGAACCGTGATATTACGGCGCGGAAGGGGACTTGGCAGCAACTATCACTTGTCAACAGCTATCAACAGTTATCAACAGGGGTAGGGGCGGTTTAAAGGAAAATCCCCCCTTAATCCCCCTTAAGGAAATATAAGGCAGAAATTTATTATTCACCGGTCCCGTTCCCGTTCTTTCGCGCGCGTGTACGCATGCGCGCAAGGAACGCCCACCGCCGAACGAACGGGAACGGGATCGGGAACGGGAACGGAAACTACTGTCGAAAGAACGGGAACGGGAACGGTGTGCTTACGCAATTCTGGAACGGGAACGGGGACGGCACAGAGCCGCCGCCGCCACACCGTGACAGCAAGCGTACAACAGCAAGTTGTGCGGCTCGGCGAGACGCCTCGACCCACCGGTCGAGGCGGGTGATTTTCCTTGATTTTAGGCTTGCAAACGGCGGGGGATTTTGGTAACATTTGCGTTGTTCAATTTGGTCAAGGAGTATCAAGTTTCAATGGAGATAAAAACGATGGAGATAAAAACAATGGAAAAACTTATCTGCAACTCCCGTAGGGGGGGGGCGAAAACTTCTAGTTTCGCCCGTGTTGTTGCGTTGGCTCTTGCGGGCGCGGCGGGTACGCTGTCGGCGCTGGGCGACGGGCTGCCGGCGGAGTACCAGCAGCTCGAGTTCATCCAGGCGATCGGGCAGTGCCAGATCAAGACCGGCGTCACGCCGGCCTGCACCGACAGGGTGGAGATGCTGTTCCGTCCCAATGCCGTGAACGTCACGCAGAATCTCTGGTGTTCGCGCGACGGAGACGGGACGGCGAACCAGTTCACGGCCTTTTTGATGGATACGGCCAAAGTTCGGTTCGACCGCAACGCGGGCACGGCAGGGCAGGTTCTCGGCGCCGGGACGCTCCTCGCCGGAATGAACTACCTGGTCGTCGCCGACTACGCGGCGTGCAAGGGCGTGGTCACGAACGTCGCCGACAACACGGAGACGACGGACGTGACGATGGCCGACGGCGAGTTCTCGCCCGGATCGGAACTGTGCCTGTTCGCCTCGCATACGACCAGCTCGGACGCCGGCCTCAACAACTTCGCGTCCTATTCGCTCCTCTCCTTCAAGCTGCTCGACGCCGACGGCGTCCTCCGCCTCGACCTCGTCCCCGCGAAGCGCGTCTCCGACGAGGTCTGCGGCCTGTACGACACGGTCAACGACGCTTTTCTGACGAACTCCCTTTCCGGATCGTTCGTCGGCCTCGAGACGCCCGCGAACACCTACACGTGGACCGGCGGCGCGTCCGGCAACCTCTCGGATGCCGCGAACTGGTCGCCCGCGCCCGCCGGCGCGTTCACCGCAGACGACGGCCTGGTCGTCACCAACGCGGCGGAGATCACGGTCGACGCCTCCGCGACCGTCGCCCGGATCACCTTCGATTCGCCGGACGGCGTCACGTTCGCCGCGTCCGGCGCCGCCTCGCTCACCCTCGATGCCGTGATCAACCAAGGCGCGGGCAGTGTAACCTTCGCCTGCCCCGTCAATTTCTCCGGCGCGTACTACGTGGTGAAGAACGGCTCGCTGAAGTTCCCCGGCGGCGCCACGGCCACGTTCCCCGACAACGCGATGCGCACCGCCGGCAGCACCGCGCTCGCGCGCACGCTCGAAGGCGACTTCACCTTCACGCAGGACTGGCTCGTCAACAACGTGGGCGACGTCCCGTGGATTGTTGCGAGCAACGCCGTAGTACGCGGACAGGTGTTCTCCGGCACGCAGACCAGCCAACACCGCATCCTCCGCGTGGAGGAGACGGGCTACGCATGCTTCACCTACGTGACGAACGGCTGGGACAGAGGCGACATTGACATCGACGGTACGCTTGAGGCGACCGAGGAAGTGATCGTGCGCACGAATCCTTCCGGCGGCTCGACGGCGTCGCGTTTCGGACGCAGCGGCAACATCGGCACGGTCAAGGCTCCGCGCATCGCGAAATGCGAACACGCCACGGCATCGTCCCTCATTCCCAACCTCATCGTCGGCGCGGGCGGCTTGGGTGCGCTCACGCAGGACTATATGTGGCGGTTCGACGTCGATACCACGATTACCGCGTCGGATAGTTTCGAGTTCCTCGGCGTGTACCGCAGCGCAAATCCGAATGACTGGGGTTTGAGCTTGAACGGGAAGACGATTACGATTGTCGTTCCCGAGAACAAGACCGTCACCTTCGGTGTTGGTATCTATTTGCCTGCCGGCAGCATTGTGAAGCAGGGCGCTGGCACTCTTGTGATGACCGACACATTCAACGAGCAGTCCGGCTTCACGAAGGAGTACGTGGGCGGCACGGTCATCGAGGAGGGCAAGGTGGTGCTCGCGGCGAGCGGACAGCTCGGCACGGGGCCCGTGACGATTGGCGCGAACGGAACGCTTGAAATCGCGGACGGCCTTGCTCTCTCCAGCAAGGTGGAAGGCGAAGGAACGCTCGCCCTCGCCGGCGACTTGACGCTGGCGGACGGCGGTCGCCTGTACATCGACGCCTGCTCCTTTGCGGAGGGTGCGGAGGTCTTCGTCGCCAAGCAGTCCGAATACGGCGTCGTCGCGTCGAACGTCACGCAGACGGCGTACGAGACGTACTTCACGTCGGCGGCCGGCGAGCTGTCCTGGGCGGACGGAACCGTCTCGTACAGCAACGGCTTCGTCTGGGCCGGCGCGGCCGGCGGCATGTGGTCGGATCCCGCGAACTGGCTCTTCAACGGCGTCGCGGGCAAACGCGCGCCGCTGGACGATGCCTACGCGGACGTCTCCATCCCCGCTCCCGCGACGGTGGTGCTGGACGCGCCCGCCGCGATCCGCAATCTCGCGATCTCCGGCACGGGCGCGGTGCGGATCGCCAACCCGGCGGCGGCGCACGGCTTCGTCTCGACGAACCGCCTCACCGTCGCCTCGGTCTCGAACAGCGCGTCCGTCATCCCCGAAATCGACTGCAAGGTGTATTTCACCGGAACGTACAAGGTCGATTTCACCGGAACGACCGTCCACTTCGCCGGCGGCGCGACCGCGACCAACATCGATTCCGGCAACGCTTTGACGTCGCCCACGGCCGTCCTCTACGGGAACTTCACGCTGACGCAGGGGTGGACGATTCCGACTTCGCCGGTGGCGACGGCAACGATCTACACCCACACGCTGCGGAACGGTTCGACCCTGACCGCGCCGACGATGACCCTCATACACAAGGACATGGGCGGCGTCGGACGGACCACGCAGTTGTCGATCGAAGCCGGCGCCACGGCCAACGTCGGTACGGTCTACCACCAGTGCGGCAACGATACCTGGAACAACTGCCGCCACGCCATCAGCGTCCACTGCAACGGCACGCTGAATGTAAAGACGATATACAGGATAGACGGGGACGCATCCGGCGGCCGCATCGGCATGCACAAGCACAAGGGCTCCAACAGCTTCAACGGCACCGGTACGTACAACCTCCAGGGCATTGAATGTATCGCGACCAAGCAGACCGGCTGGCACACATGGCTTGAACAGTTTAAGACCAACATCGGCGCGAGCGGCATTCGCGTTGCATCGGGTTTCAATACGAAGGCGTTTGGCTTCGCGCACGGTATGACGGTGGGCGCGTTTGCGGACTACGTGATTCGCTCCGAGCGCGCCACTCCGAGCATGGGCCTCTACGGCAATACGACGTTCGACACGCTGGACTCCGCCGACAGAACGACGCCGCGCACGATCACAATCACCGCCAATCTGACCGATTTGGGACAGACCCACGGTAACGCGCAATATCCCGGCAAAGGGCAGATCATCAAAGTCAATCCCGGTACGCTCGTCCTCTCCGGCGACAGCACCTACTCGAACGGCACGAAAATCAACGGCGGCACGGTTCGTCTCGAGCACAACAACGCGGCGGGCACGGGGCCGATTACAGTGGCGGCGGGCGCGACGCTGGAGCTTGCGGACGGCGTGACGATCGCCAATGCGGTCACGTTCGCGGACGGCGCGACGCTCGTGTGCGGCACGGGGTCGCAGATCAGCGGCACCGTCACGCGGAACGGCACGGTGAACCTACACTTGTTGGGCACCACCACGATCTTCCCCTCCGGCTACACGGACACGACCGGTTTCGTGGTCACTCCGGACAGCGCGGTCGGTACGCTCTCCGTCGAGGACGGTGCACTCAAGTACGACGCCCGTGCCGCCGCGACGTACACCTGGACGGGCGCGGTGGACGGCAACTTCTCCACGCCCGGCAACTGGAGCGTCAACGGCGAGGCCGTGAACGACGTGCCGAACGTGCTGGACACGATTCGCTTCGCGCCCGAGGCTGCGACGACCGTGACGCTCGACGCCGACGCGCAGGTCGCCGCGATGGTCATCGAGGGCGACGCCGCGCTTACGCTCGCCAATCCCGGCGCGACGACGAACACGCTCACGCTCGCATCCGTCCAGAACGGCGCAACCGTGATTCCCGTCATCAACTGCAAGGTGAAGTTCACGGACAAGTACACGGTGAGTTTCACGAACACGTCGGTCGACTTCGCGGGCGGCGCGACGGCCACGACGTGGAACGGCGCGAACTCGGCGGTCGCGCCGACCGCCGAGTTCCGCGGCAACATTACATTTACGGAGGATTGGTCCGTGCCGAACGCAAATGGCAACAGGCTCTTCATCCGGAGCGGGGCGACCGTGACCTGCCAGACGCTGATTCTGCCGTACCGAGGCGGCTCGTATCTCGCATTGTCGTTGCTTCAGATCGATGCCGGCGGCACGCTCAACTGCCGTCGAGTCCAGCAGAAAGGGTCGACGTACTACTACAACGGAGTGGGCGAAGGCGTCACCGTCTACGTCAACGGCCGGCTGAACGTCGCCGAGGACTACGAGGTCCTCCGCAGCGGACGCATCGGCATCAACAAGGTCGGCGGGGCGATCGAATACTACGGGAACGGGCTCTTCTGCGTTGAAGGGATGACCATTGACCAAACCGTGAACGAATGGCTCTCGTTCGAGCAGAAGAAAGCGGCGTTCGGCGCGGGCGGCATCGTGATCAAGGCGACGGACAAGTACGCCCATTCGCTTGTGATTGCGCCTTGGGTTACATTCGGCTCCATTGCCGACTATTCCATCACGTCTGAGAAGACAAATCCCAAGATGGGACTTTACGGCGACCTGACGTTCGACACGCAGAACGCCACGAACGCGGCGGTGTCGCACACCGTCCTCGTGAACGTCAACCTATACGACAAGGCGAAGGACCACCAGTATCAATACGGCTATCCCGGAAAGGGCTCCATCATCAAAAAGAACGCGGGCACGCTGATCCTCGCCGGCGACAACCGCTACTCGAACGGCACGTCGATCCAAGGCGGCACGCTGCTGGCGGCGCACGACCACGCGCTCGGCGCGGGGGCGGCGGCGGTCGCGGCGGGCGGCACGCTCGAGATCATGGAGGGCGTCTCCGTCACGAACGCGGTGACGCTGGCGGCTGACGCGACGCTGCAGATCGACTGCGACGACGGGCGTGCGGCGACGGAAACGCCAATCGTGGGTGCGATCGCCACGCCGGGCTCCGGCGCGGCGACACTGAAGGTGGTTGGCGACCTGTCCGGCCTTTCCGAGAACGTCTCGATTCCGCTTGGCGCGCGCGCCGACGGCGCATCCGAGGCGGCCATTACGGTAGATGCCACGGAACTAATGCTCCCGAGCGCGCGGTGGCGCACCAGGCTGAAGGCGCGCGACGGCGTGTTCGCGCTGGACGTGAAGAAGTCTGTCGGCATGACCATATATGTGCGGTAGGGCCCTACCATCTAAAAAAGGAGGAAAACGATGAGAAAACTTATCAGTGTTCTGGTACTTGCGGGCGCAGTGACGGCGCTTGCCGACGGCCTGCCAGACGGCTACACGCAGCTGCCGTACCTCAAGGCGAACGCGAACGTCCAGGTCAAGACCGGCTACACGCCGAAGTCGACGGATAAGATTGTGATGACGTGGTGTCCCACGCAGGTCACCGCAACGGAGGCCCTCTGGTGCGCGCGCTCGGCGGTGGGCACAGCCGCGTTCACGGCGTTTCAATACAACAGCAGCAAGGTCGGCGTCCTCTACAACTCTGGCTCGACCGACACCGACACGTCAACTGCCACCGTCACCGTCAAGAAGCGCGATCCCGTCGTCGCCTACACGAAGTACACCATCATCGCCGATGGCAACGCCGGGACGGTTGCGGTCACAAACGCCTTTACGGGCGCGGAGGTGGCGAACTGCTCGTTCACTATCTCCTCCGACTTCACGGTCGGCTCGCAGCTCTGTCTGTTCGCGTCGCACGCCACCAGCGCCGCAACCGCCAACGGGAACTGGTCGTCCCACTTCCTCTATTCGTTCAAGGTCTATGACGCGGCAGGGACGCTGAAGCTCGACCTCGTTCCCGCAAAGGACTCCAGCGGCACCGTCGGCCTCTACGACACCGTGGGCGGCAGCTTCAAGACGAAGAGTACCAGCACCGGCTCGCTCACCGACGCGTTGATTGACAAGACATTCGACGACTTCACGCTCATCGACGACGAGGTGTTCGGAAAGGTCACGGTGAACTCCGGCAAGACGCTCAACCTCAACGGACACAACCTTACCGCAAGCGACATCGCCGGCGCCGGCACGATCACCGATACCATGGTTGACCTCACGGAGCCTGACAGCAACGGCAACCACGTGTCGTCCACCAGCACGTTCTACGGTAGTACCGTTGGTGCCAACCTCTTCAACAACAATTTTTCGCGAGTGGTTGACAGCACCCATCGCATCATCCTCCAAAAAGCCAATCTTCCGCTTGAGGTGGACTACGACTTCTGGTCTCCGCGCGTCGTGAATGCCTACAAGCTGTATTGCGGTCCGGGCGCCGGGAACCGAAACCCGAAGGACTGGGCGCTCTACGGCTCGAACGACAAGGAGAACTGGACGCCACTTCACTCTCGCTCCGGAGAAAACCTGAGCGGCGACAGTAAGGCAGTACAGACGAGATCTTACACCTTTGACAACACGACCGCCTACCGCTACTACCGTTTCAAAGGCATCGCGTGCAGGGACAACGGCTACTTTGAGATGGTGCAGCTTGAATACTTCTATTCGCACACGGGCGAACTTCACCTGAACGTGCCGTCCGGGAAGACCGTCAACAACTCCACCGTCTCGCTGACCGGCAAGTTCAAGCTGGTCAAGGAGGGCGCGGGCGCGTACATCGCGGCGAAGGCGAGCCAGACGTACTCCGGCGGAACTGAGCTTCGCGGAGGATCGATCGACTCCAGCTCCGCGAGTCTCGCCAATCCGTTCGGCAGCGTCGCCACCGTTGACGTGTATTCGCGCCTCGACGTCCATGCGCTGAACTTCTCGAAGTTCGTCATGAAGGACGGCTCGACGCTCGACTTGACCGGATGCGACGCCGCGTTTGATTCCGCCGGCATGACGTTCGCCTCCGGCGCGAACGTGTCCGTTGATGTGACGGACCGAGACATCGCGACGGGTACGCGCATCGTGGAATGGAGCGCCAAGCCGCAGAACGTCACGTTCACGTTCGTCCCGTCCGGCGCCGAGCCTGTCGTCGGCGGCACGGGCCTTTTCTACGGCCTTGTCAACACCGATGCCGAGTTTGCGTGGTGGACCGGCGCGGGCAACGACGGCGACCCGACGAATCCCGCGAACTGGGCGTGTACGAACGCCGCCGGCAACGTGATTGCGGACGGACTCCCCTCATCGCCCACGACGGTGTTCTTCGCTGGCGACGTCTCGGTGCAGGCGCCGTCCGGCTACAACCTCGCGCCGTACAGATGCGTCGTGAAGGACTGCGCGCTCACGGCGGACAGCGACTTGCGCGGCTTCGGCACGGTTGAGATCGCGAGTGGCTGCACGCTGAACCTGAACGGACACAAGCTCCATGTCTCGGACGTCTCCGGCACGGGAACGATTATCGGCAACGTGATGGCGCCCGACCATTCGCTCGATCTCACGGTGCCCGACAGCAGCCGCGTGTCGTGCGACAACACGTTCTACAGCAACGACACGGGCGCGGCATCCGCAGCGAACCTCTTCAACAACAACTATGCGAGAGCCGAAGCGGACAACACCAAGCGCATCATCCTCACGACGGCCAATCTCCCGCTTGTCGTGGACTACGACATGCTCACGCCTCAGATCGTGAACATGTACAGGATGTACTGTGGGCCGATAGACGGCGTACAGAGCAGATGTCCGAAGGACTGGGAATTCTACGGCTCGAACGACGAGGAGAACTGGGTTCTGCTCGATTCGCGCAGCGACGTGACCTGGCCAACTGAGCAGACGACGCGATCCTACTGCTTCTACAACACGACACCCTACCGCTACTACCGCTTCAAAGGCATTGCGAGCAGTGAAAGCAGCTACTTCGAGATGGTGCAGCTGGAATACTTCTACGAGAATCTGGGCGAACTCCACCTGCACGTCCCCGCAGGCGTCACGAACACGAACTCCACTGTCTTGTTCGATGGAAACCTCAAGCTGGTGAAGGAAGGTGACGGTACGTTCATTGCGGCGAAGACCGGCCAGCAGTATTCGGGCGGCACGGACATCCTCGGCGGTACTGTCAAGTGTGCCACAGGGGCACAGGACCAGCTGTTTGGCGTGCAGTTGTCGCAGATACTTGTGGCGTCGGGCGCGGTGCTTGACGTCTGCAACTGCACACGGGCGTACTCTTACAAGGTCGTCTCCGGCGGAGGTACGCTGACCAACTCCGGCTCCGGACTTGGGTGGAGCAGTCCCCAGCTTGGCTCGCTTGCGCTGACGGCGGACTCCGTTCTCGATTCCACGCATTCGCTTGGATTCGTCTACGCCGACTACGAACCGACCTTCCTCGATCTCGGCGGACACACCCTTGACGTGAACACGGGTAGCGAGGGCATCTTCCGCATGACGAACTGCGACGCGTCGAACGGCACCGTGCGCGTGTCATCGACGGGCAACGGAATCGTGTCCTTCATTAACGGGGAGGTCAATGCCGCGACGGTCGATTTCGACCTTTCCTGCTTGGTGTGTCCCTACACGCCCGTGACGTTGCGCAACCTTCTTCTGCGCGCGCCGTGCGCCACGCAGTACAACAACGATGAAACCATCAGCGTACTGGGGCGTTTCAAGACCGAGACGCTGGACTTCCCCAACGTGAGGCTCGAGAACGGTTCCACGCTCGACCTTTCGGGGCAGGAAGGCGCGTTGAATACGGCGGGCAGCAGCACGCATGGCGTGCAGTTCTACCTGACGTTCGCGCCGGGCGCGACGGTTGCGGTCGATATCGGCGCGCGCAGCGTCGCGGTCGGCGACTGCCTCGTCTCGTGGCCGGCGGGACGTGTGCCCGCATCGTCCGTGAAGTTCGTCCTTTGCGCGAACGGCGAGCCGGTGGAGGGCAAGTCCCTCGCCGTGGTCGAGAGCGACGACAGGCACGGCATCTACGTGAAGGAGTCCGGCACGCCCGACTACGCGACGTGGGACAACGGCTGGAAGTTCTACACGCAGGACGGAGATGAGGTCTCCGGCTGGGCGGGCGGCGTCACGGCCAACATGCAGGTGCGCTTCTCGACGGCGGCGGAATACACGGCGCTCTGCAACGCGGACGCGGTTACGCCGTCTGCGTTCGTGCTGGCGGCTGACGCCCTTACGATCCCGGCGGGCACGACCGCGGACCTCGACGGAACGGTGTCGTTCTCCATCAACGAGGGGACCGTGTTCGACGTGAACGGCGGACACCTCAAGCTGCCCGCAAGCCTGTCTGAAGGCGTCAAGGCGTTCACGGTGACGAACTCGGCGGAGCAGGTCGGCACGCTTGAAATCGCCGTCGCGGAAGGGGAGTCGTACGTCAATACCGCGATGGCGCTCACGGGCAACCTGAAGTTCCTGAAGACCGGCGCGGGCACGTTCACGGCGTCGAAGCCGGGTCAGACGTACTCGGGCGGCACGGCAGTTGAAGGCGGCGTGCTGGCGAGCGGCCTCAACGGCACAGCCAGATCTTTCGGAACTGGCGGAATCACGGTGGCGGCAGGCGGGACGTTCGATTTCAACGGCCAGCGCGACTTCTACAGCTACCAGATGACCCTTGACGGCGGAACGATCCGCAACACGGGTGCGGACCTGGGCGGCAACACGGCGCAGGTCGGTTCGCTGGCAGTCACCGCCGAAGGTTCCCGCTTCGAGGCCCCGAACAACATCGGACTTATCAACCTCAGTTACACTCAGGCCAAGTTGGATCTTCGCGGGCGCACGCTGACGGTGGACATCGCCGCAGGCAAGAGCTTCTGGCTCTACAACACGGTCGTGAGCAACGGCACGCTCGACGTGACCGGCGCCGGCACGCTGGACATCGACAAGACCGCCATCGTCGCAACGAACGCATCGTTCCGGATCGACAGCGCGATGAACGTCAAGGTGCCCGTTTCGGTGCGCGACTACATAGCCCTGTTCGCAGGCAACAACGGCACTGGTACGGCAGCGCTGAACGTTTACGGCACGTTCAAACCCTCCGCGCACAACTACTTCTACGGCCCGACGATGCAGGACGGCTCGACGATCGATCTCTCGGCGCGGACGAGCCCAATGCCGCCCGTCTCCGATTCCTGGGACGGCGAAAGGTCGCTCAAGTTCGCCCCGGGCGCCACGGTGACAATCGACGTGGGCGACCGCGCGGCCACCCTTGCGCGCGGTACGCGCCTGATGTCGTGGAGCGCGATTCCCGACGGCGTCACGTTCACGTTCGGGCCGGAGGCGGCCCAGGCCGGCATCGAGCCGCTCCTGACGGCCACGGGGCTTTTCTACGGTGAAGGAAGCGACGTTGCGGAATTCGCGTGGTGGACCGGCGCGGGCAACGATGGCGACCCGGCGAATCCCGACAACTGGAGATGCGTGAACGCGAGCGGCAACGAGATCGAGGACGGACTTCCCTCCTCCTCGACGATCATGTACCTCGGCGGCGACGCGGCGAGCGAGATCACGCTCCGGCCGTCCGCCGGATATGATGTCACGCCGAGCAAGTGCGTGGTGAGCAACTGTACGCTTGCGGCGAACTGCGACTGGCGCGTGTTCGGCACGCTCGAGCTCGCGAGCGGCTGCACGGTGAACCTGAACGGACACAAGCTCTACGCGACCGGCGTCGCGGGGAGCGGCACGATCGCCGGCTCTGCCGACCTCACGGAGCCGGACGTCAACGGCAACCACGTGTCGTCCACCAGCACGTTCTACGGTGGTACCGTTGGCGCCAACCTCTTCAACAACAATTTTTCGCGAGTGGTTGACAGCACCCATCGCATCATACTCACAAAAGCCAATCTCCCGCTTGTGGTGGACTACGACTTCGGCGTTGGAACCGTTGTGAACTGCTACAACATCTATACCGGGCCAGATGGGGGCAGGCGTCCCAAGTCATGGGAATTCTACGGTTCCGACGACAAGGAGAACTGGACGCTCCTCGACGCCAGGAGGGACATGATCTGGCCGACCGATCCACAGATGACGCGCGCCCTCGCGTTCGAGAATGCCACCGCCTACCGCTACTACCGTTTCAAGGTTCTCGAAAGTCTCGACACAGGTTACCTTGAGATGGTGCAGCTTGAGTACTTCGGCCCTGTTCAGGATGAACTCCACCTCGACATTCCCGCCGGGACGACGCTGATCAACGACTCGGTGCTGCTGACCGGCTACATGAAGTTCGTGAAGGAAGGCGAGGGAACGTATATCGGGAGAAACCAGTCGCAGTCCTACAGCGGCGGCACCCTCATCGCCGCCGGCAAGGCGCAGCCCGGCTTGGGCTCGGCGGCGAACTCAGGCACCGGATACATATATCGAAAGCCGTTCGGGTTCGGCAGCGTCACGGTCGCGCAGGGCGCGACGTTCGATGTCCGCTCCAACTATGATTACGTCCTGCAGGAATTCATCGTTGAAGGCGGTACCTTCCAAAGCACCGGGGTGGACATGACGAAGACCGGATGGAGCGGCGCGGGCATCCAGCGGTTGACGGCCGATTCGGATATGGATGTCTTGAACACGCTCGTATTCGGGCCTGTTAACATGGACCTGGGCGGCAATACGCTGTCCGTTGACATCGCGACGGGAAAGACCCTGCACCTGCGCGGCAATACCATCACGAACGGCACGGTCGATGTCAGAAAAGGGGGATGGCTGCACGTCATCGACGCCGTCAACGCGCGGACCGTGGATTTCAAGGTCGGCTGCGCATTGGACATGGGCGCCGCGCTGAGCGTACACGACTACGAGGCGGCGTACAGCGCCGACTACAACGTCGGAACGGCGGCGCTGAACGTGTATGGCGCGTTCAGGCCCGCGACGCCGTACTTCTACGGCCCGACGCTGCAGGACGGCTCGACGCTCGACCTCTCCGCGTGGCCGGGCGGCTGGCCGATTGCGTCGGGCTTCACGTCCGGCAAGACGGCGATCAGCTTCGCCAACGGCGCCACGGTCAAGGTCAAGGTTGGCGCGAGTAGAGTTGGGGGCTCGCGCGGGACGAAGATCCTCGGTTGGACCACTGCGCCTGCGAACGTTGATTTCGTGCCTGCCGAAGGCGAGCGCATTGGCCTGCGCAAGAAGGACGACGGCCTCTATCTTTACAAAGGCATGATCATCTACGTGCGGTAGCGCGAGGCAGCCCTGCCATTTTCGGCTTGCGGGCGGCGGGGATTTATGCTAACATTTGCGTCGTTCAGTTGGACGAGGAGTTATATTGAAGAACGCGATTGCAAAAAACGGCAGAAAGCAAGTGCGCGCCGGGAAAACGGCGCGCAGAGAAGGCCTTTTGCCGCCGCCCGTTGGGACGAGCGACTGGGTAAGGTTCTCACGTACCTCCTACTGCGTGGACAAGACGCTGATCCTGAAAGACCTCATTGACTCATGGGCGGCAGGCGCGAAGTACCGCCAGGAGCAGGGCAAGCACCCTGTCATATTCCTGTCGTTCAAGGACATCAAACAGACCACGGCAGAAGAGTCTTTCACTCGCCTTGCCGCCGTGATTGGCGGCGAGGTAGCGCGGTTCGCGGATTGCATTGAAAACGGATGGGGGGACGAGGCAAAGAAACGGTCGCTGCGCAAGGTGATGAACCGCGAGGGGACGAAGGACGAGCTTTCCGAATCGCTCGGACTTCTCTCCGAGGCAGTCCATGCGTTCACGAAGAAGCGCCCTGTCATCTTGCTCGACGAATACGACCAGCCGATCACGACGGCCTCGACGAACGGATTCTACGACGAGATGTGCAACTTCATGCGCGTGTTCCTTTCGGGCGCGTTGAAGGACAACAAGCATTGCCACATCGGTATCATGACGGGCGTCCTCCGCGTTGCGAAGGAGGGAATCCTCTCCGGTCTCAACAACCCCAAGGTCTGGACGGTCTTCGAGCCGGAGTACTCGCAGTATTTCGGTTTCACCGAAGAAGAGGTCGCCGAAATGGCTCGGTACTACGGCGCCGAGGACAAGATGCCGGAAATCAAGGCGTGGTACGACGGCTACGATTTCGGCGGGACGGAAATCTACAATCCGTGGAGCGTGCTGCGGTACTTTGACTGCCACTGCCGTCCCGACGCCTACTGGCTCGACACTAGCTCCAACGATCTCATCACCGAGATCGTGCAGGAACTGCCGTTCAACATGGAACGCAGGCTGCATGCGCTGATGAAGGGCGAGACGATTACGGTTCCGATGACGAAGGAGCTTGGACCATACAAACTTATCCGCGAAAACGAAAACACGCTTTATGCGCTTTTGGTCTCGGCGGGTTATCTGAAGGCGGTAGGGCCGATTGACGAAAACGGAGACTGTCCGGTGACGATACCGAACAAAGAGCTCAGCCAGGTGTTTTACCGGGAG
>CACZDG010000102.1 GCA_902779865.1 uncultured bacterium
TTGACGAGGGGGAAGTCGCATCATGCACCGCAGAAGCTTCGCTTCGGAGGGTACATTGCCGAAGGCAACCCGAAGGGCGCGCAAGCGTGTGCGCGGCAATGCCGAGGCGTGGGTCTCTACTCTACAAGGCAAAAAGCATGGTAGCGCGCTTCGGCGCGGCAGCATTCATGAAGGTCGCGCTTGTCGCGGCCGCTATCTGCATGACGGGAACGGTCACTGCCGCGACATGGGTCGGTGGTACAAGTTCGGATGTCGGCGACCCGACAAACTGGGATACGCAGACCGTGCCTGGTTCGAGCGACGCCGTCACGATCAACAAGAACAGTCCGGTGGCCACGATATCCAGCGGGCAGACATACACGTGGACCCAACTGCTGATTGCAAACGGGGCCAATACCAGCGGCACGCTCACCGTCTTGGCAGGAGCCAGTCTCCGTACAAGTAACGGCGATGACATTATGTCGAACGGGAACAATGCCAAGAGCGTGTTGAACATCAACGGAGGCGACGTCAGCCTTGCCAGATTGCGTGCACCTCACCAGACAGGTACTTATGGCAATGCGACAATCAATCTTACGGATGGCACACTTGAAATAAGGGGAATGACGGATATCGGAAGAGCTCGTTCTACGGTGACGATTAACCAGTCTGGCGGTACGTTCACGGCCAGAGGTAGATTTGCCCTGGGCAGCTACGCGAGCAACGGTGCGCGATCGTCCACGACGTACAATCTGACGGGCGGTACATTCCTGCAGGCAGGCGACCATTTTTATATCGGTCGCGACAATAATAACAATGCCTTTGTCAACGTGAGAGGTGGTGACCTCACCGGCGCGAGCGGCCACAATCTGTATCTGGCCAATGCCTCAAGTCCCCAAGGTACATTGAACGTATACAGCGGAACAGTCTCCTTCCCGGTCGTGTACGTTGGAAAAGCCGGAACGGGAACAATGAACCAGTACGGAGGAACGACTACGGCATCCGTTATTCTCGGCAATGACAGTGCTGGCAAGGGTACGTTTAGACTCTATGGCGGAGCCTTAATAGCACCTTACGTCGTTGGCGGCAGCGGCACAGCCACGATGGTCGTGAGCAATGCGACCATTAAGGTGACGGCTGATACGGGAAGCGGGAACAACGGCAAAATCTTCTCCAATGTGGATACGCTCACGTACGAGGCTGGTGTGTTCACCATCGACACCGACGGACACACGGCAACCCTCTATGCGGGAGCGACGACTACGGCGAAGCCCGGCAGCTCGCTCGTGAAGATCGGCGCGGGGACGCTCTCAACAGCCGGTGCGATTCCTCCCGTTGACACGATTACAGTACAAGAGGGCACTTTTGCGGTTGCAGCGGCCAGCGGTGCATTCGCCGGATCGATTATCGCCAACAGCGGCACGACATTGAAGCTGGCCGGACCGAGTTCGATTGGCAATCTGACCATTCCTGACGGCATGACGATTGACCTTTCCGGCAGAACGTCCGTGTTGTCCATTACGGGCAACCTTACCATCCCGGACAATGCGACGATAAACGTAAGCCTCGGCGAGCTTTCCCCGTTGCTCGGGACGAAGATCGTCGGCTGGGAAAGTGCACCCGCCAACCTGGCTTCGATCACCTTCAACTGCACGGACGGGACGTTGATTAAGAGAGACGACGGCTTGTACACGCCCGTGTACAGGTTGAAAAGCACCGGCGCGAGATATACGTCCATCGCCGAGGCCCTGACTGCCGCTGGAACGGGTGATGCGACAATCGAGCTTCTGGCGGATTCCTCGGGGGACGTTGCCATTGGCGAAAAAGACGTCACACTTGTGTCCGACGACACCACGACGCCGACAGTGCGCATCTTGACCGTTCCGACTGGCGTGACAGGCACGGGCACGATTTCGCTCGACACGGTCGAACTGGATATCACAGGCGGTACGGCGACTTCGCCCAGGTTCTCGCTGGATTCGGAAAATGCGCTGATAAGGGTCTCTGGCGGAGCGGCGGTGACGGCCGGCAATCTCGTCACTACGATTTCCGGCTACGTCGTAGATGAGAGAAACGGAACGTACCGAACGGTGCCAATCGTCGCGATGATCGGCGACATGCCTTTCGGGTCGGTGGCGAATGCGCTTGCCTCCGGGCTGGCCTCGGCAGAGCATCCGGTGAGGCTGATTGCGGACGTCGATGAAAGTGACAGGGGGACGACAACGCTTCCAGAGGGTGCCGTGATAGACCTCGACGGACATAGCCTCACGCTCTCCGAAGTCCGCGGCCTCGGCACCGGCGCGACGATCACAAGTGCAACGGCGGCAACGCTCACTACCTACTCCGGCACGCTCTACCCGGGCGTGACGTTGAACGGGTCCGCGACGATCGCCAAGAGCGCCACAACCGTTTCGACCGCCTCGTGGAGCGGAACTGTCGGCACCGACGTGTGGGACTACCGCAACTGGACTTGTAACATCCCCGGCGCATTGCCAACTGCGAACACGGCAGTTACGATCAACAAGAACAGTCCGGTGGCCACGATGTCCAGCGGGCAGACAAACTCGTGGACCCGACTGCTGATTGCAAACGGGGCCAATACCAGCGGTACGCTCACTGTCTTGGCAGGAGCCCGTCTCTACACCAGTTCAGGCGATGACATTATGTCGAACGGGGACAATGCCAAGAGCGTGTTGAACATCAATGGTGGCGAGGTCAGCCTTGCCAGGTTGCGCATGCCTCACGATTCAGGCAGCAATGGCAACGCGACAATCAACATCACGGACGGCAGCCTTGAAATAAGGGGATTTGCGGATATCGGAAGGAATGGTTCCACGGTGGCGATCAACCAGTCTGGCGGCACTGTCACGGCCAGAAACCGATTCGCGCTGGGCAGCTACAGCAGTGCCGACAAGTCCACGACGTACAACATGACGGGCGGCAGTTTCGTGCAGGCAGGCGACCATTTGTATATTGGCCGTGACAATGCAAACCACGCGACGTTCAATTTGAGAGGTGGAGATGTCTCCGGCGGGAGTGGCCACTATCTGTATTTGGCACATGCCAACGCCAACACCCAGGGCACGCTGAACATGTACGGAGGAACAGTTTCCTTCCCGAACGTGTACATCGGCGTCGCCGGTAAGGGGACAATGAACGTGTACGGAGGAACCAACACCTATACGTCGGCTGTAATTCTCGCCAACTCGTCTGGCAGTACGGGTACGCTCACGCTTCGTGGCGGCGTCATGAAGGCACCTTACGTGAAGAAAGGCAGCGGCACGGCCACCGTGGCCGTCAGCAATGGCACTTTTACGGTGACGGCAAGCACGGGAAGCGGCGACAACGGCAAGATATTCCTAAATGTCAATACCCTCACGTACGAGGCTGGTGTGTTCACCATCGACACCGACGGACACACGGCAACCCTCTATGCTGGAGCGACGACGACGGCGAAGCCCGGCAGCTCGCTTGTGAAGGCCGGCGCGGGGATGCTCACCACGGCCGCGCTTCCGCCCGTCTCTACGATTGCGGTGGAGGCGGGCACGCTGGCGCTTTCGGCGGACTGCGACAATGCGGAATCCGAGGCCCAGCACACGCTCTCCATCGCTTCCGGCGCGACGTTCGATCTCGGCGGACATGCGCTCACGCAGCCTGTCGTGAAGGGGGACGGCACGATCTCGACCGGCACGCTCGTCGTCTCGGACAAGATTATCGCCAAGCCCGGCGACTGCCTCGAGGCATCGGGAACAATCGACCTCTCCAACGCCAAGATTGAACTTGTCGATCCTGAGAACCTCGCCTCGCCGTTCACGTTCCTGAAGCCCACGGCTGGTCAGACGCTGACGGTCATTGGCATTCCGACGCCCACGAACCTGACGAATCAGTGGAAGGTGTCTGTTTCCGCTGATGGAACTGGTCGGATCGTGAAGCGCGGATTCTTGATCCTCGTCAAGTAGCCTAGCGCGGCAACGCGCTGGCAGCGCGTTGTACCAGTGGGGGCGGGCGGCTCGCCGGGACGGCTCGCCCCACCGTTCCGCCGCCGCAACCACTCGTTCCACGCCGAAATATTACGGTGCGGAACGGTCAATTTTGGCACAAGGGATATTTGTTGCCGCAAACCGTTCACAATGCGGCAGCATGATCTACACGTTCTACATGTTCTGCACGGCTAAAAACAAAAGCGAAATCTAAAACGAAACCCACCCGTTCCGCGCCGTAATATTACGCTTCGGAACGCCCCTCTCTGCGCTCTCTTACTCTCTGTGTCTCTGTTCCTCTGTGTGAGATTACGGCGCGGAACGGGGGATGAGGGAAGGTGAAATGTGGTGGTCCGAACCGCATCACAGTTGGTCCGCAAGACCTTCCGCGACGAGTACCTTGAAGACCTCGTGGAGAGCAGCGAGCTGGTGATAACGACCGGCAACGCGAGGGTGACGCTCTTCGACTGGCTCGCCGTCTCGCCCACGCTGCACAAGACCACGCGCGATGACGGCACAACCTACACGTCTGGGGCTTTTCAGTTCACGAAGTATAGGCGATGCACTTTCTTCGATTTGGCCAACACCTTACTGTCTCGAAATGGATTTGTACGTTGGCGGCATGGACTCAATCACGGCGCGTCCCCTCTCCAGCAAATCGCGCAGACGTTCCGCGTCGCCGGTATCGATCGCTTCCTTGAAGCCACAAAGACGTTCTATAAGCCCACCCAATACGGACGACAAAGCTTCCCTGTTCGCGAGGAACAGGTCTGTCCACACGCCAGGGTCGAGACGCGCTACGCGCGTCATGTCGTAAAAACTTCCGGCGGAGAACCCGGCGTGTTCCTTCGCGAGTGGTTCCTGGATGTAGGCGGACGACACCACGTGCGCAAGCTGGCTCGTGAGGGCAATCATCTCGTCATGGCGTTCAGGCGTAGTGAACACGACATTCCCGAATCCAAGCGTTCGGAAGAACGCCTCGAGCATATCAAGCGGACCACGTCCGCACGACGGATACGGCGTGAGTATCATCGACGCGCCGCGGAAGAGGTCCGCCGTCGCGTTCGCGTATCCAGAAACCTCCTTGCCCGCCATCGGATGCCCGCCAACGAACGTCCACGGCGTATCGTCGTAAGCGTACTTCCGCATGGCCTCGCATATCGAGCCCTTAACGCCGGTCGCATCCACCAGCACCGCCCCGTTCTTGAAGGCGGACTGGTGCGCGTCGATCCACGGCACTACGGCGGACGGCGGCAGCGAGACGAGATACACGTCGGGACTTCCAACGGCGGAGGTCATGTCCTCCTCCAACACCGCCGCCGCGGAACCGTCCGCCACGGCCGCCTCAGACGTTGCGCGAGTGCGATTCCACACGGCAACGGAATGCCCCGCCCGCGTCGCCGCCTTGGCAAACGACCCGCCAATCAAACCCAAGCCTACAACACCTACAACCATAACTTCCTACAGCTCAACCACCACGAAACCGTATGCGCCCAAGCGAACGACGCCGTGCGAATCTGTCGTGAAGCCCTCCGCGAGCATCGGCGTCTTCTTCGGGTCGAGCTTCACGCCGCTTTCCGGATCGAACGGCGTAAACGACATCGGCTTCGGGGTGAGATTCGCCGTCACGAACACGGCCTTGTCACCGAGACGGCGCACGAACGCGATTGCGCCCGCCTTCTCGCCCGCAGTCACCCACTCCTGCGAGCCGTCGGCGAACACCTTGTTTTCGTGGCGCAGTTTCGAAAGCGCGCGGATGAGCGCAAGGCGCTTCTGTCCGGCGGGCTGGAGCGCACGCGCCCAGTCAACGGTCTTGCGCGCGCGGCCTTTATCCTCGACGGGCGCGAAGAACGTGTTGAGCGAGTTGTCGGCGATCTCGTTGCCGTTGAAGACAAGCGGCAAACCGCGGCGCAGGAACGTGAGCACGAACGCCGCGTTGCCGGCCTCGACAGGATTGACGCGGTCGAAGCGGTTCTCCCAGTCGTCGGCGGCCGTGTCGTGGTTGTCCATGAAGCAGAACATCAGCGCGTCCTTCGGAATCTTCGCCTCGTAGCCGCGCACGCCCGGCATCTTCTGGTCAAGCGTCTTGTTCTTCGCGGTCACTTGTCCGTGCAGGGACGGCGTGAGGAAGTTGCGGATCGAGAAGCTCCACGGCCAGGCGTAGCAAGCGTCGAATGCCTTTTTCAACCATTCGGGTTTCGTCCCCTCGTTGATCATCACGAGGTCGGGCTTCACCTTCTGGCACGCGGTCACTGCCTCCACCCAGAAGTCGATCGGCACCAGGTCGCCCACGTCGCAGCGGAAGCCGTCGCAGCCGAGGCTGATCCAGTGGAGCATTGAGTCGATCAAGTACTTGCGTACATCCTTCGAGGCGAAGTTGACGTACGGGAAGTGCCACTTTGTCGTGCGCACCGAGCCGTCCGCGTTCTTCTGAAAGGCGTCGGGGAACATGTCCTTCATCACGTTGTTCGGCCCACAGTGGAGATACACGAGGTCCATGTACACCTTCATGCCGAGCGCGTGCGCCTTGTCGTTGAACGCCTTGAAGTCGGCGTCGTCGCCGTACTCGGGGTCGATCTTGTCGTAGTTCGAGATGCGGTACGGGTTCTTGGGCGTGACGAAGCCGCTCTTCTTCTGGCGTATGCTCCAGCCCGACTTGTCCATGTCGCGGTCCATCTCCACGAACGGACACAGGTACACCACGTCGATGCCCGCCGACCGCACGTGCTCCAGCATCGCCGTCGCGGACTTGAAGTTTCCGTCCCGCGTGAAGTTGCGCAGCACGATCTGATAGACGACCGCGCTCTTCAGGTACTCCGGCGTCGGACGCATCGCTCCGAACGCCGTCCCAGTCGCAAGCACAGCCGCGACGCTAAGAAATATCATGGTTTTTGCCTTCATTTTCTTTTCCTTTTCTATCTGCCGTGCCGCCTTTAGGACAAATCCCTGCAGGCGACAAGGTTCTTCTTGTAAAAGGCCATGCCGAACTTTAGGATGTCGCGCTTCTCGCCATGCGAGGCGAAGTCAGCGCGCAACTGCTTATCGTCCAGAGGACAACTCGATCCCGAAATGTTTAGATACTTCTCCATGGCGCATATTATACACTATTGACCGCCTCTACCGCAAGAGGGCAAACTTTTCGACTCGACAAATCATGTATACCCATTTCATGTCTCGCCGGGCGTAATTCCGTCTGTATAGTGGGGGTACGCGATTCGGGAACGGTTCCCGGGCGAAGATACCCCCGACTTTTCACAGAAAGAACGAGGTAGCGAAGATGAAGTCCAACATCAAGAGGAAAGAGCTTGGCAAGCAGAGTTGGCAAGCCGTGTGGCCTGTGATTCTTGGTGCGTTAGGCAGCGACATTGTGGCGGTGACAGGTTGCAGTTCCATGCAGCCGAGCCAAGACGCAGGCCATCAGTCTATGGGCGCGTGTTTATTTTCTGAAGCTAACGTACTGTCCGGCGATCAGCATGTCGTATGCGGTCAGGATGTCCGAGCCAATGCGGTTCATCGGCGCGGGAACGACTAACGGCGAAATCTCGATGCCATCGCCCACGGGAAGCACGCCCTTCTTGCCGACCAGCGGCGCAAGTTTCGCCTTCCCGTTGATGTCCACAGCCGGAACGTTCGCGGCCTCGCCCGTCGTCGGCCACCCAGTCTCGCGCGAAAGGAATGTGAAGGACGCACCCGAATCCACCAGCACCTCGAATGTGCGTTCTCCGAACTTCACGGGCAGAAGGATGCTCATCGGATCTGAAAGCGACCTCTGCACGAGGCGTCCGAACCCGGCGAGCGACTCCTTGCCGGGCGCGAACACGATCTCGCCCGCCCCAAACGCCACGATGCACGGCACGCGCCCAAGCGTGCTCATGCCCAGAATGCCGTCCACCTTCGCCCCGACGGAGGCGTGCAGATGGGAGATGTCCAGCGCCATCGCGCCGAAGTCGTCGAACTCGGCCGCGCCGAGCTTCATGCTTTTCACGCGCATGTAGCGCGGCGCACCCTCGACGTTCGTCTCCGCCATCATCGCCACGGGTGTAAGCGTCGCGTTCGGCAGGTTCTTCTTGACGAAGGCAAGGTCGAACGTCGTGTGCGTCGCGCCCGTGTCCAGAAGAAAAGTACCCTTCGCCCCGTCCACCTCCGCCTCCACGAGCGGCATGTTGTTGCGCGGCAACAGCTTGAGTCGAACGTGACACTCCTTTTGGGGCGCCTGTACAGACCGGAACGGATCGCCGCCCTTCTGCGCGCCAGCATCTGCGGTTACACCCGCAGGCATCCGATAGTCGCCGGGACCGCGTTCCACCGTCGGGCCGCCGTCTGGCGGCACCACGGTCGCCGTCGTGCCCGGCGGCACGGTGAACGACCATTCGAGTTTCCCGCCGTCCACATACCGCCACTCGCTTTTCACCGTCCCGTACTTCGTGCGGTAGCTCGCCTTGCAGCTGCCAATCCGCTTGTCGGGCTTCGGCGCAAGCGTGAAATGACGGTATCCCGCCTCCTTGCCGGGGCGAATCCCCGCCATCGTCCGGAACATCCAGCCAAGCACCGCGCCGTTCGCGTAGTGGTTGAAGCTGTTCATCTCGGGCGGACCGAACCCGCGCTCCTTCGTGTAGCCGTCCCAGCGCTCCCAGATCGTCGTCGCGCCGTTGTCCACGGAATACAGCCACCCGGGACAGTCGCGCTGGAGCAGCACGGAGTAGGCGAGCGCCGGATCGCCGACGATGTCGGCGATCACGTCAAGCAGGAGCGGCGTGCCGAGGAAGCCGGTCCCGACCTTGCAGTTCCCCGCCTTGACGCTCGCGACGAGATCCGCCTTCGCCGCGTCCGTCGCCGCCTGCGTCGGGAAGAGGCCGAGCTTGAGCGCGAACAGGTTCGGCGTCTGCATGTTCCGGTAGCGCTCGGCGAAGCGTCCGTGGTGGTCGAGGAACAGGTTGCGGTAGCGCGCCACGGCCTTCGCCTCGCGCTGCGCGTACGCCGCCGCCTCCTTGTCGCGTCCGGTGGCCTTCGCCATCTCGACCATCATCTTGAGGTCCCAGATATGGTAGCACGCGCCGAGCATGTCCCAGTACTGGCGCTCGTCGGCGTTCGTCTCGCCGTCCCAGAACGGGTTCTTGCAGAACTTCGATCCCCAGCCGCGACGGTGCCCCTCGTACATGGCGGGCGAGAGCCAGTCCACGCACTGCCGCTCGTCCTCGGGCGTCGTCCAGTTCGACTTGTCGAGATTCGCCATGAACCGCGCCATCGCGTCCCAGTTCGCGTTCACGCACGCGACGTCGCCGTACTGCCGCCACAGCGTGTATGGCACGATGACGCCCGCGTCCGCCCAGCCGATGAGCCGGCCGCCGAACATCCCCGGCGCCACCTTTGCGAACATCCCCGGACACTTCGACTTCTCGTCCGCCTGCGAATCGCGCATGTCCGTAATCCACTTGGTGAGGAAGCCGTACACGTCCGCCGCGTACACCGCCGCACCCACGAACACCTGCGTGTCACCCGTCCAGCCCCAGCGCTCGTTGCGCTGCGGACAGTCCGTCGGCACGCTGAGGTAGTTGGAGCGCATTCCCCACAGGCAGTTGGAGATGAGCCGGTTCAGCGACGCGTCGCCCGTCACGATCGTCCCCGTCTCGTCCTCGGGCGCGATGGACATCACGGGCAGCAGACTGAGCCGCTTGAACTCCACGCGCCCGTTCGCCGTGAACGACCAGTACCGTCCGCCGAAGAACGTGCAGGACGGGTGCCACGTCTCGCCGTCCCCGCCCGCGAAGACATAGCGAAGACGCGACTCCGCCGTGCGGTAGTTGGCGAAGTAGGCGCTTCCCGCCGGACCGTCGTTGCCGCGCGACCTCTCGCCGTTCGCGTCGTTCAGCATTTCGGCGGGATGACCCGAAAGTTCCGTCCCCGCCGACGCGCGCGCCGTGAACTCGGGGACGCCCGCGCAGTTCTGCCCGAAATCGACGACCAGCGTCTCGCCCGGCTCCAGCACGAGCGCCTCGCCGCCGGCGTACCGGCGCAGGATCCGCGCGCGGCCGTGTCGGTCCTTCGCCGCGCCGTCCGCGCCCTTCCACGCCCACGCGGTGTGCGGCGCGAACGCGAGATCGCGGCGCACCCGCACGGAACGTCCTTCGAGCGGCGTCACCGCGCCCTTGAACTCGCCGTTGACACGCGCCCGCTTCCAATCGACGTCGCCCGTCGTGCGCCACGGCGCGGGAACACGCGCGTCGTACCGCTCGCCGCCCCAGATCGTCGCGTGGCGGAGCGGCCCCGCGTACGCGGCGCGCCAGGAGGTGTCGGAGACGATCTCCTCCGCCGAGCCGTCGGCATACGCGAGCTTCAGCACGCCCTGGAACGCGGAGACCTTCCCTGCGCGGCCGATGATCGCGTCGCGCCACCAGCCGGTCGAGACCTCGGCGCACAGCACGTTGCGCGCGCCCGGATCACGACGGAAGGCATCCGTGACGTCGTAGGAGAACGACGAACGGCGCTTGTACGGATGCGTGTAGCCCGGCTTGAGGAAATCCTCCGCGCCGACTTCCGCGCCGTTGAGGAACACGCGGAACACGCCAAGGCCCGTCACCGTCCACTTCGCGGACACGACGGCGGCGCGGTTGGTCACGGGGCGCACGAACACGGCCGTGCTGCACCCGCCCGTATTGACTTCGGGCACAGGCCATTCAACGGATATGAAATCCGCTGCGCCCACGTTTGCCACAAATACTATTGGCAAAACTATTGCAGAGGCAATCTTCATATTATCACCTTTGATTTATCATTCTTCAATGCGGATTTCCGCGAGGGAGGCAAACTCGCGTCCGTTGTGCTCGGCTAGGCCGGTGAAGCGCCAGAAGCGGACATCCCCCGAAAAACCAAACGTCTGCGCGGCGGTGGTCGCCTTCAGCTCGCCCTTCACGACCTCGCGCCACGTCTTGCCGTCCTGCGAGACCTCGAAGCGGAAACTCTTCACGTTGCCGTTCGGACCGTTCTGCCGCTGCCAGATCGTCACGCCCTTCGCATTCGCGACGCGTCCAAGGTCAACCGTCACCGCATGCGGGTACTTCGTGAGCGTCACACCGTACTGCGAATGCCAGATGGTCGAGAGGTCGCCGTCCACAAGATGGTCCGCGTTGCCCTCGCCCGGCTCCGCGGAAGTGCATGCGACTACGGTCGGAAAGATGTCCTCGCCCGTCCGCACGTCTTGCGGCAGTTCGGCAGGAGGTAGCATCGGAAACTTCTTGCTTCCCCTGGTCGGAATCCCGATCATGAAATCAAGCTTGAACGTCTTGTTGTTGCGAATGATGTCCCGCCCGAGCGGACCAGGACCACAAGACGCACCGCCAAGCCCGCGTACCGCCGCGTAGATGCCGAGTTCCGTCTTCGTGGCCTCGGGCAGCTCCTGCGGATGCATCGTTTTCACAAGTTCCGTCGGGGAATACGGGATTGCCGCGAACGAAAATGGCCCGCTGAGCGACGTCACGCCAAATCCATGGTAATTCGTGTTCGACGATCCTATCGCGACCACATACGTGTCCTCTCGGTTGCCCATGTCCTGCGGCTTCGCGTATCCCTCGACCATTTCGGCAACCGAGCGTCTCCAGAAGCTCTGCATCGCGCCGCTTTTCCTGTCCGGGTAGTTTTCGAACGGGCCGGCACCCGCCCATGCCACCTTGTCAAGGCGTTTGTCGAGCGTGAAGCGGTAGCCGATTCGCGCCAGTTCCATCACACGGCCGCGCGAACGGATCTCCGACTGGCAGGCAACCTTGCCGTCGGCGAACACCGTCCATTTCTGCGCGACAACGAAATGCGGGTCGTGCTTTGCGACAGGACCTAGCGGAACGATCTCGCACGGCTTTCCGTTGTTGCCGCCAAAGCCGACGATACGCTCCTTCTGCTTTCCACGGACGTCCGCGACGATAGTGAACGACTTCGATCCATCGGGATTAGTCGCTACCTCGGAAATAGACGTGGCCTTCTGGACGAGTTCGCGCAATCCCGCCTGCGCCCACCTGCCGCCAAGCCCGACCTCGTTTGAACTCGGCGCGCGGAACGCATCGACCGTCATAGGCGCAAGAAGATACTCATTGCCGTCTTTTACGTAGGAGACAAGCGCGCCTGTCTCGCGGCAGAAGCGGACCGTTATGTTTGTGGCGCTGAAGACGAGCGACTTTTCGTTCGAAGTGTCCTTGACCTCGCCCTTGACCGAAAGCAGTTCGCGCTGAGAGAGAAGTCTGGTGTTTATGAATTCGGCATCCGCGACGAAGTGGCCTTTTTTCAGGATTCCTTCGTCTCGTGTCAGTGCAATGCCTACTGCACGACCGATTCTCTCTTCGCCATTGGGTCCGAGGCTTGGCGGCAGGTCGAACGTCTGTGAGCCTCGCGGCGGCATCGAGAGTTCTTCTTGAAAACCTTCCGTGACTAACTTGTACCCCTCGCCGCTTCTGAAGTAGTTGAGGTTCTTTACAGTCACCTTTCTGCCATCGTCCGAAAACTTGATGTCGAACGGCTGGAACACGTGCTTCACTTCCCAGTAGCCCGGCTCGGGCGTGCGGTCGGAGAGAATGACGCCGTTCATCACGAACTGCCCGTCGTTCGGCTTGTCGCCGAAGTCACCACCGTAGGCGATGATGAACGGCTCTTTAGGTTCGTTCGGTAGGGTCACGCGTCCCGCGTGACCGCGGACGCGCGGGACGCGCGTCCCTACCATGGCCCGCTTGTAGAGCCCTTGATCAACCCAGTCCCAGATCGCCGCGCCGAGGATCACGTCCGACGACTCGATCGCGTTCTGGTAGTCCTTCAAATTTCCCATCGCATTGCACATGTTGTGCGCGTACTCGGAGATGTAGAACGGCTTCTTCGCCTTGCGGTCGTTCGCCTTCCACACCGTCCAGTCCACGCCCGGGTACTGGTTGGAATCGACGTCCGCCACGGAGTTGTCGCGCTCGTACTGGATCGGACGCGAGGGATCCATCTTCTTTATCGCGGCGGACGCGGCCTGGAAGTTCTCGCCGGGACCCGCCTCGTTCCCGAGGCTCCAGAACACGACGGACGGATGGTTGCGGTTGCGGCGCACCATGTCGAGATTGCGCGCGACCGTCGCCTTCTCCCACTCCTTGCGGTGCGAG
>CACZDG010000103.1 GCA_902779865.1 uncultured bacterium
TATCGGGTACTCGGTCTGCGACTTGACCACCTTCAAATCCTTCTTGCCGAGGATGATCTGCAAAATCAGCTCGATGCACTCCGGCGCGTTTTCAAGGCACTTCGACATGAAGGTGTCGTCCATGAGCCGGAAGTTCTCAATCAAGGCAAGGCACTCCGGATTCATGATGTACGCAGAGCGCCCCGCCCTCGTCTTACCGGGGGCGGACGCTTTTCGTCTGCCAGAATGTATTGCCTTCGTCATGTTCTTCTCGTTTTTCCGCCCAAGGGCACATTACCTCAAGCGATGATTATTTTACACTATTATTCGTTTTCCCGTCAAGGGATGACGGCGATTTTTTGTAATGCGATATTTCTATGAGAGGCTTTGTCAATAGGGAATTTTCGCCTAGGGCGAATGTCCTTATCCTAGACGCGCTGCCACCTCGTTTCTATCCGCACTTGATTCCGGCGTTGGGCCGGGGTGCCTGTTGAGATCCGTCTTCGGGCTGCCACTTACGGTTCGGGCTTTGTGCCCCAATATCGCATCGCAGTCTCCGGGACGGGATGTTGGCTGTCTTCGGAAGGGTGTCACGCCATTCGGCGGTCTTTCCCGAAATCGACTCCTTTCGTTTCCTTGTCTGCGGGGGCCCGGGGGAACTCAGTTCCCCCGGCGGGGGCTGGGGCGGAGCCCCAGAATCGCCTTGATCCCGCGCGCAAGGCCGCAAGGCCGAAGCGCGCCCATCTTAGCCTTTCCCCACATGGCCGTGTCCTCCTACGCGACAAGTTCGGCGATGGCGGGGGCCTCCGTGGCGGTCCTCTTCGCCGCGAGGCCGTCGTCATATGGCTTGCCGGACTTCAGCATTGCGAGCATGACGACGGCGAGCTTGCGTGCGACGGCGGCCTTGGCCTTGCGCCTGGCGACCTTGCCCCCGCACGCGCAGATGCGCCCGCCGTGGCGCTTCAGCGCCGTATCGGGGGACGACGCGCGCAGGATGTAGTTCGCCGCCGTCATGAACAGGCGCCGCATGAGCGCGCTCCCCGCCTTGGTGACGTGCTTCGGCGCGTCCTTGTCGCCGGACTGGTACTGGCCGGGCGTGAGGCCGAAGTACGCCCCGGCGTCGCGGGCGTTGCCCACGACCACGTCGCAGCCGCACGACTTCGCGAGCGCGCTGATCAAGCGGCAGCAGAGACCGGTCTCCATCGCCACCGTCGCGTCCGCGTTCTCCCCGAAGAACGCCGTGAGCGCCTCCGGCGTGTTGGCGACGTCCTTGCGCCACATGACATTGCCCGCCTGGTCCAAGGCGCACACCGCGTGCTTTTTGTTACCCAGGTCCATTCCGATTGTGATATATTTGCTCATGGCTGTTTCCCTTTATTTTGTGGTTGATTTGCAGAGCAAAACAATATCATACCGCTAATTTGGGTTAACAGCCTCTCATTTTACTTACGGTGCGGAACGAGGGCGAAAGCCATGACGCAGGGACACTGGAGGGCGATCATGCATCCAGTCCGACACGTAATATTACGGGGATGTCGGAGATGCCGGGAATTGGTCCGGCACGTAATATCGCGAAGGAGATTCTGGATGAGTGCGAGGGGACGATCATATCGCTGGAGGCGGTACTTGCACTGCGGCTGGCCCCGGACAGCATCCCCAAGCAGCAGCAGAGGAAGGATTACGATAGGGACGACACGGTTTGCCTTGCCGTGGCGTAATTCGGCATATCTTACGCACTTCATTACACTGGCACTTGACAACTTGGTCTGTTGGTAGCATTTATCCTTGCGTTGAGCACAAGGATTTGGCATACTAATTGCGTTGAACCTTTCTGACGCGTAGGTTAGTTTCTGCGAGTTCCGTCAAGCCGCGTGACTTGGCTCGCGAACGGCGCGAAAGATGGTTTCGCAATTATCTTGAGAAATAACAGGCTTTCAAGGAGAAGGATATGCCAAACATTGAATGGTCAAAACTTGGATTCGGGTTCTCGGACGTGAACTGCCACATCCGCTACACGTGGAAAGACGGTAAGTGGGGCGAGGCGGAGTTCGTCAAGGAACCTTACATAACGATGCACATCGGCGCATCGTGCCTACACTACGGGCAGGAATGCTTCGAGGGAATGAAGGCGTTCCGCCAGGAGAACGGGAAGGTCGTGATCTTCCGTCCCGACGAGAACGCGAAGCGCATGTACCGCACCGCCGAGCGCTGCGTGATGCCACCCGTCCCCGTAGAGATGTTCATCGAGGCGGCCGAGAAGGTCGTGGCCGCAAACATCGAGTACGTGCCGCCCTACGGCACCGGCGGCTCGCTCTACCTGCGCCCGCTCCTCATCGGCACCGGCCCGCAGATCGGCGTAGCCCCCGCGAAGGAATACACGTTCATGATCATGGTCATGCCCGTGGGCGCGTACTACAAGGGCGGTCTCAAGCCCGTCCGCGCCGTGATCCTAGACGACTGGGACCGCGCCGCGCCGCACGGCATGGGCGACGTGAAGGTGGGCGGCAACTACGCCGCGTCCCTCTTCGCCCACGAGAAGGCGAAGCGCGAGGGCTGGCCCGTGGAGCTCTACCTCGACGCGAAGGAACACAAATACGTGGAGGAGTTCTCCACGTCCAACTTCCTCGGCATCAAGGCGGACGGCACCTACGTGACGCCCGACTCGCACTCCGTGCTGCCCTCGGTCACGAACATGTCCCTCAAGCAGTGCGCTGCCGACCTCGGCTGGAAGGTCGAGTGCCGCAAGGTGCCATACGAGGAGATCAAGGAGTTCGCCGAAGTCGCCGCGTGCGGCACGGCCGTGGTGGTCACGCCCGTCTGGGAGATTACGCGCGGCAGCGAGGTGATTAAGATTTCCGATCCCGACGCCGTCGGCCCGCACCTCCAGAAGCTGTACGACACGGTGCAGGGCATCCAGTACGGACGCATCCCCGACGCCCATGGCTGGTGCCATGAAGTTCGTGGTTAGTGATTAGTGGCTAGCGGTTAGTGGCTAGCGGTTAGCGGGCGACGGAGAACACGGTGGTGATTTCCGCCGCCTTTGTTTTATTCTCAAAGGCGAACTTCATGCGGCACGGCGACGGTTTGCCGGGGTTCTCGATTTCCTCGCTCGAAAACACCAGCGGCGCAGACGCCTTAACGTCGAGCGACATGGTGCGCTTCCCACGCGCCTTCTTGAACGTGAAGCTCATCGCCTCGCCCTTCCGCGTCCACTCGCGGTACGTAATCACCGGCACCTCGAACGTGGTCGGCTCCGTGAACGAAACCTTGTCGGTGATAGACACCGTCTTGCGCACGCGGTTAAACTTCATCGTGCGGACGAGTGACTTTAGCGCCGGAACGTTGTACGCGGCGGCGTAGTCAATCGAGATTACGTCCTCGTCTTCGGTAAAGCGAGTCTCCAGCACCTTCGCGGCAGCGGCGCGTCCACCCTTCTGCAACTTGCCGCCGATCACCGGCACGGGATGCCCGTATGAATTGAGGACCTTCGAGATGTAGCGGTCCTTCGAGAATGTGCGGCGCGTATAGACTTCGCCGCCGGGATCTCCGCACATCTCGTTGCCGTCCATCATGACCGTATAGGTGCCGACGTCGTTGTGGTTGTGGAGTTCCGCGTTGTGTCCGCCCTTGAACGCAACGCTCCAGTCAAGTTTCCCGTCAAGATTCGGTCTGCGCGAAATCAGCACCTGCGCATCGGGGAACCACGTGCGGGGCGGAAGTACGTCCATCGTCGGCGCACATGGCGCCGGTTCCTGTCCGAAAGCTCGCAAGGAGAACTGCGCCGTGTCGAATCCGAATGCCGGCGACTCCAGCGCAGCCGTTGATACGAGGTCCGGCCATATCTGACGCCCGAGCGCAAGTAGCACGGGCGAGGGGTTTCCGCCGCCGTCGGCGAAGTGCGGGGACCTGCCGGCCTGGAGCTGAAATCCGTAGGCGTATTTCATCACCGTCTTTGTTTTGGGGTCGGCAAAGAGATCCACCTTGCCGCCAGTCGCCGCACGGAGCGAAAGCCCCATCATCAGGTGGTGTCCGTAACCGTAGTTCCAGTAGCCCATGCCCTCGGAGCAGTACCCGTCATCCGTGTAACCGCGCAGCGCAAAGGGAACGCTCCCCTCGGCACACGTGACGAACTCGGCGCGAAGGCGACGGTCGGGTATGATCGCGAGCGCCGCTCGCACTACACAGCAGTTGCACACGCTGTTCCAGTTGTTACCGCCGTGGAACCACCAGTGATCGACTATTTTGCGCTCGCCACGCGCATGGGCTAGATACGGCTGGAACGTGCGGCGGTCGATTTCCGAATAGACCTTCCCGCACGTCGCCGCCGGGATGGCGTCGCCGAGCCACGAGAGGCAGAACGCGAGTTCGCGCGAAAGCTCCGAGCTGCTGAGGTCAACGTGCGGAGTTCCGTTGAAGCAGGTGAGCTTTGTATCGTGGGCAGGAAGCGTCCAGCTCTTCATCGCGCAGAAGGCGTCCATGTATTCGACGATCTTCGGAATGAAACGTCCCTTGCGCTCAAGGCACTCGCCCACGTAGAGCCAAACGAAATTGGCCTTACGCCTGAAGTAGCATTTCTGGTAGTTGGAGCGATTCCCGTTCCGCGAAAACTCAAGGTAGAGGTCGTCCGGCGTATCCGTCACTGGCTCACCGCTGATCTTCTCCGCGTTACGAAGTGCAATCCGGCCTTCCTTCGTCACGGCGAGCGGATCCCACTTCGCGCGGTTCGACGCCGGCGCGCCGTCAGCACACGGCCGTTCCGGCAACGCCGCCGCTATCTCGTCAATGCGGTCAGCCGCCGACACAACAACAGCCGCGACAATCCCTAATGTAGCAACGATAATCTGTCTTTTCATCTGTGTTCCACTTACAATGCCTCATTCTCTGCTTCCACGAGGACAGTCCACGCGGACTAAAGAAACTCGCAAAACACAATTCGCTGAAGCGGTGAAATTATACCATAATTTCCCGTGGAATGTGTAGCGCGTTACTTTACATCACAGGCACGAGTGCCTAAGGGAGGAACTACTTGATGAAAACCTTGAGTCCGTCGCAGGGGATGATCTTGATGCCGGTGCCGTCGGGCTCGATCTTGAAGTTCTTTTTGGTGGCGGCGTCAAGCGTGAACGTGGCGTTCGGCTGCGAATCCCATGTGACGACGTAGGGCGTCTCGCTCTTCGCAATCGTCCGCAGGTCCGTCCGCCCCGAAAGGTCGACGTTGATCGCGCCAGTGAAGGAGACCTTGCCGATCTTGGTGGTCTGGTCGGCATACGAAGTCGTCAGATCCTGCACGTTCGTCTTGTTGTCCCAAGTGCCGGTCACCTCGGTCAGGTCGAGCGTGGAACCGGACGTCATGGTGAACGGCGGACGGTACGCCCCGGCAACGTATCTTCCGGTCACGCGAGGAGGATTCGCGCCGAGCTGCCCCGTCCATTTGTGCGTGGAGCTCGTGTACTTGAAGTCCTTCGCGATGAAGGCAAGGCTGCCAAGGTTCATCCATGCGTTGCCGACAACCTCCACGTTCGCAGAGGAGAAGTCAGCCGGACGGTTCGCGCCGCCTTCAGGATAGAACCCGCCGGCCATTCCCGACCTGTACGAGATCGTTCCCTCGCCGACCGTCCTGATGTTGCACGTGTTGATGTCGCCATCCGCCGGCGCCTCGATCGTCAGCGTGTGGCCGTTCAGCGTGATCACGGTTTCGCCCGCATTGCCGCCGCCGAACAGCGCAAGTGTCCTCGCCGTGCCAAAGTCATACGTGGCGTCGCCGAGCAACGTGATCGCGAAGACCTGTCTGTTCCAGCGGCTGCCGACCGTGCCCATGCGCAGAACACTGTTTGTATTGAGGATGAAGCCGTAGCTGCACGTGGAGTCGCTGCACTTCGCATTGAAGTTGAAAACCGCATTCTCCCCCACGGTCACGGTCTGCGTGGCGTTGCCGTTGCCGAGCGGGTGGGTGGCGGTGCCAAGCGCGAGCGTGCCGGCCTGAACGTCCGTGCCGCCGACGTAGGACTGGTTCGCCTTGGACGCGGTGAGCGTACCCGCGCCCTTCTTGACGAGCTTCAGGTTGCCGGTGAGCGCGACCGCAGTGTTCTCGGCCGTTCCGCTCGCCACCGTCACGTGGACTTCGCCGGGATGATCCGTGTCGTTGGTGGTGTCGGTGATCGTGCCGGTGAAGTTGACCTTGTTCAGATAGAGCTTCTTGCCGTTGACGTCGATAGACGCTCCGTCCGCCATGCTGTCGAAGCAGGACGTCAAATCCCATGCCGCCACGTCGCTGGGTATCTGGAACGTGCCGTACAGGGTGTACGACATCGGCGACACGCCCTGCTGGACGACGGCCGCGTGCTCCGCGTACGAGTAGATACGCACTTCCATGTCGGACGTGACGCCGCGCGTCCAGCTTGTATCCTCCGCGCCGGTGCGGATATTGTAGAACTTCCATCCGGAGTTCGCGGGATTGGCGCCGTCGATCACCCACCGTGCGTAGGGCGTACTCAGGCTTTTCACAACAAGATAGGTGTGTCCGCCCTCGCTTGCCACCGCAAGCCCGAGGTCGCGTTCCGCAGGCGTCTGCGCCGCGCCGGTCGCCGCAAGGTTGAACACAACAGAAGCTGCGGGGTCATAGTCGTCGGCGAACTGCACGAGCTTTTCGCCCAGGGCGACGCTACGCGTACCGATATCGACCGTGTAGGTGGCGTTGGCGGCAAGGAACGTGACGCGGCCTGTACCGGATACCGCCGAATGCGTCGCCGGCACTGTCTGTCCGCCCGCGTTCCACGTGTCGGACTGGCCGGACAGATCAAGCGTGGAGCCGCTCTGCATCGTGAAAGGAGGACGATTGCTGCCTGCAACGTAACGGCCATAGACACTGTTCACAGCCTTGACGGCGCCGCCGGTGAATTTGTTGAGCCCGCCATAGACGAAGTCAGTTGCATAGAACGCCCAGTTACCAAACTTGAGGAACGCCCTTTCCGTCACCTCCAGCTTGGCGCCGCGCAGGTCGAACTCGCACCTGTACATGCCGGGGCAATCCGTGCTGCTCGAATTGGCATCGAGCCGGAACGTACCATAGTCGTTCACATGCACATGGCCGAAGTTTCCGTCACCGAGGGAGAGGAGCGTGAGCGTATAGCCGTTGAACGTCAACTGGCACGCCTTGCCCGCCGCACTGCCGCCAAAGAGCGTTCTCTGCGCCATCTTGACGGTCGCATTACCGTTAAGCGTTATCGAAGCAATGCGTCCGGTGTTGCGGTCAACAACATCGCCCGCCTGGACCTCGGCCCCACTCTCCAGGACGAGGTTGTAGTAGCACGTGCTCTCACTCTTGTAGGTTGCAAGGTTCAGGATTCCATTGCCACCCACGGTCACCGTCTGCGTGGCGTTGCCGTCGCCGAGCGGGTGGGTGGCGGTGCCGAGCGCGAGAGTGCCGGCCAGTACCTCCGTACCGCCGGTGTAGGTCTGGCTTGCCTTGGACGCGGTGAGCGTGCCCGAGCCATCCTTGACGAGCTTCAAATTGCCGGTCAGCGCGACCGCCGTGTTGTTGGCCGTTCCGCTTGCCACCGTAACATAGACTTCGCCGGGATGCTCCGTATCTGCTGACGTGTCGGTGATCGTGCCGGCGAAGTCGAGCTTGTTCAGATAGAGTTTCTTGCCGTTGACGTCAATGGTCGCGTCGCCCGCAAGGATGTCGAAGCAGGAGGTCAAATCCCATTCGGTCGCGTCGCTGGGAATCTGGAACGGACCGTAGAGGCTGTACCTGAACGGCGACACGTTCTGCAATTTCACGGCTTGATGCTCCGCGTAGGAGTAGATGCGCACTTCCATTTCGGACGTGACGCCGCCGGTCCATCCAGGCACCTCCTCTTCATTGTTGGGATTGTAGAACCTCCATCCGGAATTGGCGGGAGTGGCGCTGTCGATCACCCACCGCGCGTAGGGAACCTGGCCCGTTACCTCAAGATAGGTGTGGCCACCTTCGCTTACCACCGCAAGGCTGTAGATATCCACGCCAACCCCGACAAGATTGAACTCGACGGTACTTGCGGGGGAATAGCCATCAACGAACTGCACGATCTTCTCTCCCCGGGCGATATTGCGCGCCCCGACATTGACCGTGTAGGTGGCGTTGGCGGAAAGGAACGTGACGCGGCCAGCTTGGTTGCGATCGGCGTTGTTACCGTCAATTGGAAGCCCACCTGCATTCCACGTGCCGCTCACCTCGGAGAGGTCGAGCGTCGCGCCGCTGCGCATGGTGAACGGCGCGCGCCAGTCGCCGGCGATGTACGTCCCAAGCACGTACGACTCATTCGCGCCCTGCGAACGCCACTTCTTGTTGCTCGTGCTCCTGAAATAGAGGTTGCTGGCGGTCAGGCCTGAATTGCCGTTGAAGAACCAGCCGCTTCCTTCAAATCCCAGCGTGGCGGTCGAGAAGTCCACGCTTCCGTAAAACGACGCAGCACCAGCCGAGAACACCACGCTTCCGGCATCGAGCGTTTTGATGAAGCGAAGGTTCCCGTCGTTGGTGTTAAGGTTCAGATAGAGGGTGTGTCCGTTCAAGGTCAGGGTGGTGTGCGCGCTCTGTATGCCGCCAAAGAAATCGAATGTACCGCCCTTAAACGTGGCGTCGCCATAAAGCGTCGCGGAGCCAACAAGGCGGATCCATCTGGTTCTCGACGAGGAGGCCCGCACCTCGCTGCCACCATAGAGGTTGAAATTGTAGCAGCACGTCGTATCGTTCTTGCAGTTGGCGAAGTTGAAGACCGCATTCTCCCTCAACGTCACCGTCTGCGTGGCGTTGCCGTTGCCGAGCGGGTGGGTGGCTGTGCCAAGCGTGAGCGTGCCGGCCTGTACCTCCGTGCCGCCGGTGTAGGTCTGGTTTGCCTTGGACGCGGTGAACGTCCCGCTCCCTTCCACAACAAGCTTCATGGTACCAGTGAACGCGACCGTCGAGTTAGCGACTGTCGTCCCGCTCGGCACGACAACATGGAGTTCGCCGGGATGTGCCGCAGCGGGCACCACGTCGGTGATCGTGCCGCTTCCATCGAGTCCCTTCACGGTGAGCTTGTATCCGTTTAGGTAGATCGTCGAGCCGCTGTTGACGGTGAGCGTGCCGTCAATCGTCACATCAGACATCAGCGTGTAGTCGGCAGTGACCGGATTCGGCAGGGAAGGATACTCCGAGAGGGCCGGACCTGCGATGAGCTCGGCCCCGGACTGCGAGTGATACCACTCGTCGTTCTGCCTGTCGTAGAGACCGGCCACGCCGTCCTTGATCGCCGGCACGTAGTCGCGCACGAGTTCGTCGTTGATGCAGATCTTCAGACCGTAGAGTTTCGTCATGCAGCGATTGTCGCCTGCGGACGAGCCGTTGTTTGAAGCAAATGCATAGAGCGTCCGTCCCGAACCTAGGGTCCCTGCATTACCACCGGAAGTGGCAATGGCGCCATCGACATTGACAGTAAACGGCTGGTTCTTCACCACCGTCGTCGCCACATGACGGCGCCCCGAATTCAGAGCCGTGCCCGAAGCGAGACTCATGACGCTGCCGCCCGTGTTCTTGAACGAGGCGCCAATCTTGCCATCGTTGTTCTTCAGGGGATGGAAATCGTTATAGCCGGAACTGACCATGCAGATGCCGTTTGTCCAGTCCAGGTCGGCATAGACAGCCATGGCCGTGACGAACGGGGTGACGGACTCCGTCGGTCCCGGCGTCACCCTCGTGTCGATGGTCTGACTGCCGTTCGATTCGACGTACTGGAGATATGCGTCCGGCTCGCCCATGGTCGCGGTCTTCCCAAGGGTGACGTTGACGCCGCTCCGGCTGTTGTTCACGCCGGAGTCCCACCCGCCTTGATTATAGGGATCCGCGAACTCGGCGCGCGTCTTCTGCTCGCTGGCCTCGACGGCGCAGTTGGAGAGCGTGCCGGAACTGTTGCCGCTCGTGGCGGTGAAGGTGTAAGTGCCGGCGGGGAGGATGAAGGCGTACGTGCCGTTCGCGTTCGAGTTGGTCGTGGCCGTCGTGGCGCCCGTGGCGGTGACGGTGGCGTTGGCGACGGGGCTGCCGTTCGCGTCGAGGACGCGTCCGCTGATGACGGACGAGTGGCGCGCGCCGCGCGTCGGCGGAAAGATGTTCGCCACCATGTCAGCGATGCTCATGTTGCTCGTACCGATGGTGGAGGTGGGGTCGTACCAGCCACTGTTGGTGCCGCCGTGTCCGTAGTTGATGTGAATATAGAGCGTGCCGTTGTGGTAGCCGTATCCGTCTGCGACGACCTCATGGCTGGTAAGGGCGAGCAACACGGGTAGGCCGGCGTCGAGGTTCGCGATAAGCTTATTCGCGTCGAACCCTGTCCTCACGGCGTCCGCGTAATGGAGGTTCAGGATGAGGCTGGACGCCCGGGCGCGGGTGAAGCCGCTCGTCTCGCCGGACTTCACGTTGTAGTCCGCAAATACCGCAAGCCCCACGTCGCGGGTGAGCAGGCCAATCGCCTTGCGGGAGTTCTCGGAAGTATCGCTCGTGGGCGAAGCGACCATACTGCTCCAGTCGTAGGGGCCACCGTAGGCCGGGTTGAACGCCGTGGACGCACCGCCGGAGTACAACGTGTAGCTGCCGGTACCGTCGGAGCCGACGCTCCAGCTCCCGGCGTTGCTTGCGCCAAGTTCTGCTTGGTTGACGCTGGCGTAGATCGTCTCGCCGGGATTGATCCGCTCCGTAGGATACTTGTGGAAGTACATGATCTGCGCTATGGCTGTGGCAACGCATCCGCATGCGTAGTGATTCGGCGTGTAGTAGTTGTAGCAAGAGGGGCCACTGGTGCCGCCGGCACCCGTCTGGCTCCATGTGGTCGTCAACAACGGACCGACGCGCACGTCGCTGATGCTGCCCAGCGCCGATACGGCCTGCGACGACAATGGCGCCGCCGCCGCACAGATAGCCGCCGCGACAAGCGCGATGCGGTTGCGGACGCGACAAAACGCGTCACTCCATGTTTCATTCGCGCCGAAGTGCGCTGACATACGTTCTGTTTTCATCATCTTTTTCCTCTCTTTGATTCGGCAATTGACATGGTCAACTTTCGCTAATTTCGCTAAGTCACCATTATCATATCATATTCCCCATACGGGTTGCAACAAAAAAGACTTACAATATACGAAACCACGCTTGAGAAATACGAAACCCTCAGCAAATTATAGGTGCGCCTATCAAATATCGGGAGTTACAGCCGCAAAGATCGCAAAGAGCACAAAGGCTTTGCTAACTATGCGTTCTTTGCGGCTCACCATATTTCATTGCCAGTGCAATAATACTCTATCTTTTCCTAGAAGCTCTGTGCCCTTTGCGTTCTTTGCGCTCTTTGCGGCTAAAACAAGAAGGGTTCGCCCAACTGCTTTTTTAGGTCAGACTGAATGCCGTGTCTCCATTGGATGGAGAGGTGGGGTCTCCATTTGATGGAGAGCCGCGTCTCCATTGGATGGAGAGGTGGGGGCTCCATTGGATGGAGAGGCGGGGTCTCCATTGAATGGAGAGCCGCGTCTCCATTGGATGGAGAGGTGGGGTCTCCATTGGATGGAGACCCGCGACTCTATTGTATGGATGGTTACAGGTCTATTGGGGGATGATTTTTTCCATTGCTTATGGTGCTAGCCTAAACGATTAGGATATGGTATAATACGCCCCATGAGCAAAATAACTTTTAAATTGGAGAAGGTGTCAAGCGCCCTTACAAGCAAGCGACTCTACCGCGCCAGCGTTCAGTCAGCCGGTACTGTCGGCCATGAAGAACTGGCTGCGCTTCTTGCAGATCGCACAAAGCAGGACGCCAAGTTGTGGAAATACTTCCTTGACGTCCTTGCCGATGAGGTTGACGATCAACTGCTTCAGGGGAATTGTGTCAAGCTTGGCCGCCTGCTAATGGGTTTTGCCATACGTGGCACTTTTGCGAATGAGGACGACGAGTTTGATCCGGCAACACATCAGCTTGTCGCAACGATGCGCATGCTTAATCCGCTAAAGAGCAAGATGGCTGCGGAGATTCCGGAGAATGTCACGTCGGGCCTCTCATGCATAATTTCGTCGGCCATGGATGCCGTCACTAAACGTTCGTCCGAGATTATCGGCACGCACCGTCTGCTCTTGCAGGGCAGGAGGCTAGGCATCTCGCCGGACAATCCAGATGAAGGCGTATGGCTCACAGATCAGGATTCCGGCAAGACGGTTGCCACCGCAACTGTGGAACGCAGCGACAGTCAGACGATAGACTGCGTGTTCGAGGCACTGCCAGAGCCTGGGCTTTACACCCTCGTCGTCGCCTGCCGCAACGGGGCGCGAGAATCCCTGGCGCCGGCGATTGCAAGGATTAAGGGTTTTGCCGTGAAATGATTTCGCGACTTACACATTTTTCCATATCTCCCTCACAAGCCGACAACATGTAGGGTCTTGCCCTTGAACGTCACGTCGCGAACGTACAGCCTCTCTTCCCACGGCTTTGTTCCTTCAACGTCGAAAACCGCCATCCATCCCTCGTCGAGGCCTAGCGTCGAAAGATAGTCCGCGAGCTGTCCGTAGGACTTCTCGCCCGCGAAGTTCTTGGTAGTCTTGACTTCGACCGCGTACCTCTTGTCGCGGTATTCCACGCATAGATCTAGGCGGCGGCTACCGAGCGCCATCTCGCGGATGATGTGCCCCTTGCCATTCGTGACTCGCTGGAGGAACGCCATCAGCACGAGGTGCGGCGTCGCCTCGCCATACTCGTACGCGCGGCGGTCCGCGCCGCTGTTCTCGCGCCAGAACTCCTGGAAC
>CACZDG010000104.1 GCA_902779865.1 uncultured bacterium
GGGGGGGGGGGGGGGGGGGGGGGGGAGTAGTGCAATTTTTAGTGTTCGACTTATTTTTGAACATTGACTTACCGCAACTCGACACCGATGCGGAAGAACCGGCTGGAGGAGTTTGTCGGCGAATGCCACACATGGTCGGTCAAGTTGGTCTTGCCGTAGATTGTATAGGTGCGAAGTGCTGCCTGTTCGGGAGGAAGCTCCGGCTCCCAGGAGATGACTGGCGCGCCATCAACCATATTGATCTTCGCCGTGAATACCGAGTTCGTGTCCGTCGGGTCTGTACCAGCAACATAATCCTGCCAGACATACATCGCATTTCCCTGCGCATCCTTCTTGTCCGTCGGCTTCGCCATCGCCGCGACAAGGTCTGATCCGAACTTTGCTTCAAAGCGACTCTGGTAGTCCACTGCGGTTTCGCCGCTCTTCACATAGCGAACAGCAAGATATTCGGAAACCCACGACTCCGCCTGCTCTGACGTCAATTCGGGCATGGTACCAGACACAACCTCCGTTTCGCATCCCGCTGTGGCAACGCCAGCGACAACGCAGGGAGAATTCGACATGAGGCGATAATCACCGTTTGCAGCATTGACAAACAGAGGATCAACGCCAACGAAACTGTCGCTCGAACACTCAGAGTTGGATTCATCCGGGGCGACCACCCCTTCGTTGCCGTACACGATACAGTTTTCAAGTGTACAGCCGTACACGCCGCCGCCTTTACCTCCTCTGCCTTCAAGGGAATATTCGTTCCCCTCCCAATATTCAGCAATATTGCCGACAACGGTGCAATAGAACAGTGTTGAGTCATACGCACCTCCCCCGACACCAAATGGAGAGGCCCAATTTCCCAAATCGTAATGATCATCAACATCTGGCAGAGTTGCCGAGCAATTCACGATAAGACACCTCTCCAATGTTCCACCAATAGCTCCGCCACCGAATGTTGAGCGACCATTACGAAGCGTAAATCCACGTAAGACGGTACTCGCATCTGTCCAGTAAAAGTCTCCATAGCCGTTGCCTCCTGCATAAACGCATCGATTCGTCCAGCCACCGTCGATGATTGTGGCTCTATAGCCGTTCTCGCTTTCGATTATTATGCTCTTTGCATTCGTTTCTATCGACGCGTATACGCCGTCTGCAACGAGTATCTTATCACCGTTCACGGTGCGGTCAATCGCCGTCTGCAACGAGGCAACAGCCGACGCCTTCGTGAAGCCGTCCGCCGCGTCGCTGCCGTTCTCGGCATCGACGTAGAACGTGATGTTGGATACGAAGAACGCCGTCAGCGTCGCATCTGACGCGACATTAGAGAATGTGTAAGAATTACCAGGGACAACGACGGGTTCGCCATTTACTTCGAAATGGTCAAACGGATGCGAGCCAAAGGCTACCGAGAAAGTCGCACTCCCGCCATCTTCTACGGTTGCAACCATCTTGTCGAGCGATCCGGGACCGACCACGGATGCAGAAATGACATGGCCTGACACGACATCGTCCAACGCCCCCCTTGTCGCAATTCCATTCGCGACATACGGAGACGAAGTGCGCAGACGGTAATCGCCATTTGAAAGCGAAACGAACACTGGATCTTGTGCATCGTTCTCTGCACCTTCGTTGCCCCACACGATTGTCCCAGAACACACACAGTTCGCCATGAGAGGCAATATCTCCGGATCGACACAATTGTTCGCAACAGTGCATCTGTCAAGCGAACAATTGACGAATAGACAACGAACAGTTTCCGCATTGTCAGACTCTTCGTATTCGTCGTAGGAGTCGTCGTCTTGATTTTCATCTTCCCACCAATTGTCGCGGTCTATTCCGCCATTCACGATGATGCACCGCTCCAGCGACAGATTAGAATACACGGATTCGTAACACATGGAGTCTATCTTCCCCGTCAAAGTGAATCCGCGCAATGTCACTTTGCCGGGCGTGCGCCAGTTATATTCATCAAATGAAATTGTACCTTCAATAACGGTATTCGTAGGGCCGTCATCAGCTATGATCGTCAATGGGTGGGGGATTTCATGTTCAACATACCAGCCTGCCGGGACGTGAATCGTATCGTATGGCGTTGAATCATAGATCGCACTTTGCAGCGCATACGCATTATCGTTATCGCCTAAATCAATGTGTATTTCCTTCGGCACATACACCATCCACTTCCGATGCACGACGTTCGTCCAAAAATCGTCGTTCACGTAACATACGATTTCATGGCCACAGGAGTTGTCCATATAGTCCGAAGAATCAAATACAAGGTTCGTCGCCTGGATGCCAGACATAACCTCTTCGCCGTCGATAGTCCATACATAACGGACATCTAGTCCATCAGGATCGTGCGCCGAAACCGTAAATTGTTGCGCCCCTCCTTCTCTCAACACGACATCTACGACATCCGACGGCGAACATTCCGTGATCTCTGGCAACCCATCAAATGCATATTCGGCAATTTCAGGGACGTCCCCGAGAAACACGATGTTAGTCAGAGCCCCACAGTCCCTAAACGCACATACACCAATATTCGTGACGTTACTTGGAATCGTAATGTCCGTAAGCCCACCGTATCCTTCAAACGCCCATTCATTGATGAAAGTCACGCCATCCGGAATGACGACATTTCCATTCACCCCGCACACAACCGTAGAACCATCTTTTGTGAGCAGCAGTCCACAATCAGATCGATAGGCGGGATTGTCCTCCGAAACAACAAACTCCACAATGTTTGAACATCCGGAGAACGCGCCGCAGTCAATTTCCGTCACACTATCGGGTATCGTCACGTATTTAAGGCCTGTGCATTCTAAAAATGAAAAACTTCCGATACCCACCACACTGCTACCGATTGTCAAGTTCGTCAATCCGCCACAGCGGCAAAACGCATAAAGTTCTATGCGCTGCACATTATCAGGTATTACCAAGTCGGACAATCCAATACATTCGGAAAAAGAACTGTAGCCGATTCCGGTAACGCTACTCGGTATCGTCACACTTGTCAAATCCTGCCGTCCAGAAAATGCATAGTCGCCTATGTACGTTACGCTATCGGGAATCACTATGTCACCAGATATGCCGCAAACAACAACCGACCCGTCCTTCGTAAACAACAACCCCGAATCCGACCTGTAGGATGGATTATCTGCAGCGACCACAAATGACCGCACCCCTCCGCAATCACAAAATGCGTCAGGCTCTATGTGCGAGACGCCACTGCCCAATACAACATTCGTAAGTGCATTACACTCTGAAAATGCAAAAGGTCCAATGCCCGTCACATTATTCGGAATAGTCAGACTTGACAACTTGCTACATCCATTAAACGCAGTATACCCTATGTTTGTGACACTGTCGGGTATCGTTACATGCGTGAGGTTACAACAATCCCTGAACGCATTATCGCCTATGCACGCCACGGGTAAACCGCCAAGCATTGTAGGGATCGAAATCGCACCTTCTGGCTCAGGCGAAACAGCATGAATAAATCCAGTCCCTTCTGAATTTAAGCTTCCGTAAATCTCTGCCGTATCACCATTGATACAATATGTCCAAGTAAAACCATCGATGGTCTCCGTTTCGCCACGGGCGACACCGGCTATGATTACTGCGGCAGCAAGCACCGCAACTGCCGCAGCGAATGGCTGGCACTTTATTTTCATAATACAATTTTCCTTTCTTTAACAATTTTGGTAAACAACCATAATACGTTATACGCACGGGGCGCAGGAAAATTATGCAAGAAAATTAAAAAAGTTTCGGTGGGGCAAAAAGACTACGCCTTGTCATAGGACGCCTCCACGGCGGAAATCATGCGGTCGATTCGGTGCTTGAGCTGACGAAGATTGTTTATGGTTATGCCGTGGCGGGCGGCTACTTCAGCTGCGGGCTGTTCTTCAATCGCGTATTCACGATAAGCTGCGACTGTCCGTTTTTCAAGCATCGTGCGGCAAAGGACATGCTCGACTGCGGCCTGATGCCGGGCAATTGCAAACCGCATGTCAACTATCGTCGCTGGATCTGGCAAATTGGAAGGTATGTCGTCTGCGGATACAATGGATTGCGTCCCTTCCGGCGGCGGCTTCATCGACGACTCCCTATCAGGGCGTACTATTTCGCGCCGGTGGCGGTCGATCAAGAGACGGCGCACCATAGACGCAAGGTAGCTTCTGAAGCGCCCCTTCTCCTTCTTGTATTCGCCATTGCGCAAAACATCGACAAGCCGTACGAATATATCCTGAACGATGTCGTCGGTATCGACCAAACTCACGTTGCCTGTCTGCGCAATGTACATGCGAATCACCGGGTCGTAGAGCTCCACAAACTTGGCCCACTCGGCGGCATCGTCGCCTTGGGCGTATTCGGCGATTCTTCTGAGAAGCGTCTGTGGCGTGTCGGGGATCATGGCGGCTGGAGGTTAGTTGCTAGTGGTTAGTTGCGGACCGATGCAGATACGGATGAAGCCTGACGGTTCTTTCGTGAGCCATCGCTCGAACTGGAATTGGCGGCTGAGGTACAGTGCGCCGGTTCGGAGCGGGTCTATCTCCTCATGGGAATAGGCGATACTGTCCTTGGCCGTTTTCGTACCGACTTTACCATCAATGGTGTCGAGCACGGCCTGTTCCGTATCCGTCCATAACGTGGCGAGACCGAAGGCGTTTTGGGCGTGGTCGGCAACCGTTGGAACAAGCCGGAGGTCATCGATGTTTTCAATGCCAACGGCCCCTGTCATGCGCTTCGTTTCCTCCGCATCCAGCCAGACGTCGGCATACCGGGGCAACCTTGTGCCGCCTTCGCGGATCGCATATTCGAGTTCTGCCTCCGTTGGCAAGCGAAACACATAACCTGAAGGAAGCGCATACCCGTATCGCATGTTCATGTTGCGGATGCACTCGCGTACGGGCCTTCCCCACAGACGGCAGACAACATTCATGTTCGTGAATGCAGATTCCATCTTCCTCGCCACCTTGTCCCGTACCAGGTTCGGCAACACCTGTTGCAACTGCCGAGCGGTGACGACGGTTCTGCCAATCCAAAACGGACGGGTAATCGTCACCTTATGGCATGTGGTCTTGTCAAGGTTTGACATCATGAAAGCCCCTGCAGGACAAGCGCAGAAATCCATTGTGCAGCCATCTCCGAGAGGAAACTGCTTTACAATAGGCGTTGCGAAGGATGTCGGAAGCGTCCAATCTGTCATGGATGACACGGAGGGCGCACCTCCCGTTTTGCGATCATGCCGGACGTACAACCATGCCGCGAAAATGACAGTCAGCAATACAGCGGCAACAACAGCCGCTGCCATTTTCCAGATGTGGCGATGCCGTCCCAGGCATTGCGTGGCCGAATCAAGCAGCTTCGGTAGTTCCTTGCGCCAGTATTCGGGAAACGGTGCGAGGAGATCGAGCGCGTTTGTGCCCGGCTCGTACCATAAGCCTGTAAGAAGGCGAAAGAAGGCGACACCAAGCGCATAGATATCTGTCTCGGCCGTTGCTGGTTTGCCGGCGCGAACATCGGGCGGCAGATAGAAATACGTCCCCATGACAGGGCGTGTTTCAATCGTTTCACCCGTCACAAATGTTGATTCAACGCCGACTTCACCTCTGAGCCGTTCATCTGCGATACGCGAAACGCCAAAGTCCGCAAGACGAGCGTGTCCGTCACTGTCGATGAGTATGTTTTCGAGTTTCACGTCACGGTGTATGACGCCGCACGAGTGCAGATAGTCAAGCGCCGCCTTCGTTTCGTCAAACCACATCCTCAATCTGGCATCGTCAATTCCGCCAACTTTGCGCACATCCTCCAGCGTCTGTACACGGCCATCCGCACCAAGCACAAGATCCATGGCAAACCATCCACGGCCTGTATCGTCGTCAATTCCAAAGTCCCTTACCCTGACGATATTGGGATGATAAAGCGTCTTGAGCAGTTTGGCCTCCGCCATGAAACGCTTTTCAAGAAAGCGGCTGTCCTTCTCCCGCCGAAAAACCTTTACGGCAACACGATGTCCGTCCGACGCCTCCGCCTCGTAAACATCTGACATCCCGCCTTTTCCAAGCAGACGTCCCGTTCTGTATGGCATCATTCCCCAGAATCTCCGATGAAGCGGATTTCAATGTCCTCGAGCGCGTTGAGGACGTTGGCGGCGTTTGTATCCTCCATCGCGTGCATGTCCTCGGCGGGAGTCTCCACCTCGACGGCGTCGGGGTTGGCGATGCGCTCGAAGAACGCACGGCGCAGAACGTTCACGCGGCGCACGTGGCGTTCAAGCGCCCAGAGGACGAAATGCCACTTTGCCAGAAAGCCGTAGCGCGGCGGCAAGTGCGGGTCGAAGCTCTCGAATGCGTCACGCTGGATCGTGAACTGCCACTCCATCGCGCGCAGGCGGAACTCGAACCCGGCGAAGAAGCGCTCGCCCAGCACCGGCAGCGAGATTACAGGATGCTTCTCGGCGAAAGCCGCAAGCGTTTTCGCGTAGAAGGAAATGTAGAAACGGCAGATCGCGTCGAGGTTGCCTTCGGTTAGCGACACGTCCGGCCAGCCGAGCGATCCGCGCACGGAGCAGCACGACACCGACTTCGGCATGAGTCGGCCCGCCTTGATGTCGTACCCGAAGCGGTAGATCTCTTTGCCCGTGCCGTAGTGGCACGTCTTCGCCACGGGGTCGTACTTCTTCATCACCAGATTCTGCGCGGCGGCGTCGCCCATGAGGAACGCAAGCGCAGCGACGACCTGCGGATCCTCTCCGGCCTCCTCGCCGCCGAATTCGCCCGCCATCTGGAAATACCCCGCAGGGATGTCCGCAAGCGGCTCACCTTCGCAGCGGGTCCTGATGAAGTAATCGAAGAAGTTGCGGCGGCCGTGCGTGCTGCGGCGGCGCAGGAGACGATACTCCGCAAGGCCCACGCCCAACGACGTGAACGCCTGCACGCGCGCGATCACGTAGCTGCCGTAGCCGCGCCCGGACTGCGACAGCCGCTTCTCGACGAGCGACGCGACGACGGGGCGGCGGTCGGACTTGTAAACGATTTCGCGCGTGCGGCCCTGTCCGATCGCAAGCTCGTCCTCCGCACCGGCCGCGTCCGTGCGCAGCTCGTAAACGTTCGCATACTCCACGTGCTCGTCCTTGCTCATGAGCGCGCGGATGTTGGAGAGCAGCACTTCGCTCCTGGAATCGACGCCCGGATGGAACATCGGCCTGCCATCGACGAACGTCGCGCCCGGAAGCGCGGTTCGCCGGTCGTCGAACGCCGGCGTTGAACCCTCGCCCATCACGGAGTATATCTCGCCGGTCAGATACATGTAGAGCGTCTCGATGAAGGCGTTGGAAGTCTCGTCTGCGAGTTCCGGACGCGAGAGCAGCGACCTGTACAGCGTATCTATCTCGGCAATGCGCGCGGCGGCGGCCTCCTGCGAGATGCGCCCGAGCACGATCTTCTCCATCAGCTTCTCCAGCTCCGGTACGATCCGCTCCAACGCAACGCCGCGGCGGAGGCCGAACAGCTCGATCTCATGGTGTCCGTGCAGCTTCGGCTGGCGAAGGAACGACGTCGTATGCCCCTCGAACACGCTCGTAAGCTCCCTGAGCTGCTCGCGGAACTGCTGGAAATCCGTGGTGGCAAGGGCCGCGAACTTGTGGAAGTCCGAGTAGGAAAGGAAATGGACGCCTCTGGAGCCGTGGTAGTAGGTGAGGTCGGTAGATATGCGCTTGCGGCTCGCTCGGAGTGCCACTGACATCTCGCGTTCCGTCCATGCGAGCGGCTTGACGCGCCACTCCATGCCTTCGCGGCGGTAGTGCTCCAGCGCCTCTTCCGTGCGCTCGAGCATCACCACGTCGCCCAACGCAAACTTGAGCGTGCGCGTGAGCCACGCGTCAAGCTCCACGAGCAGCTTGCACGGCACGTCGCGCTGCGAAAGCTCCAGCTTGCCGCCAACCACGTTGCCGCATAGAATCGCATGCGACAGCACGTCGCCGCGCTTCATCACCGCGATGCGGGAAAGATCCCAGAACTGTCCTTGCAGAAGCGGCAGCGCCGCGACGGAGTGGTTGCCCGTCGTAACGGTCATCACGTGTCCCCGCGTGCCGTGCCTCAGATCGCACTTGCGCGCTAACAGCACGGAAGCGTGGGCGTCGAGGTCCGTCCACACGCCCGTCTCGAACACGAACGTATCCTCGCCCAGGTCGTACGCGGTGAAGCGGCGGCGGCGGCCCATCGCGCGCGTCGTCACGCCATCGGCGCGGCGGGCGGCTTCCGTGCGAATCCGCACGAGGAACTGTTTGACGGACGACTTCATCGCTATTCTTCTTCGTCGTCGTGGTGGTGGTGGAAATGCCCGAGTCGGATTTCCTCCTTCGCGATGAGGTCCTCCGCAAACGCGCCGATCGCGTCGAGGTCCGCCTCGTCCGCCGCCGCGAGCAGGTTCTGCAGCGCGGGCGCCACGTGGCGTCCGAACTGCGGCTGCCCCACCGAGGCGAGGCGACCGAACGCGCCGAGCGCCTGCACGAGACGCTGCACCGCGCCGAACGCAAGCTTCTCGACCGGATAGAGCCGCGCAAGCGACGCGCGCGATTTCTCGTCCAGCGGCACGTATGGATCGTACAGGAGCGATGCGAGGTCGTACGCGGCCGCGCCGAGGCGCATCCCCTGGAAGTCGATGAACGCGAACGAGCCGTCGGCGCGGTAGAGCACGTTGGAACTCTGGAAGTCGCGGTGTACAAGCACTGGACGCTGGCGCGTCAGTTCCGCGGCCACGTCCTCCAGCTCTGCGCGCACGTCCTTCGGCATCGCGTCGTAACCGAAGCGCTCCTTCACGCAGTAGGTCTCGAAGAGGTCGTGCTCCCATGCGTAGAGTTCAGGGCCAAACGGCGGCTCAAGCGTCACGTCCTGCGCAAGCGCCGCCTCCGTGCCCTTCTCGTGCATCACGCGCAACGCCTTCACGACGGGCGCGTAGAGCTTAAGCAGGTCCGCACCGCGCCGGTTCGCCCTGTCCTCAAGCGAGTCACCGTCGATGTCCTCGAGCGCGAGCGCCTTTGCGGACGGCACATCCGCCAACACGCGCGGCACTGGCACGCCAGCCTCCGCGAGCAGACGCGCGTGGGATGCGTAGCGCGCGTTTTCGGGACGCTTCTCGTCGTCATACTCGATAGCGATGGCGCGGTCGTCGCCGTGGACGAAACGCCAGAAGCTGCGGTCGCTGCCACGTGCGCCGAGGAAGCCGCACGCAACGTCCGCGCGCGGCCATCCAAGCGCGTCCGCAAGCGCGGCGAGACGCGGCGCGTCGATCTGGTAGAGGCCCACGAGCGCCATGCGCTCGAACGCGCCGCCAACAAGGCCGCCCGTCACGACGCACCCGCCGAGGTCGGCGGAATCGACGAGCTTCACGCCCTCGAACAGCACGTTCGGGTTTTCCTCGAAGCGGTCGGGGTCGAGCGCGTTGTGGATTTCAAGATAGCTTTCAAGCGTCCCAGCATCGCCCCAGAAGGCGTCCGGCTCCGTAACGCCGACGACGAACTTCGCGTCCTCCATCATCGCCTTTTCGTATGCCTGCACGATCGTGGAGAACCCGGACGGCGGCAGGTAGTCGAGCACCTGACGCGAGAGGAGCGCACAGCCGCAGTACGTGTAGGTTCCGTTGTCGCCCGGCACGTCGCTCTTCCAGTTGCAGACGCGTCCCTCGGGGTCGGCCTCCACGGTACGCGGGCCATGCGTATCGGAAAGCCAACACGCGGCGAACGAACCGCTCCGCACGAATGCGTCAACAATCGGCTGCGGGTCGAGCCCCTCCGCCACGACGTCCCCGTTCACAAGCCAGAACGGGCCATCGCCGAGAAAGTACCTGAGAGGATTCAACACGCCGCCCGTGCCGAGAATCTCCGGCTCCTCCGCCACAGTCACCTTCGCGCGGCCCTTCCGAGACTGAACGTACTGCCGCACCTTGGGCGCCTGCCAGTGGGTGTTCACGGCGATCTCCTCCACGCCCCACGACTCCAGCATGCTCAGAATGCGCTCAAGCATCGGCACGCCCCACACCGGCAGCAGCGGCTTTGGCTGCACGAGAGTGAGCGGCCTCAGGCGCGTCCCGAGCCCAGCGGCCAGCACCACGGCCTTCTTGACGTCTCCAGCTTTGATGGTCATTTCCGTTTCCATATCATACTTTGCGTTGACGGCTTGTATTGTACCATATTTCCCGACATTGCGCGAACCAAACTAACTTACTTCAAACTTACACAGACGCCTCGTATCAGACATGTAGAGGTGCTCCCACCTGAATAAAGTGGTGGATGGCGGCGGAGACGCCGTCCTCGTCGTTTGAGAGCGTCACGTAGTTTGCTGCGGCGAGTACTTCCGGCATGGCGTTTGCCATTGCTACGCCGATACCAGCCATGCGCACCATCGAGAGGTCGTTGAGGCCGTCGCCGAACGCCATGCAGTTTTCAAGTGACAGCCCAAGGTGTGCGGCGAATCGCTCGAGGGCGCGTCCCTTGTGCGCGGACGCGGCGTTGATTTCAAGGTTGTTGAAGGTGGAGGTTGATATGGCGAGGCCGTCGAACCTCGTTTGCAGTACCGCAGCGATTGCGTCGCGCACCGCCGGATCGCGCGCGAAGAGCATTATCTTCTGCACATCGCGCCCCCGTTCCGCGAGGTATTCCTTCAGGTCGGGGTAGGGCTTGCGGAACTCGCGGATCATCTTCACGTAATGTGGATCCTGCGCGTATTCCTCGGCTTTGTCCTGCATCGCCTTCGTCATGCGTCCCCAGTTGTCCTGATAGCAGTCGTAGATCACGTCGAAGCCGTCGAGGAAGCGCATCACGGCGAGCGCCTTGTCAAGCGGCAGCTCCTCGCGCACGATGGCAGAGTCCGTCTCTCGGTCGTACACCTGTGCGCCGTTGACTGTGATCGCGTAGCGCACGAACGGGAGGTCGCACACGGCCGGCGGCATCATGCCGAAGAAGCGTCCAGTGGTGGGCACCACGAGAACGCCCTTCGCCGCCGCTGCGGCGAGGGCGTTCCGGTTGACCTCCGACAGCCGCTTCTCCGAGTCGAGCAGCGTGCCGTCGAGGTCCAGCGCGAGTATGCGTATGTCAGGCATTGTACGTGGCGGCGGAGGTGTTGCCGCCGTGGCCGGTCCAGTTCGTGTGGAAGAACTGGCCGCGGGGCGAGTCGAGCCTTTCGTACGTGTGCGCGCCGAAGTAGTCGCGCTGCGCCTGGAGGAGATTCGCCGGGAGACGCGCCGTGGTGTAGCCGTCGAAGTACGCGAGCGCGGAGGTCATCGCCGGGGCGGGGATGCCGTACGAGACGGCCGCCGCGGCCACCTGGCGCCACGCTGGCACGAGCTTCTCGATTGTCGCCTTGAAGTACGGGTCGAGCAGGAGGTTCGTGAGTTCGGGGTTTTTGTCGTAGGCTTCCTTGATCTTCCCGAGGAACACGCTGCGGATGATGCAGCCGCCGCGCCACATGAGCGCGATGCCGCCGTAGTTGAGGTTCCAGCCGTACGTCTTCGCGGCCGTGCGCATGAGCGTGTAGCCCTGCGCGTAGGAGATAATCTTCGAGGCGAAGAGCGCCTGGCGGATGTTCTCGACGAACGCGGCCTTGTCGCCCGTGAAAGGCGGGACCGTGCGGTTGAAGACCTTGGCGGCCTCCACGCGCTCGGCCTTCATCGCGGAGAGGCAGCGCGCGAACACGGCCTCGCCGATGAGCGTGAGCGGTACGCCCTCGTCGAGCGCGGCGATGCCCGTCCACTTGCCGGTACCTTTCTGTCCGGCTGTGTCGAGGATGTTCTCAACGAGCGCGGAACCGTCGGTGTCCTTGTACGCGAGGATGTCGCGCGTGATTTCGATGAGGTAGGAGTCGAGCTCCGTGGTGTTCCACTGCTTGAACACCTCGTGCATTTCGTCGTCGCTCATTCCAAGCAGGTCGCGCATGAGCTGGTAGCTCTCGCAGATGAGCTGCATGTCGCCGTACTCGATGCCGTTGTGGACCATCTTGACGAAGTGTCCGGCGCCGTTCTCGGGGCTTCACGTAGGGCCATGCGGCGGGCGAACCACCAGGCATCATGGACGGACCCTTGAGCGCACCCTCTTCGCCGCCAGAGACGCCCGTACCGACGTAGAGAAGTCCCTTCGACTCCACGTACTGCGTGCGGCGGATCGTATCCGGGAAGTGCGAGTTGCCGCCGTCGATGATGATGTCGCCCGGCTCAAGCACGCCCAGCAGCTGCTCGATCATCGCGTCCACCGCCGCGCCGGCCTTGACCATACAGAAGACCTTGCGGGGCTTCTCGAGGTTGTCGGCGAGTTCCTGGATCGAATGGCAGCCGATGATGTTTTTGCCCTTCGCACGGCCGTTGACGAAGTTATCCACCTTCTCGACGGTGCGGTTGTAGCACGCCACGGTGAAGCCCTTCGACTCCATGTTCATGATGAGGTTCTCGCCCATCACGGCGAGCCCGATTAATCCAATGTCAGCTTTCTTCATTCTTTACTTCCTCCGTTTTTCATTCTTCATTCTTCATTATCTCTGGACGCGCGCGTTACCTTTGTAGATGTCCCAGACCTGCTTTTCGTCGGCGGGTTCGGCGTAGTCGTTGAGGGAGGACGCCGCAAGGACGCCGCTCGCCCAGCCGAACTGGAGGCACTTCTCGCCGTCCCAGCCGTTGAGAACGCCGTAGAGAAGTCCGCCCGTGAAGCCGTCGCCGCCGCCGATGCGGTCCATCACCACGATCGGACGCGGCTCCTCGACGAACCACTTGCCGCCGGAATATACGATTGCACCCCAGAGGTGTTCGTTGGCGGTGATGACCTGGCGGAGGGTGGTGCCGCACATCTTCGCGTTCGGGTACTTCTTCACGACCTGGGTGATCATCGTCTTGAAGGACTCGATCTTCGCCGCGAGATCCTTGCCGCCGGCTTCGGGTCCCTTGAAGCCGAGGCAGAGCTGGAAGTCCTCCTCGTTGCCCACGAGGATGTCGGCCACCGAGGCAATCTGGTGGAACGCCTTGCGGAGCTCGGCCTCGCGTCCCTTCCAGAAGGTGGCGCGGTAGTTGAGGTCGAAGGAGACGAGCGTGCCGTACTTCTTGGCGGCCTTGGCGATCGCGAGGCAGCACTTGGTCGTCTCGGGGCTCATGGCGGCGATGAGGCCGGAGAGGTGGAGAATCTCCACGCCCTCGTCGCCGAAGATGCGCTTGACGTCGTAGTCCTTCGGGTCGAGCGTGCGGCCGACCTCGCCGGCGCGGTCGTTCCACACGCGGGGCGCGCGCAGGCCGAAGCCGGAGTCTGCGATGTTGAACTGGTGGCGGTAGCCCCAGGGTCCGCCCTGTGGCACTTCCTTCGCCTCGTACGCGATGTTGCGCGCGCGCAGCTGCGCCTTGATGAAGGCCGCCATCGGGCTGCCCTCGACGAAGCGCGTGAGCGCGAGGCATTCGCGTCCGAGCGAGCTTGTCACGTTCAGCACGTTCGTCTCGGCGCTCGTCGCCTGGAGGAGGAAGCGGTTGGAGTTGTGTACCGCCATGCGGTTTTCGGGGGTGATGCGCAGGCCCATGGAGGTCACGCACGCGACCGCGTATTTCTTCTTGCTGTTCTTCACGTTTTCCGCCTTGTCTTTCTTTTGGTGTTTCTGGAACGCACACATGATACCAAATCCGCGTTCATCGGGCAATGGATTTCCGTTCCAACAGAAAACGCACGTCGCGTCCGTTGCGGCGCTCATGCGCCCAAGGCGAAGGTTGGGAATGGTGGGGCGAGGCCAGGTGGGGCGAGGCGTCCCCACCGAGCCGCACAACTTGTTGTTGTACGCTTGTTGTTTCCCCCGCCCCACCCACGGGCCGCCCGGTGGTCGGCCCCTACCGGTTCGCATTGGTAGGGCGC
>CACZDG010000105.1 GCA_902779865.1 uncultured bacterium
AGGCCGCCGTACACGCCGAGAACACGGTCTTCTTGACCTCCGTCTCGATGATGCCGATGCGCTTCTTCTTCATCTCCTCGAGCTCGACGGCCTTGAAGCTCTTGATCGCCTTGACGACGTTCGACCAGCTCGCGGGCTTGCCGCCGGACGTGACGCCGTAGCTGCCCCGGAACACCTGGTAGAGCGTGTTCTTGTCGTACGCGCCCATCTTGGCGGCCAGGTCGGCCTCCTTCAGGTGGTACTCCTGGGCGTAGGAGTACAGCCAGAACACCTCCTCGCCGTCCTCCTCCGACACCTGGCCGCGCGCGACGGCCTGCTTGATCGCCGCGCGCACCTCGTGCGCCGGCATGGATATGCCCCGCGAGATGATCGCGGAGTGCTTTTCGCCGGGCGCCGCCTCCACGGACGGGGCCTCGGCCTGTTTCGTTGGTTCGTTCATCGTTTTCCTCCTGTTTGTTGGTTGTTTGCGGAACTCTAAAAGCCCATATAAATACCTCTTAAACCGAAGCCAGTTCATCCAGGGAAAAGGCTTCCTCCCCGGCGGCCTCTAAACCGCTACCACACGGCGAACCATCCGCCGGGGAGAAATCGTCGTCGGCCTCGTTCAGCTCGTCGAGGCCGTACCCCTCGCCGTCCGGCTGCGGCCCGGCGGCCTTGGCGTCCTTCGCGGCGGCCAGCAGCGCGCGGTTCACATCGCAGGCGGCAATCCGCGCGACCGCGCTTTCCGCATTCCTCGCCCTGGTGTCCGCCATCAGCTCGGCCATTTGGTGCTGCCGTTGTCCGACAGCCACCTTGATGCTCTCGGGGTCCACCCATGCGGCGGTCTTCAGCGCGGGCGCAACCCCGTAATGCTCCTTGCCGTCCTCGTCGGTGATCCATATCTGGAGTGGGAGCGTCGGGCACCAGTAGAACCACACCTCGTCGCCGGCGCGGAGGTTGTGCGGCGTGCCGTTCCGGTCGCGGTACTGCGCAAGGTATATCTTGCGCTCGCCTGGGAAGTATATCGAGTCCGTGAAGGTTATCGTCCCGTCGGCCCCCACCGTCGCCTTGCGCTGGTCGCCCTTGATCCCGTGCTTCCGGTCGCCCGGATCGAAAAAGGCGCACGCGTCGAACTTCGGCCACTTGACGAGATCGGCCAGCCCCGCCGTCCACGCCTCGCGCCGCGACATCTTGCGCTTGCGCATGAGCTGCGGGTTGCGGTTCAGCCGGGCCAGGAGCAGGGCGCGTTCCTCGTCGCCCGCGCAGCGCAGATCGTCGGCAAGCGGCATCCAGACGTCCGTATCCCGCAGCCTGTATTCCACTATCTCCTTCTCCGCCCATCCCTCCAGATGGTGCTCGTGACGGTCCATCACTTCGTCTTCAATCAGCTTGAAATACGCCAGATAGTGCTTCCACTCCAGGATCGGCAGCTGCAGGAACGGCACGAGCGCGGGATCCAGCCGCGACGCGAGTGCGATCATCCTTTCACTGTACTTCACCGTCGCGCCCCGGCTCTCGAGCATGTGCGCGGCGTCGCGCCCACGGTTGCCGAGCAGCCCCGCCGTGGCGTTGTGCAGGATGTTGTGGCTGCATTCGCAAAGCGCCTTCATGCGCGGGTTGCCGCCGCCGTCGCCCATGGGAATCCCCTTGTGCGCCGGCGTGTTGAGGATGCCGGAAACCTGCCACCTGAAAAGCTCTCCCCATCCCGGCACCGCCGCGATCCGCGCCAGGACGCGGTCGTTGAGGCGCGTCGTCCCGTGCTCGCCCACCCACGTGACGCCGCCCTTGTGGAAACCCGTGTTGCACATGATGCCGGCAACCTCGAAACGGAACTGCTGCTCCTTGAGGTTGTCGCGCACCTCCTTGCCGGTCTTCGGATCGACCTTCAGCGTCCTCGGCTTGATGAGCGAACCGATCTTGAACGCGCTCGCGACGTCGTAGGTGGCGAACTCCAGCGGCTGGAACGTCCCCTTGATCCCAGGCGCGTAGACGTCGAAGTTGTGCCACACGTCGTCCGACTGATAGACCTCGCCCGGATGCAAGCCCACGCGCGAGCGGATCACCGGCGGCAGGTGCTTCGACGCCGCGAACATGCCCTGCCGGTTCCACGCGAGCGCCAGCTCGCGCCCCCGCTCCCGCGAGTAGTGCTGCATCATCATCTGGTACGTGAATCCGTGCGGCACCCAGTTCGCCGGGCAGACCGGCGGCACGGCCTCGTAGGGATGCTGCGCCCGCCAGACGTCCCGCCACGTGCCGAACGAGAACACCTTGTCGCCCGCGCGCAGGTCCCGCAGCATGTCCCAGTACGCGGCATGGCAGCCGCCGGAGTTCCTGTTGCGCTCGCAGTACGTCTTGAAGTCGCGCAGGAACGGGTTCTCGCGCTCCGGCCGCTTCATCTTCCGCCCGTCGGCGAGCGCCACGATGCCGCTGCCGGGGTGCCTCTCCTCCGCCTCCAGCCACACGTAGTACTTGCGCTTCAGGCCCTTCATGCCGTACATCCGCTGGTACTTCGCGAACAGGTCGAGGATCTTCCCGCCGCCCGCGTTCTCCTCGCGGATGAGCCCGAATATCCGGTTGAGGTCCATCACGCGCTTGCGCTCCACGTAGTCGTCCACGCACTGGAGCGCCGCGTATTCCTGGACAGCCCTGGTCGCCTCCGCCATCACCGCGCCCTCCTCCGGGGCTTCGCGCCCCCGTCCTCGACGCGGTCGCGGAGTGCGTCCGCCAGCATCGACAGCTCCTCGAGGAACTTCCCCGCCACGCTCACGTTCAGGTCGCGCGCGGCGGCGTGGAACGCGGCGCGGTTCGCCTCGAACGGCTTCATCGCCTCCGCCCACATCAGCGTCGCCGAGTCGCCCATGTCCAGGCCGTCCCCGCTCTCCGCCGCGGCGGCGGCGGCCTCGGCCTTGCGCCCCGCGCCCTCGCGCGCGCCGCCGTGGTTCGGGTTGTTCTCCACCACGCCGGTCGCGCGGTACAGCTGCGCGAGCGGCTTCTCCTGCGCCCCGGCGGTCGCCGCACTGATCTCCTCCATCGTCGGCTCCACGCTCAGCGGCAACGGCCTCCGCTGCTGCGCACGGTACGCCCCCACGGTGCCCTCGTATGCCGTGATGTAGTTACTCGCAGTACGATGTGTGAAATCAAGATTTTGCTCGGTCCATTTCAACCATTGCCCATATCCAATCCTCTCGCGCTGGGCGACAAGCACCCACCCGCACTGCACGGCGCGGATCTTCGCGGAGACCGCGCTTTGCAGGAACGCGCGGTGCAGGGCGTTCGCCTGTTCGGCGGGACTGCCCTCCGGAATCGGAAGCGCGTCCATGCGCACGGTGAGCGCAGTCACCTTGTCGGCGGCGGCGGGCGCGCACGGTGTGCTCGGCGCAAGTTCCGCCTCCACGGTTTCAACGACTTTCGAAACTCTTGACGATTTTTTCATAGCCTTTCAACTTCCTTTCAAATCATGCTTCATCGGCCTTGTAGGCGGTTGATTCGATGAACCGCGCCGCCTCGTCGCGGGAAATGTAGAACTTGCGTCCGACGTTTGCCGCCGCCAAACGACCACGCTTAATCGCTTCAATGATCATTGAAGAATCGGGCATGCCGTACGCGGCGGAAATGTCGCCGGGCGAAAGCAGCGGCTTGTTGCCGAGCCGGCCGATTATGGCTTGCGTTGTCGCGTTCATGGCTTGCTTCATTTGCATTCCTTTCCGTTTGATGATTCTTTCACTACGCCCAGCTTCTGCAGGGCGGCGACGAGGGCCGTCAGCGTCTCGGGCGGCAGCGTCTCGCCGTTGTACTCGATCGAACCGCATGTCAGCTCGATGTGCATCATCCACTTGCCAGTTGGCATGTCAGCCTCCGAGGACGTCGAGCAGCAGCAGCACGAACGGCAGGGCGCAGAGGACGTAGAACATCCAGTCGGGGATGTCGCCGTTGGAGGCGCACACGGTGTGCGTGTAGATGTCGAACGGGTTGTCAGTCATGGTTGGTTAGTTGGTTTGTTGGTTCGTTGTTGGTTCGTGGTTCGTAACTAATCACTAACCACTAATCACTTTCGCACGGTGCTTGCGCATCCGCGCCGTGCCAGCCGTCTCGAAGTCAAGGCCGCCGTGGCCGCCGATCGCGGCCCAGCGACTGTCGCAGCTGCGGGCGGCGAACGCATTGCGCCGGCGGCAGTTCTCGCAGTACGAGTAGTCGGTAAAGGTCGTGTCGTGATTAAGATGCAGCTTCGCCGACTGCCTGAACTCCTTGCCGCACCGCCGGCACTTCTTCACGATGTAGTGCGGCCGCTCATCGCGCATCTCGGCCCTGCGCCTGCGACTACGCTCGCGTTCTTTTTTGCGCTGGCACTCATCGCAGACTCCCGGCTTGTGGGAGCGCGGGTTGTAGAGCCGCGAAAACTTCGCGCCGCACTTCGAGCAGGTGAATTCGCCCATGATTCGCTCGGTCGCCATCACTGCGCCTCCTCTTCTCTCTTCGGTGCGTCACGGTAGGTCGCGGCGAAACGCCCCCAGTTCTGCGGCGGCTTCGCGCCGAACGTCACCTCATGCTCGAACCTTTCGGCCTTGTACACGCGCAAGGCGGTCACGTTGTGCGGCGCCGCGTAGTCCTCCAGCTCGACAAGCCTGATTCCGGGCAGGTTGCGCGTGAAGCACTTGTTTGTCTTGACCATCTCCCACACGTCAATCCACGAGCCGGTCACGGAGGCACAGAACACGACCCGCCCGGTGATCCTGGAGACTGGCGCCGACTCGTAGATGTAGATTTCCTTGTAGATGGGCGGCGGGGCCTTGCGGAACTCCCAGTTCTTCCTGCCCTCATAGATCGCCTTGGCGTACTTCGGCTTGATCGACATCACGATCACCGCCGGGTGCGACTTGCGATACGCGGCGCGGATCTTGCGCCGGACGTCCGGATTCTGCGCAAGATACAGCTGGTTCATTTCGTTGACGGGTAGCATCGTTTTTCCTCCTGTTTGTGGTTAGTTGGTTTGTTGGTTAGTTGGTTGGTTAGGCTTGCTGTTCTTTGAGCGCGTCCGCGAGCGTCCGCAGTATATGCTTGCGAGCACCGGCGAGGATCATGTCGGACGTTGATCCGGCGTAATGGCCCGCGAGTTCCAGGTACACATATACCAGTTGGAGCAACACAAAGAGGTCGTCGGCCATGGATCCGTCGGACTGGACAATGTGCCGTGCCGCATCGTCATTCTGGGCGATTTCGATCCAAAGACCGATGCGGCGGCGCAGCTCATCGCACGTGGCTGGCATTTTGGCTCCAATCGCGATTTCGACATCGTTCGGCGTAACGTTCATCACTTCACCTCCTCGTCTTTGTCCCGGCTCAGACTGCGGGCATTTGCAGCCTTTATGAGATCATTGATCGCACACTCTGCGTCATCGAGGGCATATCTCGCTGTGTAAATGTAATCAGCGGCATCCTCGCTCGTGATAGAGTAAGGATCGTCAAGATCGGAACACGGCGGGAGGATATCCCTTAATGCCAGTTCCTTTTGTTCCAAAACATCGCGTGCAGACTTGACCGCTGCTGCGGCATCCACAAGCACTTCCTCGATTGTCATCACCTGTCCTCCTGTTGGTTGGTTAGATTCCGGTTGCGTTTTGCGCAGCGGTCGCAAGCTCGCGCGATATTTTCATCCCTTCGCCAAGGATGGCGACGGTCTGCGCGATGGCTGTCAGGTCACTCCAGTACTTAGCCTGTGACGGCGCGGGCTTGAGGATCATGAGGATCAGTTCATCACGGTTCTTTCCACGCAGATTGTCTAGCGGGACACCCATATTGTAGGCGCGCTTGGCCAGGAATTGCTCAAGCTCGAAGTCGTCGGCCACCGCTGGGTGGATGACCTTTCTTATGGTTTCTATCGCTCTCATCACTTCCCCTCCTTTTTGAGATAATCCGCAATGCTGCCGATTTTGTCAGAGAGGATTTGCAGGTTGTGGTAATCCTCGACTAGTTGGTGCAAGGCGTTGTCCGCCGTCAGTTCGCCACTTCATTCGCCATCACTCCACCTCCTCAATCTTTAACCCGAACGTCCGGCAAAGATATCCGAGGACGAAGTCCAAAGCGTCTCGCTCTCCGCACCGGTAAGCGCTCAGCGGCGTGACCATTCCGCGTTTCGCCAGCCGCGCGGCCTTGCGTCTAGCATCAAGCGCCGCGTCAAAGAGGCGCTTGATCTCCCTCTTCATCGTTTCCTCGTCCATCACGCCACCTCCACTTCGATGCCGAGGCGCTTGAGGCCGCGGGCGAGCTTTTGCGACGGCTTGCGCTGGCCGTGCAGCACATACGACAGGTGCGGGCGCGAGCAGCCCAGCAGCCGCGCCGCCTGCGTCAGGCCGCGATACACGACCTGAGTCCGGGTCTCCTTCTTCAACACTGGCTTTGCCATTTTCACTTTTCTCCGTTACACATTTTTGTTATACTTACTGTGTCCATTACGGTGGACGGCGGATAGTGTACTAAGTTTCTTAGAGCTTGTCAACGAGGAAAACTAGAATGAGTGAAATTTTTTCTAGGCGTCTTAGAGACGCACGTGGAAGTCGGTCGCAAGCCGAGGTCTGCTCAGCCATTGGCGTCAAACAAGGAACATACAGCACTTGGGAGCTAGGGAAGTATGAGCCTTCGTTTGATGTTCTAGTAAAACTAGCAACCTATCTAGGGACTTCGACCGACAAGTTACTAGGTATGCCAGATACGTCAATAGGAGTCTCAGAGAAAACGGCAGAAAAACTAGAATGTGCCAAGAGGGCTTTTTTCCTGTTGAATGATGCCGTCAAGGAATTGAAAGGAGCCCTGTGAAATGATGGAGCATGTGGCGAGATTCATTGAAGAACATTATGTTGTAATTACTGGCATTGCCGCCATCGTTGGCATCCTTGGCTTTGTGATAGGGATATGGCGGTGGATTAATCAAATATTCAAGGCAAGGCGCGAGCGCAAAGAACAAAAAGTAAGGGACATCATATCAATGATATATCCCACGAAGAGCGAAAACGACAAGGCGAAATCGGGAGCGAGGCGGTGAGATGACCTCTTGGCAAAAAGAGTACATCCGCATTTTGGAACGGTTGGAATCATCCCAAGACCACATGACTGTATTTTCATTCCCAAACGAAGAACACATTGGAATTCTGCTTAAAGAATTGGCGGCCGAGGGTTTCATTGATGGCAGATTTTATATTGGTCCCAAAGCGGAAGCATCAATCACGTACAAAGGTCGTCTTGAACTTGATAGGTTAAGGTCGTTGCGGCCATGGAATAAGATTCTGTCTTATGCTGGAAGTGCCATCGTGTTTGCGACAGGTGTATTTGTAACCAAACTGATGGATTGGCTTTTTAAAACTGACTAGTTCACGCCCCCCTGCAAGCCTCTTGCAGGGGGCTTGCATGAGAGGCGCACGGTCGGCTGGCCGTGCGCCTTTGCTTTTTCCATAACTTCCAAAACGCCTCGCGCGGGTGCGCGGCTGTGCGCGCGCGCGTGGCTATTTGCATATTCTTATCTTTTTCTTTCAATCATCTTGATTAAAATTGGAAACTGTTTCCAATCTGTTTCAACTTGATTTTAAGTTATAATGTTATTCATCTTGATTAAGAATGGAAACGGTTTCCAATCTGTTTCGACTTGATTTCGCCGTTTTCGCGGCTTTCTCTGATTCAACTTGATTCGCGGTATTCAGCGACTACGCCGATTTGGCCCTTGTGGCGTTTGAGTCCAGCATCCCGTTTCCATTATAATCTGCGCCGTTCACCACGAACACCCCCACGGGGCGGGTAGCCCCGGCCCTTTCCGGCGGGCGGGTTCATCCCCCTGTCCCGCCCGCCGGCGGGGCCAGACCAGCGAACAGTGATTGGTTAGTTGGTTAGTTGGTAGTTGGTTAAGAGTTATGGAGAACGAGGAAATGGAAGCGAACGAGGAAAATCTGGCGCACGTCGCCGAACTGTACAAGACCGCCGTCATGGCCGGGCTGGACGGCGTGGAGTTCCTCGCCGAGTTCGAGGACGGCGTCCTCGCCCGCGAGTACAACGGCATCGGCCCCGAATGGGCGGGGCACCGCATCCGCGACTGGATCACCGGCAGGTTCGGCGTGTTCGAACCCGCCGCCCTCATCCACGACATGCGCAACTACAAGAGCGACGGCACCCGCGCCGCGTTCATGGCCGCGAACGAGGAGTTCCTGCGCAACTGCCTGAAGCTCGTGGACTACTCCTTCCCCTGGTACCGCCTCCGCCGCTACGCCATGCGCGGCGTGGCGATGGGCATGTACGACTTCGTCTCCGGCCCCGGCGGCTGGGCCGCCTGGCACGACTGCCACGAGCGGAATTTGAGCCGCAAGACTTCGGACGTCGGACATCAGACCTCGAAGTCCGGAGTCTGAAGTCCGAAGTCCTCAAACAACAGAAACCAACCAGAAAGGAAAACCCAAATGAAGAAACTGATGATGATTGCGCTGGCCGCGTGTGCGGCGGCGATGACGACCGGCTGCGTGTCGATGGAGGTCACGGACTACGGCTACGATGTCGTGCGCGACGCCGACGGCAAGCCGCTCGTGGACACGAACGGCACGGTGCAGACCGTCCACAAGGGGCAGAAGTGGGACTACAACAAGAACATGGTGGACCAGACGCTTGACGACCTCGCCTTCACGCGCAAGCCCGGCGACACGATCACGCTCAACCTCCGGAACTACAGGGACAACGTCTCGCCGGAGCTGAACCGGATCGTCGAGACCTCCTTCAAGGGCGCGGCGGAGCTGGCCGCGAAGATCGGAGCTGCAATCGCCACTTCGGGTGGCAGCGTGGCGGGAGAGGCGGGTACTGCCCTTCTGAAGAAGGCGATTGCAAATTACATCTCGAAGGGCGGCGACGTGTCGAAGGCCACGGTCACGTGCAAGGACGGCAACTGCACCATCACCGACGGCACCGTGACAGAGACGTGCACCAACTGCATCGATACGGAGTAGCCCCTTGCTGTCGTACGCTTGCTGTTAGGAGTTTGGAATGGACGTCGACACGATAATCCAGGGCGGCGGGCTGGTGCTCTCCGGCGGAGTGGTGGTCAAGCTGCTCGACTGGGCGCGTTCCGCATGGACCGCCCGCAACCAGCGCACCGAGATCGCGCCCGATCCGCTCAATGTGAAGAACGAGAAGAAGCCGGTGTTCGTTACCGTTGGCGAGTTCAACACACGCCTCGGCAAGGTCGAGCAGGACATCAAGGACCTGCGCGGCGACATCCAGAGCTCGAACGCCGCCGTATTGGCAAAGCTCGACGAGAACGACCAGCGCAGCGAGGAACGGGCGCGGCAGACACATCTGCGGCTGGATCCGTTCATTAAGGAACTTGGCGCGGTTCACGGCAAGATGGACATCATCGAGAAGGCGGCGCTGTCCGCCACCATGGGAGGCAAGAAGTGAAGGATTTGAACATGCAGAGGCAGATGCTCGTCATCCTGGCGCGACTCGACGGCATCGCTGTGCGCGAGAGCGTCTTCGCAGCCGAGGTTGAGATCGCCGTGAAGCACCCGATCACCACGGAGGAGTTCACGCGCGAGATGGACGAGCTGCTGGGTACGCGGCGCGTCAAGCGCAGCTTCGACCCGTTCGGCGAGGCCCTGTACGAGATCACCGGCGCGGGCAAGGACGCGCTCATGGGCTGATAATGAGAAACGTGCGCACAGATTCGTGGGCTTCGTCCCTCACGGAAGAGCAGAGCTGGCAGCTCTACTACAAGAGCCGGGGCCTGCGCTGGAACGAGGCGGCGGACTGGGCGGTGAAGGAGTTCGGCATCGACTCTCCCGGCCGCACGGCGTTCTACGCCTGGCTCGCGCACATGCGCGCGGAGGAATCCGCGCACCGTCTGGAACAGGCCGCCACCGCCGCCGCCGAAGCCGCCGCGCTTGCGAAGACGAAGACGAGCGACGAGGCGCAGATCGCGGCGTACAAGGCGATGGCCACGGAGCTTGCGCTGCGCACCGGCAGCGCGAAAGAGGCGGAGAAGTTCATCCAGATGGCGGCCACGCTCGCCGACAAGCGCCTCAAGGCCGCCGAGCTGAAGTTGAAGGACCGCGCGCAGCAGACCAAGGACGAAACCCTCCGTCTCGCCCGCGAGAAGTTCGAGGCCGCCGAGAAGCGGCTTGAGCGCGTCGCCGAGATTGCAGACGCCGCGCGCGGCGGCAAGGTGGACCCGGCGAAGGTCGCCGACGAGATCGACCGCATCCTCGGAAGGAAGAAGTAAAACGTGAACGAAGCCGACACATCCTATTTCCTGCCCTACCAGGAAGCGTGGATCAACGACGACTCGCCGCTGAAGGTGGCCGAGAAGTCGCGCCGCGTCGGCTTCACCTACGCGAGCAGCTACCGCATGTTCCAGAAGTGCATGCGGCGCGGCAAGGGCTTCACGCAGTGGGTGAGCTCGCGCGACCAGCTCACCGCGCAGGAGCTGATCCGCGACTACATCGCCATGTGGTGCAAGCTCGCCAACGTGGCCGCCAAGGGCATGACCGGCGAGGACGTGGAGGTGATCGACCCGGAGAAGGACATCACGGCGTTCGTCTGCACGTTCCCCAACGGCGCGCGGATCGTCTCGCTCTCGTCGACGCCGGAGGCGTTCGCGGGCAAGGGCGGCGACGTGTTCCTGGACGAAGTGGACCTCCACCGCGACTCGGGCGCGCTCATCGACATGGCCTATCCCTGCATCATGTGGGGCAACCAGCTCGAGATGGTGAGCGCCTACCGCGTGGACGGCTCGAAGGACACGCCGTTCGCGAAGCTCGTCGCGGAGGCCAAGAAGGACAACCCGCAGCACGCCTCGCTGCACCGCGTCACCATCCACGACGCCGTGGCGCAGGGCCTCGTGGAGAAGATCAACGAGAAGAGCGGGCGCAGCCAGACGCGCGAGGAGTTCCTGAAGCAGACGCGCGCCGGTTGCCGCACCCAGGCGGCGTGGGAGAGCCAGTTCGAGTGCAAGGTGCAGGACGCGGGCGGGCGGCTGCTGCCGGTCAAGACGCTCGCGCCGTGCGAACTGGACGAGAAGGAGATTGCCGACATCGAGCGCCGCTTCCCGAACGCGCCGCGCTTCGCGGGATTCGACATCGCGCGCAAGCGCCACGCAAGCGCATGGTGCGAGTGGATGCAGGTGGGCGTCAACTTCTACCTCGTCGACCGGGAGACGTTCCACGACATGCCGTTCAAGGAGCAGCGCAAGTTCCTGGAATCGAAGATGGACCGCAAGGATCGGCGCATCGCGCGCCTCGCGATGGACGCAACCGGCCTCGGCATGGAGACCGCCGAGTGGGCGGCCACGGAGAAGTGGCCCGGCCGCGTGGACCAGGTGAACCTCGAAAGCCACCGTCGCCACGAGCTGTGCATGATGTTCCAGGACTGGTTCCTCACGTCGCGCGCGTGGATCCCGGCGGACCCCGTACTCCGCGAGGACTACTCCGTGCCGTTCACGCGGACGGCGGCGAACGGCGCGCTGCGCGTAGTGGTTCCGGAGTTCGAGAACGGCGACGGCGAGACGTCGCACTGCGACGAGTTCATGGCCGGCGTGCTGGCGCGTTCCGCCGCGAGCGCGGGCGCGGGCGAGGGCACGGCGCAGGCCGTGGCGGAGATCGGGGACGACCCGTTCGGCGACGAGCCGCGCGGACTTACGAGAAGGAGCTTCATGTGATGGGCATACTCGGCAGCATACGGCGGTTCTTCTTCCAGAAAGCGACGAACGACTTCGACGCGAACGAGGCGTTCCGCCGCAACCAGCTCAGGTACAACGCGCTCTACGCGCTGGACCCGGACGTGCTCGTCAGGCACCTCTCCGCGTTCGAGCGCGGCGACATCTGCGGACTCGAGCGCGTGCTGGACGAGTTCGAGCTGCGCGAGGACAAGATGAAGATCGGCGCGTTCAAGATGGCGGCGGCCGTCTCGTCGAAGCCGTGGGAGGTGCGCATCCGCAAGGGCGAGGAGGAGAATCCGCGCGCCAAGGTGCACCAGCGCGCGCTCACGCGCTTCTGGAACCGGATCGAAACGACGGACGCCTTCTGCCGCAACCGCAAGGGCGGGATCCGTCTGCTCGTCAAGCAGATGATGAGCGCGCAGAGCCGCGTCTATTCCGTACACGACATCTGCTGGAAGGTGAACGGCGACGGCACCTTGAACGCCACGTTCACGCACGTGCCGGCGTGGTGCTTCGAGAACCGCACGGGCCGCCTGCGGTACATCCGCAACGACGGCCAGACGCAGGGCGAGGAGATGCGCGACGGCGAATGGCTCGTGACCGTTGGCGAGGGCGTGGGCATTCCGTCCGCGATCCTGGCGATGGCGAAGCGTCTCAGCTGGAACGACTGGCTTCTCTTCAGCGAGAAGTGCGGGATGCCGGTGATCATCGGCAAGACGGCCGCGCAGCGCGGCACGCCCGCGTGGGACCAGCTCGCCCGCGCGATCCGCGCCGTGGCGCCGAAGACGGGCCTCGTGGCGGACACCGGCAGCGACCTCTCGGCTGTCTCGATGGGCTCCGCGAACGGCACGGGCACGTACCGCGAGCTGGTCGATACCGTTGACCGCGCGATCTCGGCGCTCTACCGGGGCGGCGACCTCGCCACGATGTCGAGCGGGCCGGACTCCGCCGGCGTGAACGCGCAGGACGGTGAGAGCGAGCTGATGGACGGCGACGGCTGCGCGATGGTGTCCGAGACGCTGCACGACCAGGTGGAGAGGTTCGTGATCCGCTTCGAGTGCGGCGACTTCGAGCCGCTGGCGGAAATCGTGATCAACCCGCCCGCCGAGACGGAGGACATCGACCGCGAGATTAAGATCGACTCGCACCTCGCCGGGCTGGGCGTGAAGCTCTCGAAGTCGGACGCCCTCCAGCGCTACGGCCGCACCGAGGCGGCGGACGAGAAAGACGCCCTCGAAGCGCCGAAACCGTCCGCTCCGGGCCCCTTCGGCGCACTTCCGAACGAGGCACGGCCCCACACCCCTTTGCAAAACGCGAAATCCCCGTTGCAAAACGCGCCGAAGAAACCGGACGCACAAGGAGAGGGTCAAGCCGCCCCCGCGCTCCTAGGGCCGTTTTTGAGCGCCCTGAAGGATGACTGCAAACCGCTTGCATCGGAAGTGGAAGAGCTTTTGAAGGACCCCACGCCCGAAAAGGCGCGCGCGCTGCTGGACAAGATACCCGATCTCGTTCCCGAGGATCCCGCGCTTGCGCCGCTCCTCGCGGAGGAAATGGCGAAAGCCTACGGCGAGGCGTTCACGCAGGGTGCGGGGGCGCAGCCCTCGGTCGTTGTCGAGGTTACGAACAGCGGCCATCCTTACACGAAATGCCCTGGCTGCGGGAAATTCATGAGCCCCTCCGGCGCTTGCAGCAACTGTAACTTCGTAGAAGATGACGACCGTCTCATTGCAAGAGGCAAAGCAGCGATGGACAAAGCGCTATCTGGTGACAGGCTCGACGTGCCGGATGCCATGTATCGGAAAGGCATTGGCACAATCGACTTTGATCTCGGCTGGAGAGGAAAAGGCCCAGGGCAAGAGCACGGCTCCGGCCTCCTTAAAATGGACGGAAAGCATTTCAAGGAATTTCCGGCGGCCCCCGAAACCATCATCAAGGGCGAGATTGTAAAACTCGAAGACCATGACAATCCCGGCCACGAGGATCCGAACGCGATAGCAATTATTCACGGTACCAACATAGCCATCCTCAATCGGAAGCCCGGCAAGAAAAGATGGGGCCTCTTCACGCACTTCAAATCAGAAAGCGGTGCGAGAAAAAGAATTGAGACCTCGAAAAATCTCGAGGCCCCAATCATTAAAGGCAGGTGACACATGCATTCTTCACTACATGCGCTACACGGACGCCCCGTATGGCTTAACGAAACGCCTGGTTGCCGCCAGTGCGCACATTGTACCACAACCCCCTGACGAAAGGCAAGGCTGAAAAATGAAAAACGAAATCTTCTACGGCGACCCGATCGCCCTCAACTGGAAAGCCGACGACGGCGCGGCGGCCACCGTGCGCGTGCAGCTCTCGCCGTTCGGCGAGTTCACGCTGCGCGACGGCGGCAAGCGCAGCGGCACCGTGCAGCACTGCAGCCGGGCCGCGTTCGAGGCAATGGTCGCCAACTGGAAAGCCGCGGGCGAACGCGACATCCTCGTGGACGTGGACCACGCATCCGCAACCGGCGGCTCAACCGCAGCCGCAGCCTGGGCGAAGAACCTGCGCGTGGAGGACGACGGCCTCTGCGCCGACTTCGAGCTCACGCCGAAGGGCCGCGAGCTCGTCGAGGGCAAGTGCTACCGCTTCGTCTCGCCGGGCTGGACGCTCGCGGACGACGGCACGCCGATCGCGCTCTGCTCGGTGGCGCTCACCAACAGACCCAATCTCCCCGTGAAGCCGGTGGTCAACGCCGACGATGCGGGCGGCCGGGATCCCGACGATCCCACAACAGCAACAAAAGGAACAGAAATGGACCTGAAGAAAATCGCGGCCGCCCTCGGTCTCCCCGAAACGGCCACGGAAGATGAAGTCATCGCCGCCATCGCGTCGATGAAGGACGCCCAGGCGCAGGCCGCCGAAGAGGCCGCCAACGCCAAGGCCGAGGAGTTCGCGGCCAACGCCGTGAAGGCCGGCAAGATCGCCGAGAGCGCGAAGGACGCCGTGAAGGCGGCGTACCGCTCGAACCCGGAGGTCGCCGAGGCGATGCTGAACTCCCTCGCGGCTCCCGCCGCGCCGAAGCAGCCGCTCCCGGACTTCGGCAAGGCGAAGCAGCCGCAGGCGCTCAACGCCGCCAAGCCCGGCGCGGACGCCGACCCGGTGGCCGTGTACAACGCCTACGTGGCGATGCCGGACGGCGCCGACAAGGACGCCTACCTCGCCGCCAACGCGGCGAAGATCGAAGAGGGCTACGCGAAGAGCCTCAAGTAAGCAGTCAAGCACAAGAAAGGAAATACAACCATGGCAACTACTTTTACCGGACACGAGTTCTATGCGAGGAAGGCCCTGAAGGCCCTCCCCGCGCAGCTCAACTTCCTCAGCGCGTTCTCGACCGACATCTCCGACGAGCTCCTCGGCCCGACGAAGTCTGTCGACGTCCCTCTCATCGAGATGGACGCGGCGGGCACCTTCTCCCGCTCCGGCAACAACTTCGCTCGCCCTGCCGGCGAGCCCAAGTCTGCGAAGGTCGTGTTCGGCGAACCGATCATCACGGGATTCGCCGTCACCGCCGACCAGGCGTCGAAGATCCAGAAGAATTTCTGGGAAGGAAAGGCCGAGCTGAACGTGACTTCGGTCGCGGCGAGCGCGTCCAATGCGGTCACGGACCTCATCACGGACTCGAACTTCGAGAAGGTCGTCTCCAGCGTTGGGACTGCGGGGAACTTCGCCAAGAGTGGCGTCGCGAAGATCGCGGCCGCCGTCGAGAATTCCACGAACAAGCTGCGCGTGAAGTTCTCCACGCTCGCCCTCTCCGGCGAGTACTTCTACGCGCTGCTTGCGGGGCTTGACGCGGCCGTGTACGGCGGCACCGAGGCGATCCGCGGCGGCGTGATCCCGGGCCTCTTCGGTTTCCGCAAGGTGATGCTGATGCACGGCCTCGACTGCCCCGGCTTCGTGTGCGAGCCCGCCGCGATCGCGTTCGCGTCGCGCGGTTTCCGTCCGGCGGACGACAAGCCATACAATTCCATCAGGGATATCAAGGATCCGGAGAGCGGGCTCACGCTCACGGTCGTCGAGTATCCCGACGGTCCCAGCGGCGACCTCTCCGAGAGCGTCACCACGCGCATCGGCGCGGCGGTCGGCGACGCCGGCGCGCTCGTACGCCTCGCTCAGTAAGGAGGCGGCGATGAAGCGCATAGCAACCATCATCGCCCTCGCGCTCTCCATGGCGGCGTTCGCCGCCGTGGAGACCGTGGAGCTGCTGGACGGCGGCACGTGGACGGCCTCTGGCGGGCGCGTCGCGGCCGTGCGCGTGGTCTCCACCGCCGCGTCCGGCGCCTTCACTCTGAACGGCATCGAGGGGTGGAGGGAGTCCACGAACGTGACGGAGACCGTCACGACGGAGACGCCCGTGTGGCGGCGCGTGATGACGAACCTCACGGAGACGGTGACGAACACCTACTCCGGGCAGGTCGTCTACACGCCGCCGCCCCCGTGGCGGGTGAAGGAGGAGGGCTGGGCCACGAACTCGGTCACGACCACCGTCACCCGCCGCATGAACACGGGCCGGACCATCCTGGCCACCAACACGCTCGTCTCGGCCACCTGCTCGGGCGGCGCGTACACCAACGCGCCGTCGGGCGTGTGGCTCTCCGACGGCGAGACGGTGACGTTCTCGTTCTCGACGGCAAACGCCTTCGGGCGCGCGCTGCTCATCATCGAGAGGTGACGGCATGGCCTGGCGCAAGCCCACACGCGACGACCTCACCGCCCGCCTCTCGGAGGCGGAGACGGACGCCTTCTCCACCTCGTCCGGGTTCTCCCCGGACGTGGCGGACGGCGTCCTCGCGCAGTCCGCCGCGTTCGCGCGCGACGCCGTGCGCTCCGGCGGGCGCGCCAGGCTCTCGCCCGAGGACGGCGCGATCCCGGACGGGCTTTTCCGGCCCGTGCTGGCGATCGCCGTCCTCGACCTCCTCAACCGCTTCTCGATTCCGCCCACGGACGCCCGCCGCGACGCGGCGAAAGCTGCGGAGTCGTACCTCGCGGACATCGCCGCCGGGAAGATCGTGCCCGAGAGCTACGCGGCGGAAGACGCCGAGGAGGCCAAGGGCGCGGGCCCCGACGCCGACGACGGCCCGCCCCGCACGCTCGGCGGAGGAATCTGGTGATGAACGCCGCCGACATCATCCGCATCAAAGACCTGCTGCCCACCGCGATGGGGAGCGACGAGCTGCGTGAGCAGGTCGCCGCCGACATTCTGCGTCGCAGCGTGTTCTCGGCGCGGATGGAGTCGGCCCGCTACCTCGCCCTCGTGCGCGAGACGTGCGCGCAGTTCGCCGACGGCGAGATCAACCAGGCGAAGGCGATGGAGGAGCTCATGGGAGAGCTGGAGCGGATGGGCCACTCGCCGCGCGACGGCGGCGGGCTCTCCAATCCCGCGAGCCTCGCGCGCCTGAAGCTCGTCGTCAACACGCAGCGCCAGATGGCCGCGAGCTGCGCGCGCCTCGCGAACCAGACGGAAGGCGTCCTGCACCAGACGCCCGCGTGGGAGCTCGTGCGCGTGAGCGGACGCCGCATGCCGCGCGCAGACTGGGCCGCCCGCTGGGCGGCTGCGGGCGCGTCGTGCGGCTTTGAAGGCGCGTTGCAAGACCGTTTCTTAGCACTGAAAGACTCCCCGATCTGGCAGGCGCTCGGCGACGGTACGGGCGGCTGGCGCGACACGCTCGGGAACCCGTTCCCGCCGTTCGCGTTCGGCAGCGGCATGGGATGGGTGGGCGTGCCGCGCGCCGACTGCGTGGCGCACGGCCTCATCAACGAGGATGATGAGGTGGGCCGCCCGGAAGGCGGTAGCCTCTCGCCCGTCGAGAGGGAAATCGCCGAGGCGGCTGAACGCCTCGGCTTCACTGCAGAGGACTTCGCATGACCCCGACGGAAATCCAGAACGCCGTGAGGGACATCCTCGCG
>CACZDG010000106.1 GCA_902779865.1 uncultured bacterium
CGCGTTCGCGCCCGGGGTGTTGAACACCACGATGCCCTTCTTCGCGTACTCCGCGTGGGGGATGTTGTTCACGCCGGCGCCCGCGCGGGCCACGGCGAGTAGGTTCGCGCCCGGGACCATCTCGTCCATCTTGGCGCTGCGCACGAACACGGCGTCTGCTGACGCGAAGTCCTCCGTGCGCGCATACCTGTCGTCCAGGTTGTTCAGCCCGACCGCCGCAATGGGGTTCAGGCATGTGTACTTGTACTTCATTTCTTCTCTTTTCTTTCTGTTTAGAGTTTATCGTAGAAAGCCGGGCACTCGCCCGAAATCACTGGTCCTCCGTCACGCGGCGGATTTCGGTCACGGACGTGACGCCCTTGAACACCTTCGACCAACCGTCCTCGCGAAGCGTCTTCATGCCTTTCGAAAGCGCCATTTCCTGTATCTGCGTGGCGTTCGCGCGTTTGACGATGGCGCTCTCAATATCCTCGTCCACCTCCAGCACTTCAAAGAGCGCACGGCGGCCCTTGTAGCCCGTGCGGCTGCATGCGTCACAGCCATTCGGTGCGAACACCGTCTCCTTCTCCGGCGGATAGGAAAGGTCGTAGAACTTGTGGTCGAGCGGCACCTCCTTCATGCACTTCTGGCAGAGACGGCGGCAGAGGCGCTGGCCCATCACGCCCGCGACGGCGGACGCGATGAGGAACGGCTCCACGCCCATATCAGTTAGACGCGGGAACGCACCCGCTGCCGTGTTGGTGTGCAAGGTAGAGAACACCATGTGGCCGGTAAGCGACGCGTTGATGGCGATTTCGGCCGTCTCGCGGTCACGGATTTCCCCCACCATGATCTTGTCTGGGTCCTGACGCAGGAAGGCGCGCAACGTGCGGGCGAAGTCGAGACCGATGTCCTTGTTCATCTGCACTTGGATGATGCCGTCCATCTGGTATTCGATCGGGTCCTCCGCCGTGAGGATGCGCACGTCCATCGTGTTCACCTCGTGAAGGAAGGAGTAGAGCGACGTGGACTTGCCGGAACCGGTCGGGCCCGTCACGAGGAAGATGCCGTTCGGGCGACGGATGATCTTATCGACCACCGCGAAGTCACGGTCGTTGAAGCCGAGATCCACCATCTTCACGAAGTTGCCGCTCTTGGCAAGAAGACGCAGGGAGATCGACTCGCCCCACGCGCCGGGCATGGTGGAGACGCGGATGTCGATGTCCTCGCCGCCGAGGCGGATGCCGATACGTCCGTCCATCGGGAGACGCTTCTCGGCGATGTCGAGGTTCGCCATGACCTTGATACGGGAGATGATCGCGCTCTTGAGGCGGTTCAGCTGCGGCGGCACATCAACCTTGTGCAACATGCCGTCGATGCGGTAGCGGATGCGCAGTTCGGTTTCCTGCGGCTCAATGTGGATATCCGTCGCGCCCTGGCGGTCAGCTTCCGCGATGATCCGGTTCACGAACTTGACGATGGATGCCTCTTCACCCTCTGCGCCAACGTCGATCTTCGATATCGAGCCTTCCTCGTCGTCCACCGCGTAGCGGCCGTCCTCGATCATCTTCTCGATCGCGTCAGCGCCCACGCCGTAAAACTTCTTGATGGCCTTGTCGATTTCCTCCGCCGGGGCGAGGACGGTCTTCACGGGACATCCCGCCGCAAGGCGCAGGCCATCGCCCGCCACCGTCGAGAACGGGTCGCTCACCACGACGGTCAGCTCACCACCGTCGAACCGGAGGGGTAGCGCGTTGTACTTGTACACGGCGCTCGCCGGAAGCCTCTGGAGCACGTCCGGACGCGGCACCGCCTTCTCGAGGTCAATGTAGTCGAAGCCGAGGAACTCCCCGACTTTCTTTAGGAACTCGGCTTCCTTCACGCCTCCGAATTTGACTGTAGCCTCCGTGAGCCCCATGCCGGGGTTCTCGGCACGCTGCGACGAAATCCGCTCCAGAGCCTCGTCGGAATAGAGACCAGTCGCCTTCAGGACGTTCAACGCCAATCTAGATGTTTCGGCCATGGCGAAGATTATACCATAAAATTCTGTTCATGTGGGAGATTGACTAATGAAAATACTTCTGATATACTTTTACTCGTTTTCCCCAAGCGGGCGTAACTCAATGGCAGAGTTCCAGCCTTCCAAGCTGGCCACGAGGGTTCGATTCCCTTCGCCCGCTCCAACCTTTGCCGGAGTGGCGTAATGGCAGCCGCAGCAGACTCAAAATCTGCCGTACGCGAGTACGTGAGGGTTCGAGTCCCTCCTCCGGCACCATCACCCTACCGTACGCTGTAACGCGTGGCCTTCATCAGCGCTTTCCACAGTTCCGCAGGCGTTTTCGCCGCCAGCAGGAGATCGCGGTTCTCCTTCTTAGAGAACGCCTCGGAAAGCGCGCCGATGAGGCGCAGGTAGAAAGCGCTCACGGCCACGGGGATTGCGCTGAAGAACACGAAGTTGACGCGCGTGCCCTCGTCATCGTAGATGAAGCCCTTCCTGGAGACGCCGAGCGCGAGCGTTAGCCCACCGCCCTCGACGCCGCGCACGTGCGGGAAGGCGAGCCCGTCGCCCATCGCGGTGGACAGCACGATCTCGCGATCCATCGCCGCCGACACAAGCGCATCGGCGTTCGAGACGAAGTTGTTCTCGGCCATCGCCTCAGCGAGCTCGCGGATCACGGCCTCGGTCGTTTCACCCTTGAGGTCGCACACCATCAGCTCCTCCGCGCTGAATCGGCTGATGCCAGTCTTGCGCGGTGCTCCACGCGGCGGCTTCTCCGCTATCACGCGCGGCGCACCTTGCTCCTCGTCGTAGAGGATTCGCCCGCAAGAGCTACACATCTGAATCGTCTTTTCAAGGCGCACCTGCTGCACTTGCGAAACCGGCAACCGCATCCCGCACACGCCGCAACAAGCATCAACCATGGGTGCCATCACGAGATGGTCTTTCTTATAGAGGCGCTGGTAGAACGCCTTGGGCTGCGGCTCAAGTTTCTCAACGAGCGCGTCAATCGAATCGTTGAGCGAATCAAGGTGCGAGCCGTCGCCCGTCTGGTGATGCTCGTCGCGAGTGAGGATCAGCTCCTGAAGCTGGCTGAGGAGGTTGATCTGGTGCTTCATCGTCTCCATGTAAAACCTCAGTGCTGCGTGTACGTGCCGTCAACTTCTGCCCACGGCGTTTTGGTGAAGAAGCCCGCAATTGCCGTATCGTACGCCGCAGTGTGCGCGAACGCCTTCTTCATCAGCTTGAAGCGCGTGTCAAACCCGATCGTGCCGCCGTGCGACGCAAGCTCGTTCGCGATCGAACCGTAGTCGAGCGGGTCGGTGACGGATGCGACGCGGAGGTAGTTCTTCGCGGAGGCGCGTACCATGCAGGGACCGCCAATGTCGATGTTCGTGCGCGCCATCTCCGGCGTAACGCCTTCCTTCGCGACGGTCTGCTGGAACGGGTAGAGATTCACCACCACCATGTCAATCGGCTGCGCGGAAAGGCGCTTGAGGTCGGCCTGGTGCGCATCGTTGTACGTCTCCGAGAGGAGGCCAAGGTAGATCTTGAAGTCGAGCGTCTTCACAAGGCCGCCCTGCATCTCCGGCTGGCCGGTGTAGTCGCTCACCGCCACGAGCGTGCCGTCCGCCGCCGCGCCGAGGATTTCCTTCACCTTCGTGTAGGTGCCGCCGGTGGAGTATATCTTAACTCCAGGACACGCCTTAACCAGGGCGGGCACGAATTCCTCGAGGCCCGTCTTGTCCGAAACGCTCATCAGCACGTGCTTCACCGCAACGCGCGAATCGATATCTTTTACAATGTTTAAAGCCATTTTTACTCCTTGGTTCTGTTGCCGCTAGTGTATCAAACTCCACGCGCAAAGTCACGCCATTATTGCATTCGGCTCCTGGCGAACGCCTCTATCGCGAAGTCGATGTCCTCCGGCGTGTGCGCGGCGGACATCTGCGTGCGGATGCGCGCCTTGCCCATCGGAACGACGGGGTAGAAGAATCCCGTCGCATAGACGCCGTTTTTGTAGAGGTTCTCGCTCATCTTGACCGCCACCGCAGCGTCGCCAAGCATGACGGGAACTATCGGGTGGTGCCCGGGGACGAGGTCGAAGCCGAGTTTCGTCATTCCCTCGCGGAAACGCTTCGCATTCGCGTTGAGTCGTTCGCGCAGTTCGGGGCGAGTGCGGACAAGTTCGATGGCCTTCATCGATGCGGCTGCGACCGGTGGCGGAACCGCGTTTGAGAAAAGGTAGGGACGCGCCTTCTGGCGGAGGATATCGACTATCTCCTGACGTGCGGCGACGTAACCGCCTGAAGCGCCGCCAAGCGCCTTGCCGAAAGTTCCCGTGATTATGTCCACGCGGCCGGTGCAGCCGCAGTCCTCGACGGAACCGGAGCCGGTCGCGCCAAGCACGCCGACGGCGTGGGAATCGTCCACCATCACCAGCGCTCCGTACTTGTCGGCCAGATCGCAAATCTCCTTGAGCGGCGCGATTATGCCGTCCATTGAGAACACGCCGTCGGTTGCAATGAGCTTGAAACGCGCACCTGCCTCGTCCGCCGCCAGCAGCTGCTTCTCGAGATCCGCCATGTCGCCGTTCGCGTAGCGGTAGCGCTTCGCCTTGCACAGCCTGACGCCGTCGATGATCGAGGCGTGGTTGAGGGCGTCGGAGATTATCGCGTCGTCGGGTCCGAGCAGCGACTCGAACACGCCGCCGTTTGCGTCAAAGCACGAACCGAAGAGAATGCAGTCGTCCGTCTTCGTGAATTCCGCAACGGTTCGCTCCAGCTCGCGGTGCAATGAGTCGGTGCCGCAGATGAAGCGGACGGAACCCATGCCGTAACCGTATTTAGCGGTGGCCTCGCGCGACGCCTCGATTATCTCGGGATGGTTCGCAAGACCAAGGTAGTTGTTCGCGCACATGTTGAGGAGCTTCGTCCCGTTGTCGAGGACGACCCTCGCGCCCTGCGGCGTCGCTATGACCTTCTCGTTCTTGTAGAGGCTCTTCGCCTTGAGATCGGCGATCGTCTCCTGGAGATACGCCTGGAATTTTCCATACATGGTGTTTCCTTTCCTTTTTCTTTTTCACTTTACTTTCTATTCCCAGTCAAGTATGACCTTGCCGGACTTGCCGGACATCATCGCCTCGAAGCCCTTCTCGTAGTCGGTGAACTTGAAGCGGTGGGTGATGACCGGGCTGATGTCGAGGCCGCCCTGGATCATCGCGCCCATCTTGTACCACGTCTCGAACATCTCGCGTCCGTATATGCCTTTGATCTTGAGCCCCTTCCAGACGATGTGGTTCCAGTTGACCTTCGTGTCCGGGCCGTGGATGCCGAGGAGCGCGATGCGTCCGCCGGTGTTCATTGACTCGATCATCTGGTGGAGGCAAGGACCGGCGCCAGACATCTCAAGTCCAACGTCGAAACCCTCGACCATGCCGAGCTCCTTCATCACGTCCTCAAGCTTCTCGTTCCTCGCGTTCACGGTGCGCGTGGCGCCAAGACGCTTAGCGAGATTGAGGCGGTAGTCGTTAACATCAACTACGACGACGTTCCTTGCACCGACGTACTTCGATATACCGGCCGCCATTATGCCGATAGGCCCCGCGCCTGTTATGAGGACATCCTCACCAACCATGTTGAAGCTGAGTGCGGTATGCGTCGCATTGCCGAACGGATCGAAGATGGAATAGAGTTCGTCGTCGATCGACGGGTCGCAGTGCCACACGTTCGTCTCGGGGATACACAGATACTCGGCGAACGCACCGTCGCGGTTGACGCCTACGCCCTTTGTCTCGCGGCAGAGGTGACGCTGGCCAGCGCGGCAGTTGCGGCAGTGTCCGCACACGATGTGCCCCTCACCGCTCACGCGCTCGCCGACCTTCACGCTCTTCACGTTCGAGCCGATGTCCACTACCTCGCCGACGTACTCGTGGCCGATAGTCAGCGGAGGCTTGATTTCCTCCTGTGCCCAGGCGTTCCACTCGTATATGTGTACGTCCGTGCCGCATATCGCGGTCTTCTTTATCTTGATGAGAACGTCGTTGATGCCCATTTCGGGCATTGGTTTCTCAACCAGTTCCACGCCTTTCTGCGGCGCGACTTTCACTATTGCCTTCATCTTTTTCGCACTCCTGTTATTCCATTATCAACACATTCAACAGCGGACGAGGTGGACGGTCTTTGTCTCGAAGGACATGTCGGTTGTTGAAATCTTGCCGCCCCACGGCTTCGTGACGTCCGCGTCTGCCACCACGAGCCAGCCCTCGTCCACGCCAAGACCGTCCATGTACTTCAGAATCTGATCGTGCGCCTTCTCCGGCGACTTCGCATAGAGCGCGGCGGTCTTTATTTCCACGGCGTACGTCTCAGTCCCGAACTTGACGCCGAGGTCGAGACGTCCCCGCCCTATTGCCATCTCGCGAATGATCTGCCCTCCGCCATTGACGACTCGCTGGAGAAATGCCTGCAGGACAAAATGCGGGTATGCCTCGTGAAAGTTCTGCGAGACGAACGACTCTGGCGTCGCGTTCTCGCGCCAGAAATCCTGAAACGCGGACATGAGCGCGGGCATGTCGAGCTTGCCGCCCTTCACCCACACGTTCTCCTTCGTCTCGGAGAGGATGAAATCCTGGGTGCCGCGCGTGAGGTAACGTCCGATCGTCTCGGTGTAGATCGGGTTGGCGGGGGTGATAGTCCCGCAGTCGTCCACGAGAAGGCCGAGCTCGATCGCGTACCGCAGGTTCTCCTTCTGCGCGTCACGGTCGATATTCTCGCCGACCATCATCTTTTCCACGATGGGCTGGATGCGTGGATCGTACACCTTCTCCATGAGAGTATCGAGGTGCGTACCGCGCTCGCGGATCAGACCTTCCTTCGCCGCATCCATGTCGGCGGCGGTGACGGGTTTTGAGAAGTCCTCCTTGTGGATTTCCTCCACGCACCAGCGTGCGAGCGCGTTCACGAGCCACGGCTGACCACGTGAGTAGTCCCAAGCCTTCGCGAGCGCTCCCTCCTCGAACACCTGCCCCGTCCACAGCTGCGCGGCAAGTTCCGGCATGGCCTTGTCCGGATCCGTCCAGGTCTGCACGGCCTCCACGGAGCAATACATCGCGGCCATGTCCCCCTTCGCGTTGATCTCGTCCATCAGCGCACGAAACGCGGTCGTCTTGCCGCACTGCCGCGGGGCATGGACGACAAAGTACTGTTTTTTCCGAATAAGCGCCTTCACCTCCGGCAACCTCTCGGAAGCCGGAAGCATGTAATGATCGACCGCGATGCACGGCCCAGCAATGTTGAACCACCTTGACATGCCGTAAATTATACCATAAATTCGTTATTATTCGTTATTAGTGGTTAGTGATTAGTGAGATTCGAGACGGCGCGTTTCACGGCGGCGGCGATGTCCGGGCCAACGCCGGCTACGGCAGCGATCTCCTCCTCCGTCGCGCGTGCGATGCCGTAGATTGAATGGAAGTGGCGCAGCAACGCGGTCTTCTTCGCAGGCCCAATACCCTGCACTTCGTCAAGCGCAGATTCACGGATCGTACGTTCGCGCAAACTGCGGTGATAGGTAATTGCAAAACGGTGCGCCTCGTCGCGCAGACGCGTTGCAACGAACAGTCCCTGCGAGTCGCGTGGCAAGAATACGTCGCCGCGTTCGTCGTCCGTGACGAGAATCTCCATCCGCTCCGCAAGGCCGACGACTGGAATATCGGTCACGCCAATCTCCGCAAACGCCGCGCGCGCGGCGCGAAGTTGAGTAATGCCACCGTCGCAAATGAAGAGATCGGCGCGCGGCGACTTCGCCGTGAGCGTTGAGTCGGGGCCGTACCGGCGCCGCACGACTTCCGCCATCGAGCGCGGATCGTCCGCGCCCTCCACCGTCTCGATGCGGAAGTGGCGGTAGAAACGACGGTCGGGGAGACCATCCACCGCGACCACGAGCGAAGCTACGGAGTGCGTTCCGAAGAGATTGGAAATGTCCGCGCACTCTATGACGTGCGGCGGCTTCTCGAGTTTCAGCGCGGCGGCAAGTTCCGCAAGACCCTGTTTCGCCGCCTCGCGCGTCTCTTCCGGACGACGCCGCACGAAATGCGCCTTCGTCATTTCCTTGAGCGCGCCGATGGTATCGCGCAGACGTGCGGCTTTCGTGAAGTCCTCTGCCGCAGCGGCGGCCTTCATCGACTCCACCAGCTCCGCAATTACGGCGGGACGCTCCCCGCGCAGGAACGCGCATGCCTCGTCGAAGCGCTCCCGGTAGTCCGCTGCCGTAATCTTACCCTCGCACGGCGCGGTGCAGAAACGGATGACGTCCGCATGGCAATGCCGGTGCGTCTCCTCGTCGGGCGCGAGCGCGTCGCAGCCGCGCAGGCCATAGTGCTTCTCCACGAAGTCCTTCGCCACGCGCACGACTGGTGCGGACGGAAACGGCCCGAAGTAGAGTGCGCCGTCGTCGCGAACGATTCGGCACGTGGCGAAGCGCGGGAACGGGTCGTCGGGATCCGCGCGCAACGCGAGGTAGCGCTTGTCGTCGCGCATGAGGATGTTGAAGTGCGGCTTGTACTGCTTGATCAGCGAAGCCTCCGTGAGCAACGCCTCGGCCTCGTTGCGTACGCACATCCACTCGAGGTCGGCGACAGTGTTCACCATCGAGCGAACCTTCGGCGCGAGGTCTGCACCCGGACGGAAATAGGAAAGCACGCGCCGGCGCAAGTTCTTCGCCTTGCCGACGTAGATGATGACGCCCCGGCGATCCCTCATCAGGTAACAGCCAGGGCGCAACGGAACGCCCTTAAGGCGTTCTCGCAGGACGTCGTTCACGCGACGGATCAGGCTTTCTCGGCTTCCTTCTTCTGCTCAAGGGATTTGGCTTTCTCCTCCTCTTCCCTCAGCAGGGCCTCGCCTTCAGCCGTACCCTTCTTGAACTCGCCTTTAGCCTTGCCCAGCGCACGCGCAAGCTCCGGGAGCTTCTTGCTTCCGAACACGAGCACCAGCACAACTATAACCAACAAAATCTGCCATGGACCCCAGGCCATCTTTTTATCCTTTCGTTTTTGATTTTCAGTTTATCTAATTTTGAAGCACAAGTCAAGCCTTGTGTGTTGCCGATTACCCAATGATCTTGAGCGCACCGGTAGGACAGTTCTCCGCGCAGAGACGGCAGTCCTTGCACACGCCGGTACACGCCGGATCCTTGAACTCGGGCTTGATGACGGTCTTGAAGCCGCGTCCGACGAGGCCCAGCAGTCCCTGCTTCGCCTGCTCGGCGCACACGCGCACGCAAAGGTTGCAGAGGATGCACTTGCGCTGGTTGCGCTCGATCGTAACGAGCTTCTGCTCCGTGAAGCCTGGATGGAAGTCGCCGCGGAGACGCTGCGTATCCGCCTGCACGAGGTTCGCGTAGCGGATGAGCTTGCAGTCCTCGAAGTCGTGGCAGCCGCACTCGAGGCACCGCTTCGCCTCAGCCTGCGCCGCCTCGACGGAGAGGCCAAGATTGACCTCCTTGAAGTCGTGCCTGCGCTCTTCGGCGGGACGCTGCGGCATCACGGCGCGCGCGATGCGCGGACGATCCTCGAAGTCCTTCTCGGTGAGATTGCGCTCGGAGAGAATCGGCTTAATCGGCTTGTACTCACCGCCACGCAGATAGGCATTCACGGCGAGCGCGGCCTCGTTGGCCTGCGCAATTGCGCCGATTGCGATGCCCGCGCCCTTGTTCACCGTGTCGCCGCAGGCGAAAACGCCAGGAAGCGTCGTCGCGAAGTTGCCTTCGTCGGCGGCAATCGTGCCCTTCTGGGTCTGCGGCAGGTCCGCGAAACCCTCGGGGTCGTTGCGCTGGCCGATTGCGGCGATCACGCTGTCGAGCGCGATCTCCTCGAACTTGCCGGGGACCGGCACGGGCTTGCGGCGTCCGCGCTCGTCGGGCTCGCCGAGCTCCATCACCTGAAGGCGCATGCCGCACACCTTGCCGTCCTTGCCGAGGATCTCGTCCGGCGCGTAGAGGAACTTGAACTTGACGCCCTCCTCCTCGGCCTCCGTGATCTCGATGTCCTCCGCCGGCATCTCCTTGCGGGTGCGGCGATAGACGACGAACACTTCCTTCGCGCCGACGCGCACAGCGGTGCGGCAGGCGTCCATTGCGGTGTTGCCGCCACCGACAATAGCCACGCGTTCGCCAATCTCCGGCTTCTCGCCGGTAACGACCGCACGCAGGAAGTCGATGCCGCCCCAAACGCCCTTGAGCTCCTCACCCTTGACACGCATGGCCGTCGATTTCCACGCGCCGTTCGCCACGATCACCGCATCGAACCACGAACGGAACTTCGCAAAGTCCGCGTCGCGCCCGATCTTGAAGTTATTGATGAACTGCACGCCCAGCGCCTCGATGGCGTCCGTCTCGGCCTTGAGGATCGCCTTGGGCAGGCGGTATTCGGGAATGCCGTAGCGGAGCATGCCGCCCATTTCCGGCATCTGGTCGTAAACCGTGACGTCGTGTCCCCACTGCGCGAGCTTGAACGCGGCGGTGAGTCCGGCTGGGCCGCCGCCGATGATGCCGACCTTCTTGCCCGTCGGCGCGGCGACCTTGATCGGATGCTCGTTGCCGTCCTTGCGCACCTGGTCGGCGGCGAAGTACTTGAGCTGCGCGATGGAGATCGGCTGCTCCACGAGGTTGCGACGACACGCCTTCTCGCACGGATGCGGGCACACGCGGCCGATGGCGGCCGGCAGCGGGAACGTCTCCTTGATCGTGGCGACGGCGTCCGCAAAGCGTCCTTCCGCGATTTCCTTCACGTACTTCTGGCAGTCCGTGTGGGCCGGGCAGTTGAGCTTGCAGGGTCCTTGGCAGTCGCCGTCGTGGTCGCCCATCAGCAGCTCGAGCGCGAGCTTGCGCGTAGCGAGCGCCTTCTCGCTCTTCGTATGCACCACCATGCCCTGCGAAACCTTCGCGGAACAGGCGCGGAGCATCTTCGGGCAGTTCTCCACCTCCACCACGCACACACCACACGCGCCGTACGGCCCGAGTTCCTTCAGGTAGCACAGGTTCGGGATGTCAATCCCTGCGGCCTTGGCCGCCTCGAGGATCGTGGTGCCGGCCGGCACGCTGACGGACTGGCCGTCGATTTCAAGAGTTATCAGTTCGCTTTCCATAAGCAATTCCTTCTTGTAGGGGGTCGGGGGCGTCTGGACTCCCCCGGTTGTTGTCACCCAATAGCCACCGCGCCGAACTTGCAGGTTGCCACGCACTGGCCGCACTTGATGCACTTCGACTGGTCAATCACGTGCGGTTGCTTCACCGTGCCGGAGATCGCGCCCACTGGACACTTCTTCGCGCACATCGTGCAGCCCTTGCACTTCGCGGGATCAATCGAGAATTTCTTCAGCGCCGCGCACTCGTGCGCGGGGCAACGCGCCTCGCGGATGTGCGCGTCGTACTCGTCGCGGAAGTAGCGGATCGTCGTGAGCACGGGGTTCGGGGCCGTCTGGCCGAGACCGCAGAGCGCACCCGCCTTGATGCCGTTGCAGAGGTCCTGCAGCAGCTCCACGTCGCCCTCCTTGCCCTTGCCCTCGGTGATGCGCGTGAGAATCTCGTGCATGCGCTTCGTGCCGATGCGGCAGTGGACGCACTTGCCGCAGCTCTCCTTGGCCGTGAAGTCGAGGAAGAACCGCGCCATGTTCACCATGGCACGGCCTTGAACGTACCACCGTCGCGGATGCCGCCGCCGATGCCGAAGATCACGTCGCGGAGCGTGAGGCCCATCGGAATCTCCACGAGGCCGCCGCGCTTGATCTTGCCGGTGAGCGCAAATACTTTGGTGCCCTTGCTCGTCTCGGTGCCCATCGCGGCGAACGCCGCGCCGCCATTGAGGATGATCCACGCGACGTTCGCGAACGTCTCGACGTTGTTGATGTTCGACGGGGCCTGCGTGTAGCCCTTCTCCGCCGGGAACGGCGGCTTCAGACGCGGCATGCCGCGGTTGCCCTCGAGCGACTCGATGAGGGCCGTCTCCTCGCCGCACACGAACGCGCCCGCTCCCGCCTTGATGCGGATGTCGCAGGAGAAGCCGCTGCCGAGGATGTTCTCGCCAAGCAGGCCGGCCTTCTTGGCGGCCGCGAGCGCCTTCTCAAGACGCACGATCGCAAGCGGGTACTCGGCGCGCACGTAAACAAACGCCTTGGAGGCGCCAATCGCGTATGCCGCAATCAGCATGCCTTCGATGAGGGAGTGCGGGTCGCTCTCAATCACCGCGCGGTCCATGAACGCGCCGGGGTCGCCTTCGTCGGCGTTGCAGATGAGATACTTCTGGTCGCCCTTCGCGTTGCGCGCGGCGTTCCACTTGAACCACGTGGGGAAGCCCGCGCCGCCGCGTCCGGCAAGACCGGAAATCTTGATCTCCTCAATGACCTGCTCCGGCGTCATCGCAAGGACCTTGCGGATCGCCTTGTAGCCATCCACCGCCTCGTAGGCGGCGATGTCCTCCGGGTCGATGAGGCCGCAGTGACGAAGCGCGATGCGCGTCTGCTTTTCAAGGAACTCCTTGTCGTCCGCCGAAATCTCCAGGTCGGCCAGCTCCGAAAGGGACGCACCGTCTTGTTGTTGTACGCTTGCTGTCTCCGCAACCGCGCGGTAGATCCGCTCGGCGTCCTTCTCCTGCACCTTCACGAGGCGCTTTACGAGCGTGCCGCCGTCGTAGACGTCCACAATCGGCTCCAGGTAGCACATGCCGATGCAGCCGGTGATGCCAATTTCCGCGGCGCCATCAACGTTCAACTTCTCCACGGCCGCGCGCACCTTGCGCGCACCGGCGGCTATGCCGCAGCTTCCTTCTCCGAATACGAGCTTCATTTCGATGCCTCCCGAATCTTGCGCACGATCTCCTTCGCCTTGGCGGGCGTGAGGGAACCGTAGGTATCCTCGTTGATCATCATCACGGGCGAGAGCGAGCAGCAGCCGAGACACGCGACCGTCTTGATGGAGAAGAGACCGTCGTCGGTCGTCTCCCCGTCGCCCACGCCCAGCTCCTCCACGAGCGCCTTCTCGATGGAGTCCGCGCCGTTCACGTGGCAGGCCGTCCCCTTGCAGAGCAGGATGAGGTTCTTGCCGACGGGCTTGAGGCGGAACTGCGTGTAGAACGTGGCGACGCCCATCACCTTGGCGGGACTGTTCCCCGTCTTCTCGGCGATGGCGTACAACACGTCAGTTGGCAGGTAGCCGTAGATTTCCTGCGCCTTCTGCAGGATTGAGATGAGGGCGTGATCGTCCCCGGCGAACGCCTCGAACACCGGCGTCAGCTTCGACAGGTCGCTCTTCTCGCAACACTCGCACATGATGGATTCTCCTTTGGTTAAAAGATTTTCGACATCCGGCGGACGACATCCGCGGATTCGTTCCGCAGGGGCGTCCGTTTCCCGGATGTCGATCTGCCGGCTTTCCGCCGACGCATTACGCCTTGAAGCGGTAAACCTCGCGCTTGTGGTACTTCGTGTGGAGGAGGTGGTGCGCCTTCTCGCCGCCCTGCGCGCCGGTCTTGCCGTCGAGGTAGTCCTTGTAGAGGGCCTGGACCTGCGGGTTGAGGTGGCTCATGCGGAGCGTCGATTTCTCGTCGTCCGTGTAGATGCCGGCCGTGCGCTGCGCGCGGACCTCGTCCGTCGCGAGGCAGGGCTGGCCACCGCCGCCAATGCAGCCGCCGCGGCACGCCATCACCTCGATGAAGTCGTAGCGCGGCTTGACGCCGTTCTTGCGGTCTTCGCGGATCTCGTTGATGATCTTCTCCACGTTGCCCATCTGGTGCGCGACGGCGATGTTCACCTTCGTGCCCTTGATGTCGATCGTGGCGGTCTTCACGCCCTCCATTCCGCGCACCTCCTTGAAGTCGATGCTCGGGGGCTGCGCCTCGCCGGTGATCAGGCAGTACGCCGTGCGGAGGGCCGCCTCCATCACGCCGCCCGTCACGCCGAAGATCGTGCCCGCGCCCGTATAGGCGCCGAGCAGGTCGTCGGCCTTCTCCTCGGGGAGGTCGTTGAAGTCGATGCCGGCCGCCTTGATCATGCGGGCGAGTTCGCGCGTGGTGAGCACCACGTCCGTGTCCTGCTGGCCGGTGGCGGACATGTTCTCGTCGCGGCTGATCTCGTATTTCTTCGCCGTGCAGGGCATGATCGAGGTCATGTGGATCTTCTTGGGATCGACGCCGTTCTTGTCGGCCCAGTAGCTCTTGGCGAGCGCGGAGAGCATCTGCTGCGGGGACTTGGCGGACGAGAAGTTCTCCGTGAAGTCGGGGGCGTACTTCTCCATCCAGTCGGTCCACGCCGGGCAGCAGCTCGTGAGAAGCGGCAGCGTGCCGCCCTCGGTGAAGCGCTTGATGAACTCCGTGCCTTCCTCCATGATCGTGACATCGGCGGAGAAGTTCGTGTCGAACACCTTGTCGAAGCCGAGCATCCTGAGCGCGGCGTAGATCTTGCCGGTGGTGAGCTCGCCCGGCTTGAGTCCGAACGCCTCGCCGAGCGCGACGCGCACGGCCGGGGCGATCTGCACGAGGCAGGTCTTCTCCTGGTCGCGCAACGCGGCCCAGACCTTGGCGGTCTCGTCGTTCTCGTAGATCGCGCCGACCGGGCAGTGCGCGGAGCACTGGCCGCACTTGATGCAGGGCGACTCCGCGAGCGGCACGCCGGCGGCGGGCTGCATCACGGTCTTCTCGCCGCGGCCGATGAACTCGAGCGCCCACACGTTCTGCATCTCCTGGCA
>CACZDG010000107.1 GCA_902779865.1 uncultured bacterium
ACGTGCGCCGACCTGGCCGATCTCCTGCTGCGCGAAGGATGCTGGGACGCGATCAACATGGACGGCGGTGGCTCCACGTCGCTCGTCATCTACGACCGCAAGCACAACCGTCCGATCATGCTCAACCACCACGCGAACGGCTACGTTCGCAAGACCGCCCTCAACCTCGGTCTGATATTCACCCCCAAAGAATAGACGGTATTGGAGTTCCCATGAAACGAGATGAAATAATTCATGTACACAAGATCTTGTTCCTGTGCCACGGGAACATCTGCCGGTCGCCGATGGCGGAGTTCGTGATGAAGGAACTCGTCAGAAGGGCAGGGCGCGACGACATCGTGGTCGAGTCCGCCGCGCTACACACAGACGAGATCGGCAACGACATCCATTACGGCACCCAAAGGAAACTACTGGCAGAGGGAATCCCGTTCGCGCCGCGTCGCGCATGGCTGCTGAATGCCGCGAAGGCGCGGGAATACGACCTCCTCATCGGGATGGACGACTACAACATGGCCGATCTTCGGCGGCTTGTGTTTCCGGAGGATGCGGGGAAGATCAAGAAGCTGCTGTCGTTCGCCGGATCCGAACGCGACATCGCCGACCCGTGGTACACCGGCAACTTCGACGAGACTTACGCCGACATCCTTGAAGGCTGCACGGCGCTGCTGAAGAGCCTGTAATCGCGCCCTTACGGCGGCAAACTAAAGAAGGGAAAGAACAATGAAAAAACTGGAAACTGGCAACATTGGAACTGGCAACACTTCCACATTGGCAACAATCGGCAGACTGCTTGCCGCAGTCGCGCTTCTGGTGTCAGGTGGTTGCCAGTCGATGAAGGAGAACGGCATGCTTTCGCCTCGTTCCGGCGAACTGTTCCAGACGACGAAGATGGGAACGGGCGTGGTGGCGTCAAGTTGCGTCTTCCCAACGGCGCTGGGTTGGTTATCCATGCAAAAAGGACATTTGATCGGGTTGCCGGTCGCCATCATCTTTTCGCCGTTTGCCATCGTCGCGCCCGTCTTGGACCTTGGCGTGGTTTCGCCATTGACGGACTTAGCCTGTCTGCCGTACGACCTGTCCCAACCGCAGCATGGTTTTTACATTCGGATCGTCGATGAGGACGGCAAGCCGATTCCCGGAGCCCAGATTTCCGGAAGCGTAGAAAACGATGGGTATGGCCACCTTTTGTCAACGACGGATTTGAGCGGCACGACGGACGAGGCTGGAGAATTCTATGTCGGGCGGCTCTTCAAGTGTAAAGGTTCGATGGAGGCAAAGGCTTCGGGGTATGCACCTTGGCTTGGGTCGGAAAGTATTCGGCTTCCTGAGAACGAGAAGTGTTCTGGTGGGCAGACGGCAGTCACCAACGCCATCCCCACGGGGGAGCGTATCGTGTTGCAGTATGCGATGAAGCGGTCGAACGTTGGCGATTGGAATCAGAAGTCCGACCTTTCGCGCGAAGAAGTCGAGAAGCTTTGCGTGGGAACATGGAGACCCGATGAAGACGCATGCAAGTTCATCGTTGATGAATTAGGCATGAAGACCGGACAGGAGAACCCGGCTGAACACTGGATTGAACTGCGTTCCGATGGAACTGCTGTCTGTCATGCGCCAGGGCGTTACTACAAGAGCAGTGTCAGTTCGCTCTACAGCCATGAACTGCGCCATTTTCAGGATCCATTCGCATGGACGGTCGAACGGAACGAGGCATCTCCATGGAGGCCTGTGTCTGGGAATGCCTGGATACTTATGCGATGGACATGGCGTGCGCGCCTGTCCGTTGTGGATGAGAAGGAAAAACATCGCAAGGATGTGCGGTACTATCTTGGGGAAGACGACAAAGGCGTCTATCTTGCAGCAGAGTGCGAAGACTATTACGTACCCCCACGCTGTATACTTAAGTTCCGCAAGGTACCTAGCTTGAAACAACCCTAACCCCCACCTAATGGCACGACGCGAGTTGTCGGAGGGACGGCGATTTTATGAATTGCGGATTGATTGTTTTATGATTTGTGGATAGAAAATCACTCAGTTAATGTGCCGAAAAACACTCAGTGAAAGTGCCGAAAAACAATCAGTGAAAATACCGAAAAACAATCAGTTAGAATGCCGAAAAACAATCAGTTGGGTTGACTATTGGTCAATAAAATGTTATAATATGCGGCAACAAGGAGAAAAATGGACAAAAGCAAGTATAGGAAAAGACTGATAGACTCAAAGGTGGATTTCTATCTTTCGACCTTTGGGGCTGTCTGCATCGAAGGGCCCAAATGGTGCGGTAAGACGTGGACGAGTACGATGCACGCGAAGAGTGCGTTCATGTTGGCCGATCCTGCGGATAATTTTGCGAATCGTGAACTTGCCAAGATGGACGTATCCAAGGCGTTGGTCGGGGAATCGCCACATCTGATAGACGAATGGCAGGAGGTCGCGTCCATTTGGGATGCCGTGCGGTATTCGGTTGACCAATCTACGGAATCTGGACGGTACATTCTCACAGGTTCGTCAACGCCGCTGACGAAAGGTGTCGTTCACTCCGGTACGGGGCGGATTGCGAGTCTTGCGATGCATCCGATGAGCTTGTTCGAGATGGGCGAATCATCAGGAGTCGTTTCCATTTCCGATGTGTGTGCGGGTAGGGACATCGGCGTACAGACAACCAAGAGTCCATCGCTCGAGGAACTTGTTGCGTTTGTCGTTTGTGGAGGATGGCCGGGCTCTCTGGGCAAGTCGCAGCGCCAGGCAGCTGCCATCCCGCGTGAATACGTGGAAAACGTCATTAGAATCGACATGCAGAAGCTGGACGACATCGAACGGGATCAGGCGAAGGTACGCAAGTGTCTGCGTTCGCTCGCACGCAACGAATCGACCACTGCGGTGTTGGCCACCATACGCGACGACATAGAGGAACTCGACGCGGCATCCCTCAGCGTGAACACGGTAGCCGGATATCTCGATGCATTCAAGCGAATCTATCTTACGAACGACATCGAGCCGTTCTCCACGTTTCTTCGTTCGCCGACGAGGATCAAGCAGTCCCACAAGAGGCATTTCTGCGATCCTTCTATCGCGGCGGCGCTGTTGGGCGCGTCCGAAAAGATGTTGCTCCGAGATTTGCGGACCTTTGGATTCCTCTTCGAATCGCTCGCTATTAGAGACCTCCAGATATACGCGGAATCCATTGATGCGCGGCTTTTCCACTATCAGGACTATGAGGGTAGGGAGATTGACGCGGTCATCCAGTTCGAAGACGGCGCGTGGAGTGCGTTTGAGGTGAAGCTGAACCCCGGAGATGTGGACGATGCTGCCGCAAATCTGAAGAGGATTGCATCGGTCTTCAGGCATAACCCGCCCTCATCGCTTGCCGTCGTCGTTGGCAAGTCGGGTATTGCCCATCGGCGCGATGACGGCGTCTATGTCCTGCCGATAACGGCTCTCCGACCATAATTCTTGAAGATGGAAAGAATGGGAAAGGACAATGAAGAAACTGGGAAAGGCAATTCTCGTCGCAACACTCGCGCTTGCGACAATGTTCTCCGGTTGCAAGACCGGCATGTTTGCGCCGCGAACCGGCGAGCTGTTCCAGACGACGCGGATGGGGCCGGGGCTGTGCGCGAATGTCTTCGGGGCACCTCTCGGATTGGGTATATGGGGGGCGCAAAAAAGCGGGTACGAGTGGATGATTGTTTTCGTGATTCCAGGATTGCCCCTTGCGGCAGTGGGTTTTGTGGCGGACGTGTGCGTGATCTCTCCGGTGGTCGATATAGTTTGTCTGCCTTACGATCTGTGTCAGCCGTACCATGGCTGCTATCTTCGGATTGTCGATGAGGACGGACGGCCTGTGCCGGGAGCCAAGATACACGCCAAGATACACGATGACGTTGATCTGGGCGGGAATGTTTTCTCTGGGACGACAGACGCCGCCGGCGAGTTCAAGATCAACCGTTTGCACGATGTGAATGGCTATTTCTGGGCTTCCTGCGACAATCATGCATCTTGGTTTCAATGCAGTCATTTCAATACGGTCAATGCGAAAACCGAGCCTGACGGGAAGATCGTGTTCCAGTTTACGCTCTCAAAGATGAATCCCGGAGGATGGAAAGCAAAGAAAGACATTTCGCGCGAGGAGTTGCAGAAACTGGTTCCCGGTAAGTGGTCTGCGGACAAGGAGTCCCGCAGATGGCTCATGGATGGTTTTAATTGCTCATTCGCCAATGACCCCGAGCGGCATTGCTTTACTCTTGATGCGTCAGGTTCTGCCGTAGCATACGTTCCATTTACATTCGGTTATAGGTCTTATTTCGGGGGTAAAGACAAAAGTAAGCTTGAGCCTCCGTATTCTTCTTGGAGCATACAGCGAAATGGGGATGGCGCTGTCGGTGAGGACAATTTTCTCCATAACGAGCCGCCTGCGGAGTGGGTTTGGCGTATCCGTTTGGCCAAGAATTCTGATGCGAATAAGTTCTCGGGCGAGTCAAGCGGTTATTATCTCGGAGAGGATGAAAAGGGAATCTACCTTTCGCCAGGGCCGTTCTCGTCCAATGCGAGCCTAAGTGAATCGCCAGGGCCGCTCTCGTCCAATGAGAGCCTAAGCGAAAAATTGTCGATAAAGTACCGCAAGGTGACGAAATAAAGCATTTTAAGTGAGGAACAAAATGAAGAAACTGGAAACTGGCAACATTGGAACTGGCAACATTTCCACATTGGCAACAATCAGCAGACTGCTTGCCGTAGTCGCGCTCTTGGCGGCGGGTGGTTGCCAAATGAAGGAGTTTGCCTCGACTCCGCTGTACAGCGGCGACGAGGTGAAGTTCACGGGCGCGGTCGAGGACCGCGTGAACCTGTGGCCGCTCGCCTACTGGCGCGAGCCGGTCGGGTCGATCATCTGGCCGGTCGTTTCGTGGGGCGACGACCATCTCGCGTTTCGCCCCGTTTGGTCGCAGTACAAGCGGCACGGTTACGGCGAGTATGACGAGTTCAATCTCTTCTGGCCGATCTGCCAGTTTGATACGAGGGACAACGACTATCGCGTGTTCCCGTTCTTCTGGGGGAGCGAGCGCGATGGCGACGATTCGTACTTCTGCCTCTTTCCTGCGCTCTGGTGGAATGACGACTTCAAGGGCGTTCTGCCGTTCTGGTGGATGGACAACGCTGACTCCTTCGGCATATTCCCGCTCTACTGGCACATAAACATACGCGGAAGCCTCGACATGCTCTTCCCACTGTATGGCTATTGGCCGGGAACAAGCAGTAATGGCCTTTGGGCGTTCTGCGGACTCGCGGGCTACGAAAGACAGGACGGCGAACTCGCAAACCACCGCATCCTCCCGCTCTACCTGTGGAGCAAGGGTAATTTCTATTCGATTCCCTACTCACGCTATGAGAACGACGATCGAACCAAGAGCCGCATCCTCTGCGGGCTCGCAGGCGCAAACTCGTCCACGAACGGCGAATACGAGGCGTCGTGGATGTTCCCGCTCTACTACCACGATACGAACAAGCTCATCACGCCGCTGTTCGGTAAGTCCGGCGACTACAGTTGGGCGATGCCGTTCTACTACAACGACGACGAACTGTTCCTCACGATGCTCTACGGACGCAACAAGAAGGATGAAAGCGACTGGCTCTTCCCGCTCTTCTACCGCGACAAGGAGTCCTTCGTGACTCCGCTCTTTGGGAAGTCCCGCGATTCGGAATGGCTGTTCCCGCTGTACATGCGCGAAAAGCACTCAATCTACACGATACCGTATGGCAGGCAGGTTAGCGGGGCCTACACGAACACGTATTTCGCGGCAGGGATTGCGGGGGTCAAGTCCGGAATGGAGGAGGGCGGCTGGCTTTTCCCGCTCTTTGACTACGAGAAGCGCGCGGACTTCGACGAAAAGCTTGCGAACCTCGACGCGAAGAAACTGCCGACACGCGAGAAACATTTCTGGTCGCACGACAAACGCACGCACCTGCTTGTCTCCGACAACGACAGGTGGGTGTACGGAGACGACGAGAATAACGCGGACAATACGTACAAGATGACGTACAAGCACAAGATGGGCAATCGGATCCTGTTCCGTCGCGAGACGAAACGGCGCGTTAAGTTCGACCTCGCCACGCGCGCGAGGGTGTCGGACACCGAGGAGGGCTGGCATTCGTTCCTGTGGCTCGTCTATCAACACGACTGGAATACGGATGCCGTGAAGGGCACGTCGAAGCAGAGCCACAACGTCCTGTGGAAGCTCTGGGACTGGAAAGAGGAGAACGGCAACATTGCGCTCGATGTGTTCCCTGGCTTCACGTACGACTCGAAGACGAACGGCTACGTGAAGACTTCGCTTCTTTGGCGGCTTTTCCGCTACGAGAACGACCCCGAAAAAGACCGAAAGATTGACTTCCTCTTCGTGCCGGTCTGGAGGTGAATCGGCACGCAAAAAGGTGTAATGAGGCATTTCCCATCGGGGATGAAATGACATGAAGACCAATTACCATACTCACACGACATGGTGCGACGGAAAGGATTCGCCGGAGACCGTGGTGCTTGCGGCGATCGAGAAGGGGTTCGGCGCCATCGGATTTTCGTCACACGCCATGTTGCCCGAAGACGACACGTCTTGGGTGCTGACGCCCGAAAAGGCGCCGCGTTATGCGGCGGAGATCCGTTCCCTCGCGAAGAAGTACGAGGGACGTATCCGCATATTGTGCGGCGTTGAGGCGGACTACGTGCCAGGCGGTGCAACGCCCGACCGGCGCGCGTATGCAGCCATCTCGCCCGACTACATCATCGGGTCCGTCCATTTCGTCGTCGCCCCCGACGGCGCGCGCGTGTGCGTGGACGAATCACCCGAGTCGCTTGAGGACGGCATTCGCCGTCATTTCGGCGGCGATGCCGAGGCGTATCTGCACGCCTACTTCGCGCAGGTGCGTGAAATGCTTCTCTCATGCGACTTCGATGTCGTCGGGCATCTGGACCTTGTGCGCAAGTTCAACACGCGCCATCCGTACTTCGACGAAACCGCTCCGTGGTATCTCGCCGAACTCGACCGGACGGCGGACGCCGTGTCGGCGAGCGGGAAGATCGCCGAAGTCAACACTGGCGCGATTTCGCGCGGCTGGCTTGACGACGCCTATCCGTCCGCCGCCTTCCGCGACCGGCTGCGCGCGCGCGGCGTGAAGTTCATCTTGAGCGCGGACGCCCATGCCGCAGATGCCATCGACTGCGCTTTCGACCGATTCGGCGACTGCGAGGTGTTCCTGCCGTCCCCCTCTTGCCCCAGGACGTGCAATCAATGCGTGCGCATGAAAGTGTTGCCAATGTGAAAGTGTTGCCAATGCCAATGACCAGTTCCAATGAGGAGAGTCGAAATGAAACGGACGAAGACATCGCTAATCTTGAATAGACTACTTGCAGGATTGGGAGGGTTTATCGTAATCATCCTTGCGAGCGTTCCGCTTGTGTTTCTCGTTTGTCTTTGGGTTGATGGGGGCGGTGGCGGGAAGTTCATGCTTCTTACTATTATAACTGCGATACCATTCGGCAGCATACTTGCATGGGGCGTATGGGATGTCGTACGCCGCTGGCGTGAAGTAGCCAAGGTACAGCGGATGGTCGGCGAGATGAACGACGAGGAACGTGAAGAATTCTACTCTGCGACGGAGCAGGGTGATGTCGAGCTTGTAGTTGACGACAAAGGTAGGACTCATTCTACGCCATTGGACTTCGGTTGAGTCGTGGGGATCATTGGCTATATTTTTGAAACGGCGTGGGCGGGACAAGACCTACGGTTCTTTGCAGAGCTTGCGTTGCTTTCGTTTGGAGGCGTGATGGTGAAAATGGTGCTGTGAACGCGCTTGCATCGTGCGGAGATTATGTGGTATAATATCCGCAAAACATGCGGAGAAAAACATGCGATACATCTATCAAAATAAAGACTGGCCCAAATTTCGGTGGAGTTTCGCTGAACTGGCGGCGGAGCTTGAAGCGGTTTCCTTTGCAATAGGGAAGTTTTCGGGACGGCTTGCAGCAATCGGCTTTGAGATGCAGAGCGATGCTGTTTGCGAGACGCTTTCCGCAGAAATCTTGAACTCCGCCGAGGCGAAGACGCGCTACCCTGCCCAATTCGCCGATCGATTGAATGCCATAGCGCAATAACCGATATTGGTTTTCACATGAAGCAATACGGAACAGTTCTCGCATGTGTGCGCCTTGGATCTTATGCCAGCTTGCTTGCGCTAATCCCTATTGGGTGGCATCAGCGTTCTTTCGCTATGGACATTGTTCTGGCTGAGCGTCTTGATCTTCGGTGTTTTTGACCGTGGAATCCTAAGCGTGGGGCCGGACGGCGTTGTCTGGACCAGTGGCGTCGGCGGGCTCTCGATGAAAACGCGTGTACAGGTGAATGCGTGGACATGGAGCCGCGTAGTGCGGTTGCGCGGTTACCGCGCGGCGGTTGAACTCGTGGGCGTGAACGCATCCGCCAGATGCTCGCGGAGAAGGCACACGTCAGCTTGACGCGGATCCGGGTTGACGACGAGCGGTCCGGCGCTTCGGCAATCGAAGTACAGAACAAAATCACCGTCCTTCGGGACGACAACGGGCGCATTGTCCGCATTACCTATCGTCCGAAGCATTATGTTCGGGGGGCGATTGTCCTTGCCGCCGTAATCGCATTCTTTGCCTTGGTGGGATGGCTGGTCTGGACGAAGGGGGATTCTCCGTGGCTGATCGCCGCTCTCGTCATTCCGGCGATCCTGGCCGTCACGCTGACGCTGTACGATTTCTTCGGGCGGCGGGAGTTCGTCATCGGCGCGGGGACCGGCCATTATTTCAACGGGGCAGGCAAGATAGGTGTCTGCAGGAAGTTCTCCTTTGACAAAAAGACGCGCGTCCGCAAGGGCGAATCGGCTTATTACTACGCCGATCATAGTGTTGGCCACAAGGATGTGACAGGCACGAGGGCCATGACGAGGATTCCCGAAGTCCAGCTGTTTCCCGTTGGTTGCGCAACGCCGGCACGTCTTTGCGCCTCGGACGACGAGGCACTCATCGACGCATTCGTGCGACTCCTCCGCGAAGCTATTCAACATCGGGATATGTATGGCACATGAAATGCGAATCGTGCATATGCAAAGTCTCGCAGGACACCGCCTCGCGCGAGATAAATGCACTTGTCGCCAAAGGCATACTCCGCCGGGAAGGCCAGGGCCGCTCAACGCACTATGTGCTGGCGTTGTAATGTTGCCAATGTGGAAGTGTTGCCAGTGCCAATTCCAATTACCAATGAAAGGAGCGGGGGCATGAAGAAGAAAATCATATTAGTCTTACTTGCGGTGATGGCTGGCATGGTCGCAACAGTTGTTGGTGTGCATGTGGAATGGATAGATTATGTCGTCTGTGACGGCGTGTTGCATATTGAAACGAACCAGTATTGGGGGATGAAGAAGTCATCATGGGAATGCCCGATAAAAAACATAACAAATGTGCGTCCGGTGAGCAGATCGTCCGGTGGAAAAATTGCTTGGGCATTGACTCTTCTTGTCGGCGATTCTCCTTATGGGGAGATAAAGCTCGGCAAGTATCGCATAACCAAGGAATTGGAAAAATGCTTTTCGCCTGGATATCAAGGTGAGCGGGTTGAAGTCTCGGAGTACCCTCATCGAACCATACTTCCTCTTCTGCTTTTTGGCATAGCCGTGATTGCCTACAGGGAAATACGGAATGTTGTGCGAAAGGAGAAGCGAGATGAAGCTGAACTATGAGTTTGGGTTTCTGGAGAAGGACTGTCCGCTGGTGTCGCGGGAACTTGTCAGGCCGTGGCGACTTGCCGCGCTTGCCGTCGGCCTCGGCATCCTCATCGCCGGGTCGCACCTGACGCCGTCCGCCGACTGGGACTATCCGATCTGCTTCATTATGGGGCTTTGGGCGTATGTCTTTGCGCCGTGGACTGTGAGGGCGATAGTCTATCTCGACTGGAAGCGGCTTCCGCTGGCGTGGCTTTTCGCGTGGGCGGGGATAGACGGCGTCTATTCGCTCTACTGGTGGCTTCGCGGCTTCGACGCATTGCAGGCGTTTCGCGGCCCGAACATCGTCTACAGCGCACCGCTCTATTTCATATTCGGCCTCGCGATGAACCTGTGCCTTGTGCGCTACGACGCACCGCATGGCATTCGCGGAGTCTTGGTTGACTCAGTGCGCAAACATTGGTCGTTTGTCACGCGCTACACGCTTCGGCTCATCCTCAGCGCATTTCTTGCGGTACTTTTCACCATGCTGTTCTTCGTCGCCACAGGACACTACCGCATCGCATTCTCCGGTGGCAAAATCACCGTAGAGCAGAAACAATTAACCGACAACTCAACCACCGAAAGGAGCAACCCATGAAACCATTTGCACGAATGATCCTCGTCTCATCCCTGGCGCTCGCGGCGGGGTGTGTGAGCAGAATAGACATCGAACACTGGGCACTTGAGCCGTGCGACGCCGCGACGACCGCCGAGATTGCGCGGCTTGTCGAAGAGGGCGCGAGCCGGGACGGGCGCGTTTGGAACGACAATGTTCCGTATGAGGAGCGGGAACGGCGGCGGTACAAGCTGCGTGACGGAACGACGATAGCCAGTGAATCGTCGCCTATTCGTTTCGGCACGAATACGGTCTGCGTGGCGGTTGCCAGCCATAATGGGAAGGACTGCATACAGATTGCCGATTCGGTGTTCAAGGCAACGGCCATATTTGGACGCCACAGCGCTGGCCACGGGTGGATCATGCCGTGTGCGGTGTCGTTTGGGAGCGGAGAGGACGAGCGTCTGGTGGTCGTGAAGGCGCCGCGCACATACCACAACGGGTCGCAGGTCTATGTCTTTGACCAAAGCTTCAAGTGCGTGTGGGAGAGCGAGGAGATCGAGGGTCGCAGTGGATGGCGGGCCGTCGTGTCGCCATCGCATCCCGATTCCGTGTTTCTCTACAACAAACACGTTGCCTGCTATCGGCTCTTGCGACGCGAAATGGCAGGTCTTGGAGATTCCTGTGTAACTGAAAGGAGCGAACAGAGATGAAAAACGAAATTGTGCTTTTCGAGGCGAAGGACGGAAGCTTCGCAATGCCGGTGCAGGTAAAAGCTGAAACCGTGTGGCTTACACAGGCGCAGATGGCGCAGCTGTTCAATAAGGACAGGACTGTCATTGGCCGCCATATCCGTAATGCGATTGCGGATGGAGAAATAGACTCCGAGACCATGTGTGCAAAATTTGCACATATGGGTAAGGATGCCGACCAGACGTATTGGACGGAGGCTTATAACCTCGATGTCATCATTTCCGTTGGGTATCGCGTGAAGTCGCAGCGTGGTGTGGAATTTCGCCGCTGGGCGACGGGGGTGCTGAAAGAGTATATCGTACGCGGCTATGCGCTCAACCGCGAGCGTCTGAAGCAGCTCGGTCAGGCGGCCTGATGAAATGTTGCCAATGTGAAAGTGTTGCCAGTACCAATTCCAATTGCCAATGAGAGGAGAAGCGATCATGGAACTTGAAGACAGAATCGTTGCGTTTGCGGCGAGGTGCGTCAAGGTTTGTGCTGTATTACCAGTAAAGAATGTCGGCAGCGCGAGTTTTGCCGATCAGCTGTTCCGATCTTCAACGAGCGTTGCGGCAAACTACGCCGAGGCTTGCGAGGCGGAGTCCGGCAAGGATTTCGTGCATAAGCTTAAGGTGTCAATGAAGGAGTTGTCTGAAACGCGGATATGGTTAAAGTTGATTGGCGAGTCGGGCTATGTGGAAAAGGCGAAGCTTGCGGACTTGCTGAGCGAGTCCAAGGAACTGTCGCGCATTCTCTCCGCCAGCGTGATAACAACAAAGAAAAAGATTGGAGGCTGAAATTGGAATTGGCAACATTGGAATTGGCAACACTTCCACATTTCCACATTCAACATGATCGCCGAATCCAAGCCGCAGGAAAAGGAAATGATGGTCAACCTCGTCATGACTTTCCTGGCGTGATGGGATTAGCCGCAAAGAGCACAAAGGACATAAAGAAAGGAACGACGAAATGAGATGCGAGACATGCGGGAATGAGGTGTTCGACAATGGCGAAGAACGCTTTGCGTGCCCGCATTGCGGAGCGAAAGTCGTTGCGGTGGAAGAATCAACCGAGGAACGGTGCAGACGGCTTGAACGGGAGCTGGAGCGGCAAAAACTGCATTCGCAAATAGAGGAATTAAGCGCGGCGGATCATTTCTGGACGCGGGGGAACTTGTTTTCGATGCTTGACCGCCAGTCTGCCCGTGCCGCCCTTGAACGCGGCGATTTTGACGCGGCACGGCGGTATCTGGCAAAAGCGGAGAAATGGTTCAACATCGGCTGTCTCATACAGATAGCAATTGCGGTGGCCGTTGTGCTGTTCTTGATATTCGGAAAGTATTGATTTGCTGAAAGGAGCAATCCATGAAAACCTTTGCACGAATCATACTCGTCTCATCCCTCGCGCTCGCGGCTGGGTGCGTGAGCCATATCGTCATATCCCTCGTAAGCGCGGCGCTGGACGACGGTCTATCCATGGCGGGTGGCGAGAGTTACAGCTACGAAGAACGGGAACATTATTCGCTTGTACCATGCAATGCGGTAACGACTGCCGAGATCGCGCGGCTTGTCGAAGAGGGTGCTAGCAAGGATGGACGTGTCTGGAACGACAATATTTCTTCTCACGAGGAATGGTTGGCGAGGAAATACGAACTGCGTGACGGCACAACAATCAGCAGCGAGTCATCGCCAATCCGTTTCGGCACTAACATGGTATGTGTTTCGGTCGCCTACCATAAAGAGAGGGATTACATACAGATTGCCGATTCGATCAACAAGACTACGGCCATTCTTGGTCGCCATCGTGCCGGACACGGATGTATTATGCCTTGCGCTGCCTCGTTTGGGAGTGGCGTTGACGAACGGCTGGTTGTCGTCAAGGCACCGAGAACATACCATAACTGGTCTGTGGTGTACGTTTTCGACCAGTCTTTTAGATGCGTATGGCAAAGCGATGAGGTAAAAGATAGAGGTGGGTGGCAGGCGGTACTTTCCCCTAAATACCCTGATACGATATTTCTCTACAACAAATACGTTGGGTGTTACCGCCTTGAACGTTGGGCATCAATAAGCGTGACGTCACATTGAGTGAAGGTCGGATCGTGCCCTGCGGTGGCATACGAAAGGAGTAGATGAACCATGAAGAAACTGACAAAGGCAATTCTCGGCTTATCCCTCGAACTGGTGACGCTTGGGTTGATGGCGGGTGGGCCTTCGGCTCGCAAAGACGTGCAGGTTGTTAAAACGTTGAATGTGACGAATGCGGCGGATATTGTTAGGCGTTGGTGCCGTAGTCCGGCCGCTTTCGTGCGGGTCGAGGAACTGGCCATTCCGATGCAGATTGGACCGATTCCTGACGATGTTCAATCCGCATGCCGTATTCTGGCGTCGCAGAATCCGGAAGTGCTTCTGGCCGCGTATTCGGTTTTGATTCTGCGCGACTACGAATACAGGTTTAGAGACTTTAGCCGATGCCAATATCCGCCTACGCACATTGGGCCCGTGGCTTCATGGGAAATCGCAGGGTGGACTTTGAAACGGCTTGGGCTCCTCGGGGAGTTAAGGCGTGTTGAAGACGAAGGCGTCGAGATTGGGATTTCTCCTTACATTGAAGGCATTCTGGTGAAGTCCGAGGAAATCTTCAAGGGCGATCCGTATGGGATGGCGCTTGTTGAGCGGGTGAATGTGCTGCGCGACAAGTTGAATTATAGGTACATGTGTCAAAGTCTGGACTTTTTCCGGGAGTCGATTCCGTCCATGGATGACGTAAGGGAGTATAGATTCTGGGAGGGAAAGGATTTTTCCTTTAGAAGTGTTCGCACAAATGATGTCTATCGTGGTAGCTGCGTCTGTCTGCATAAGGTGGAAAAGAGCGTTGGCGACAAGGTCTTGCAGCTGCTCGCAACGGCGCGGGGTGATAGTGGTTGGAGACGTTCTTATGGGGAAAACTATTCCTTTCGCTTTCGCGAATTGGATTGTGTCCTGCGAAATGGCGATACGGTGACCATCAAGGTGCTAATCAATGATGGGCTCACCTCTGGCTTCATTATCTGCTCGGCACGTCCGTGCTGGGACAGTCTTGTATGTCCGCCTCAAGAGATTTGGCGAGAGTTGTCGGATATCTTCTTAAAGTTGTCAGGAAAAGTGTCTGGTTCTGTGCGCACTTGGTACAGGAGTCGTCCTCTGCCATGTTCATATCGCGTGGGCGACGAGCCGGATGGAGGAACGCTTTCCGGGGTTGCGAGGCTTTTTTACGGCGACGCTTCCAAATGGCCGGCGATACATTCCGCGAACAAGGAACGACTGCCAGATCCAAATAACGTAAGGCACGGCTTGACACTGACGATTCCAAGATTACAGAATGATTCGACAACGGCGCGACCAAGCGATGTGCGGAACGCGTCCTGCGGCGGCAAGCGAAAGGAGTAGATGAAGGATGAGGAAAATGATGATGGCGCCTGGATGCGCGGCGATGGTCGCGCTGTCGGGATGTGATGGCGAAAAGAAGAGTGTGGAATCCATCGGCATTATCGGCGGTGAAGACGGCCCGACTGCGATATGGATGACAACGTGACTTCCGTGGAGCAAGGATTGCCCGCAGGAGAAATGATGCGAAGGCTTGGAACAGACGATTATGCGGTTGACGCGGTGACGGCGGGAAGGTCGGCCTCCGGCCTCGAAATGCAACTGCTTTCGGCGAAGCGGTTCAACGGTTTAGAATCGCGAAAGTCCTGCCGTCGGTCGTCGGCTGTTGCACAATGCGGAGATTATGTGGTAAAATGTTGCGCATGAAAAACGTCATTGGTCCGGCCGTAAGAATTGGCTTTTGGTCTGTCGCGGGAACGCTGGTCGTTCTGGCGATTGTGCTGTGTTTCTTCCTGCGCACCCGCACGCAGGGCGTTGATACGTCCACCGAGATGCGCAGCCTGCGGTTCTACCGCGTCGGCGCGGAATGGTTTGCGGACGTGCCGCAGCACACGCGTGAGGAAAACCAGATGGTCGCTGGGGCGGACACGCTACTGGACGAGATTTCGGGCGGAAGCGACGAAGTCAATGCCGTCATCTCGTCGGACATAGCGAATCCGGCCGAATGGAAGCTCCATCTCCATCTCGTGGAGCACGACAGGTACGGCGCGACCTACAGGGGCAAGGCGGCGGGACAGGACGGATTCCACCTCGCATGGCTGTGCAACGTCGCGCACACCGTCTTCGGCGGGGAGCACCCGACGGACATCTACGTCCACTCCATATCAACCAAGTGATTGGCCTTGCAAAGGACACAAAGAAAAGGAATTTTGCAAATGAAGAGTGACGACATACATATATCGCGCGAGGTGGAGGGCGGGGAAAGTGTGTTCGTCTTGCGGATGGACACGAGAGTGCCGAGTCGATTTCTGTTTTGGATGATGGTGATTTTCCTTGTGCCTGGAATTTATGCAGGGGTGTACGCACCATGTGAACTTTACAACATGCGTGGGCATGTTGTCATAACTGTCTTTGCGATTCGCCTTGTATTCCTGTTGATATATGAAGTGTTTTTGTCGGCAATGGTTTGCGTGGTGCTGCTTCACTTGTTTGGACGTAGGGAAATCAGAATCGGCAGACGATTTGGGACGACTTTTATTGGGATCTGGCGTTTGGGGCTGATGAGGCGGTTTGAGATCGAAGAAGGTGCGTATCTGACGACACGGCGATGGAAAGACTACAGAGGCAACAACAGGTACGATCTGATTCTCCATTCTCAACATCAAAAGGAAACTCGTTTGCATCGTGCATATTTTACGATTGGCTCGCTTGGGGACACCAACCTTGTACGAAAAATTATCTGCGAGAATACGTCGTTGAAAGACGGCAGAAAGGGAGACCAATGAAGGTTGAAACAGAGAACGTCAAGGAGACCGAGGCGAGCGCGGAGCTCGTCCGCGAATTGATGGCGGATGACGCGAGACGCGGCAACTGGCTGATTCTCATGCACGATGATGACGAGGAGGCGTTCATGCAGATCGCCTTCGACGACCATCCCGATGGCATCGACCTTGAATATCGCGATGGCGCGGACAAGCCGCTGTATCACTGCAAGCGTCCGGTTCTGAGACTTGAGGCAGAGAACGCGCTCCTCGACTACCTTGACGGAATAGAGACGTGGAAGCATCGCTTTGAATGGGACGTTGTGGAGGGCTTTGGCGGCGCGGGCGGTTCTGGCGGGCGTTCCTTTTTCAAGAAGTTTTCTCTCTTTGTCGCTGTGCTTGTTGTCATTGCAGCTGTGATCTACGTGAGCAGCGGTAAGTTGCCGTGGAGTGCAAGTAGTGCTGTGGCTGCGGTAGTCTTTCTGCTGCTCATCGGACTTGAATTCTACAGCTTCACAAAGTCCAAGCCGCAAAAGAAGTTGGAGGAGCTTGGCGATGACGACGGCGGAATCGACTGGCGGGAGACGGGTTCCGAGAATGTTGTCGTGGAGACTCACGACGGATGGGCGGTCCTCATGGACAACGTAGCGGTGCATGAGGCAAAGGCGGCTGCGCAGGCGCTTGAGGATGCGCACATACGGTGTCGGCTCGATATTCTCAGCGAAGACCGAGCCTATCACCACTACGGAAACGGCGGCCTCGGAACGCGAATGTGCGTACTCGTCGCTCCTGGCGACTTCGAAAGGGCGAAAAAGGTTGTGTTGTAATGTTGCCAATGTGAAAGTGTTGCCAATGGCCAATGACCAGTTCCAATGAGGTTTAGCATCAAAGGACGCAAAGAACGTAAAGGAAGGAAAATGATGATGAAGCAGGAAAAGGGTTTTATTTTCGGGAGGATGGTGTTTGGATGCGCCATTGTGGCGTTCGTATCCGTCTTTGTGTGGTTCATGTCCGATGCATTGTTTATGCCGTCGCTCAAGGGCTATGAGACGGTTCCATGCCGCATCGTCAAGTCGTCCGTCAAGATGGAGAAGGTCAATCGATTCATCTTCACAGCTGAGTTCGCCTACGAACACAATGGAAGAACCTGCAAGTCAAATTCCCTACGTAAGCCAGGTCGAGGCGAATTTGAGTTCAACCGCCTCGCAAGCCGTCTGCCGCTTCTTGAGAAGTATGCCCCCGGAACGGAACACGAATGTCGAGTCAACCCGGAGAATTCTTTTGACGCGGTTCTCGCCGTGGAGAATCCGGTGGAAGACCCGGATGTATTGTCTGGCAACACCGGACCAATCGTCGCTGGGATGATCTTAGCGCTGTTTCTTTTAGCTGGCGTATTCATGATCGCGTCTGCGTTCCCGTCCGTCCGGCGGCTTGTAAAGACGCCGCGCGTGAAGAAACTGCTTATCCCCATTGGGCTTGTCTTGTTTGGATGTCCGTTCATGACTGTCGGTTCGATAGGCCTCGTGCAACATGTGCGCGAACGGTCCGAGGCAAAGGCGTATGTGCCCGTTCCTGCAAAAGTCCTCTATTCGGGCATGTATTCGTTCAGGTCGGGCGGACGCCATCCGCACACGGTGTATAGCGTGCGCGTTGGATACGAATATGCCGTTGACGGAAAGAAGTACGAAGGCGACCGTCTGGCGATCTCGCAGGTTTCGTCCAACAACTACGACCACCATCGACATTTGGCGAACAAATACAAGAAGGGCGATGCGGTCACGGCGTACGTTTCTCCGGACGATCCGCGCAAGAGCGTCCTTGAGAAATCAAGCGGGCTTGGCGACATCGGGGCGATGGCCTTTATGGGACTGTTCGGCGTGGTCGGTTTCGCGATAATCGTCGCCGGGCTCTGGATGACTCTCTCGTTTTTGCGCGGGAGCAATGGCGCGCCGCTTTCTTTTGAGAGGCGGATCCTGAAGCGTTCGCATGCCAATTGGGTGATCCCGGGATTGTTTACCGTCGTATGGAATGTGTTTTCGTGGTCATTCGTGTTGGGCTTTGTCGGTGAAGAACAGGTTCTGCGACAGGAACCGGTCTTGCTTGCCTTTGCGATATTCCCATTGGTGGGGATATTCCTTATCGGCTGTTTTATATTCGAGATTGTCCGCGAGCTGCGCGCGCCGCGCCTCGTGCTGACGCTGTCGTGCGCGATGTGGAAACAAGGTTCCCCGGCGCAGGTCGATTGGTCGCTTGAAAATCCAGAGGAGATTGAATCACTTGAGATTGCTCTTGCGCGCACGAGGATGAAGGGCTCGGGCAAGCATCGCCGCTTGACAACTGTCTCATCGCAGAGTTGTTGCCATCATGTACAGTCAATGGTTCCCGGGGCTGGAAGTTTTGGCTTTACGGTGCCGGGAAGCACAAATGACGGGTGTAATTTGTCGTTCGTAGCAAAGGTGAAGGTGAAATCCATTCGTCGCGTTTTCACCTTTACCTATCCGTTGCCGAATCCCGTTGTCTGAAAATGACAAAGCTGGAGAGTAATAAGAAGTCATTGCGATTGTGCGACACTTTATGGTATAATATGCGGCGACATGAGCAAAGACGATTTTTCAGAGAATCTGTTTTGGGATGCGGATCCCGACGACCTGGACCTTGCGAGGAACAGGCGCTATGTCGTACAGCGAGTCCTGGAGCGCGGCACCGTAGCCGACATCGGCAGGATCATCCATATGTACGGGATGCCGAATGTCGTGGCGACGGCGAAATCGCTACGTGCGCTTGAACCGAAGGCGCTTTCCTTAATTGCCTGTGTCGCAAACGAACCAAGGGAGAACTTCCGATGCTACACTTCGAAGCAGTCCTCGCAAGCACCCTGGATCTTTTGAAACGGATTCAGGCGATGCGCCATGCCGCAGACATGCGGCTTGTCGGCGGCACAGCGCTTGCCCTGCATCTTGGGCATCGCAAGTCGGTTGACCTGGACCTGTTCGGAAGTTTTGGAGAACAGACGTCTTTCCGAGCAGAACTTCTGCGGGAAGGGCATGTGACCGACGGGGCGGAGAATGGGGCTGTGCAGACGCTTAAGGTGGACGGTGTGAAGGTCGATTTCGTGAACTATCCCTATCCGTGGTTGCAGCCGTCTGTACAAGAGGATGGGATTGTGCTCGCCGGGCTTGAGGATATCGCGGCAATGAAATTGTCCGCTGCGGCGAACAGGGGACGAAAGAAGGATTTCATAGACATTTCGTTCCTGCTTGACATATTTTCGCTTGGTAGAATGTTCTCGCTTTATCAGCGAAAGTTCTCTGTTTCGGAGTTTGCTTTTGCGCTACGCGGGTTGACGTATTTCGACGATGCTGAGGACGACCCAATGCCGGAGATGCTTGAGCCTGTCACATGGAAAGGTGTAAAGGGCAAGATTGAATCTACGGTTCGAGACTTCGTCAAGGGGTTGTGACATGCATGAAGTAGGTCTAAGGCGCGACGGCACTTCGGACACGTCAGCGGGCGGAACACGCCCTGCGGCGGCAAGCGAAAGGAGTAGATGAAGGATGAAGAAACTGATAAAGACAATTCTCGTCTTGTCTCTTGCGCTTATGGCGGGGGGGTGTGGCCGTACTCTTTCTGTTGCGCGTCCGGTGGCAGTAAAATGTCCGGTGGTGGTCGTTCAGTCTGAAGTAGAACCGCAAGTTATAGCGATGGTTTTTGTGTCAATGACTCGTCACGTTCACGTTGATAGTTTACTGTATTTATCTGGGCTCGATGTCCTTCCAAAGTTGAAACTGTACGATTATAACGGTTGTTCTCCATTCCGAGACTCGTGGTGCAAGATTGTCAAGGGAGGTCGCAGTTTTTTGGGTGATATTGAGCAAAGATGCAAGATGGAGGTTTCTGAATCGGAACGTGATGACCGAGTGGTTTGGGCGACTTTCTATTGTAGTGACGTGTTTCCCAGATCGT
>CACZDG010000108.1 GCA_902779865.1 uncultured bacterium
AGGGTCATCGAGAAGGAAGGCTGGCTAGACGAGCCCGTCGAGACGCTCCGGACGGGCGACATCTCCGTCAAGAAGCAGAACGGGGCCGTCAAGAAGCTTGGCGGACGGATCGCGAATGATGCGAACGAGTTCCTCTGCACGTCCATCTTCGTCCGCGACGGACTAGACAAGATATTCTCCTGACGCTTCGATTCAACTGGCGCGTGTGGAGTTCCGCCTATGGCGCGGGGAGTGGCGGTTTGATATAATATGCGGCGAGCGGAAAAATCGATGGAACCTAATGGAGGAATTGTCTATGGCAAGAATCGGCAGCATTCAAGTTGTGGTGGCTGCGTTGGTGGCGTTTGCGGGAGTGGACGCCATGGCTGAGGTCAAGGACGGGACGACGTTCAGGCTTGGCACCGTGCCGACAGAGCTCGTGGCCGAACGGCGCATGGGCGAGCCCGTGCGCTTCTCGCTGGAGGAGAATGCATCGACGGGCTTCAAGTGGGAGGTGGCGTCAAACACGAACGAGTGTACGGTCGTGTTCAAGCACCGTGGCGGCGACAAGGGTGCGACATGCGGCGCGCCCGGCCTACTCGACGTCACCGTGACGAGTCTCGTCCGCACGCCGGTGCGCGTGGAGTTCCGCTATCGCCGTCCGTGGGAGAAGGACGTTGAGCCGTGGAAGACGCTGCGGCTCGTCGTCAACACCGCCGTGATCGCGCCCTACCAGGTGGCGGATCGCCGAGGACGGCTCGCCCCACCATGTAGCGCGTGAAGGGGTGTTACAATTTTTTTAGAGCGCGTGTCAGATGGTGGAGGGTTGATTGCCTAGCATTCATGTCGGGCGATGGTGCTCGGCGGAAAAAGAAAGATGAGGCAAATCATGAACACGAAGAAACTCTTAGTTATGGCTCTTGCGCTGACAACCGCGACGTGCGTTTTCGCGCGGGGACACCACTATCACCACCACCATCACAGCGGGCTTGGCCTCGCGGCGGGTATCGTTGGCCTGACGGCGGCGACCGTCGCACTCGCGCATGACATCGTCGCCCCCGATCCCGTCGTGGTCCCCCAGCCGACGGTCGTGGCACCTGCCCCTACAGTCGTCGCCCAGCCGACGGTCGTGGCTCCTGCTCCTACAGTCGTCGCGCCCCAACCTGTCGTCGTTGCGCCCCAGCCAGTGGTCTATCCGGCTCCGGCCGTCTATCCGCGCCACTACCACCATCGGTATCACTATCGCCGCTGGTAATGGACCTGATGTGAACCTTGTTCGAATTGGCACAACCCTCGCGCCCCACGGCGCGGGGGTTTGTGTTCGCTGGGGCGGCCGGAATTTGGTATAATATGCGGCGCAAGGAAAAATATGGCAACAAAATACCGACATTTCGGTTCGGGCTTGTTCAAGCTCGGGGCTCACGACGGCGCAGTGCGCATGGCCGTCGCGGTGGTCCTGCTGTGCGCCAGCATCTGCGCGAAGGGCGAGACCGTCACGGAGGAGCCGGATGCGTTCCTCGAATACATTGAGGCGACGGGCTCGCAGTATATCGACACGGACGTAAACGCCGAGACCGGACTCAAGGCGCAGATCGACTTCGCGTGGGCAAGCGGGGACATAAGCGGTAAAGACTGGTCGTTCCTCGACGCCACAATCGACAACAGCGTCTCGAACAAGCGCACGCGTTTCCTCATGTGCCACATATACAAAAAGAAGCCGTTCTTCGGCTACGGCAAGCAGCGCGGCAATCCGAGCGGGGCCGTCGACTTCGTCGGCGGCGAGCGATGCGAAATCATCACCGACATGACCGACACAAATTCGCTCGAACTTGTCCAGAACGGGGTGAAGACGTTCAGCGAAGAAGACCTGGAGACGTTCAAGACGAACGGTGTCGTCAATCTCAATCTCAACCTCTTCGTGTTTGCCTGTAACGTAAGTGGAATTCCCAAGTGGCACAGCCAGGGCAAGCTGTATGAGCTGAAGATCTGGAAGAACAACCTCGAGAGCGGCGAGCTCGACCTCATCCGCCACTATCTGCCCTGCAAGAAGGGTCATCGCGCCGGACTTTACGACAAGGTGCATGGCACCATTTCCTTCTCCTACAGCGACGAAAATTTCATCGCCGGCCCCGAGCTCGTGGCGGTGCCGACGTATCTGGAAGGGGCGGACGACCAGATGAAGGCTAAATACAACGCCTGGGCGGCGACATACGGTCCCGACACCACCGGCGAGCACGAGGCGGCGTTTCTCCTGAACGTCGCGCAGACCGCGACGCCGGTGGAGCTAAAGATCGTCGATGTCGAGGTTGTGGAAGGCGGCGCGCGGATACGTGTTGCGGCAGAGGCGGGCGGCAACGGCGTTGACCTTTCGCACGCCAACGGCGTCATTTATGTCGCGGCGGGCGATACCGTGACGAACCTCGTCGAGAGGACCGTTCAGGGCACGACCTTCTCTGGCGACGGACAAACCGCGACAATCCAAGTGCCCTCCACCATTGGTAAGTTCATCAAGGCAGTGATTGGTGTTGGTATAATGTGCGACGAAAGGAACTAAAGATGTCAACGAAATGTAGATGGGTAGCGGCACTTGCCGCAATGGCGTACTGTATGGCGGCTGCTGCGACGGTGGCAGCGGTGGAGACGGCGAAGGTCGTCCGACCCGTTCCGAGACCGGCCCTTGCGGAACGCCTGAAGAATGGACCGGATATAATCGGCATAGTCCACTGGGGCCTCAATACCTTCACCGATAAGGAATGGGGATTTGGTGACGCAGATCCCGGGCTTCTCAATCCGGTGAAGTTCGACGCAGGGCAGATAGCGTCTGCCGCGAAGGCTGGCGGCCTCGGGGGGCTCGTAATCGTCTGCAAGCACCACGACGGATTCTGCCTGTGGCCGACGAAGACGACGGATTACAATATCACCAAAACTCCGTTTTGGAGGGGAACGGGGAATGGGGAACGGGGAACGGGACGGGACTATGTGAAGGAGATGGAGCAGGCTTGCCGGAGCACGGGGTTGAAGTTCGGCGTGTATGTGTCGCCGTGGGACCGCAACAGCGCGTACTACGGGACCGAGAGGTACACGGAGCTATACCACGCCCAGATCAAGGAGCTGCTTGGTGGAGCCTACGGCGAGGTGTTCGAGATGTGGTTCGATGGTGCGAATGGCGGCGACGGCTACTACGGCGGCGCGAAGGAACGGCGGAAGATAGGGTCCGCCGATGGCTACTACCGGTTCCCCGAGGTGTTCCGCTTCGTGCGGGAGCTACAGCCAATGGCCACTATCTTCGCTGGCGAGAACGACGCCTCCGATTTCCGTTGGCCCGGCAACGAGCGCGGAATCCTCTCGGCGGATTCGCGTGCTACCATCGAGACGGTAGGCGGGTTTGCGGGCGGCAAGTACGGTAATCCCAACTACCGAACCCAGATCAACTGCGGCTCGCCCAGCGGTGCGTTCTTTCGCGTATGCGAGGCGGATTTCCCGCTCCGCAGGGGCTGGTTCTGGCACAAGAAGGAGAACGGGACCACGAAGAACGCCGCGTACCTCACCAAGCTATACCTTTCGTCCGTCGGCAACGGCGGTACGATGAACATTGGTCTTGCGCCGAACACGGACGGGCTTCTCGACGCGGCAGACGCCCGTGCGCTCGCCGGGTTTGACGCTATGCGCAAGGCGCTGTTCGCCCGTGAAGTCGTAAGTGACGGCGAGCCGTTCAACGTCGTAGTCCTCTCCGAGAATCTCGCGAATGGCGAGCAAATCGACGGATGGAGGCTTGTCGCCGACGGGAAGGCGTTGGTGTCCGGCAGCTCCGTTGGACGTCGCCGCATCAGGCTTTTGCCACAGCCCGTAGCACCGAAGTCGTTCTCGTTCGAGGTGACGGCAGCAGGTTCCGCGCCGCTTCCCGTCTCCGTAAGGCGCTATCTCGCCGACGAGGAGCTGGTCAAGGCAGTTCTTGAAGCGAAGGCCGACGGGCGCGAGACCGACACGGCTAAATGGATGCAGGTCGGGCGGTGATTGGATCGGACAATCGGTTGCGTGCCAGGACCGAGCATGGGCGGTCATAGGCAAGGGGACGGCCGTCGCAGTCGGTGACGAGTCCTCCGGCCTCCGTGACCATCAGCGCACCCGCCGCGAAGTCCCACGGCGAGAGGAACAGCTCGAAGAACAGCTCCGCGCGTCCGGCGGCGATTGTGCATAGGTCAAGTGCCGCCGAGCCGCTGCGCCGGATGTCGAGGGCCTTCTTGAAATAGCCGTAGGCGAGCTGGAACGTCTTCTCGCTGAGCTCCTCGTGGTAAGGGGCGGTCCCGAACACCACGATGCCGTTTTCAAGCGGCTCGTTTGAAACGTGCAGACGCTTCCCGTTGCAGAATGCGCCATGTCCCCGCTGCGCCCAGAACATCTCGTCCGCGTAGGGATTGTAGATGACGCCGAGTTCGGCGGCGTTGTCGATGACGAGGGCGACGGAGATGCAACTGAAGTGATAATCCTTGACGAAGTTCGTCGTGCCGTCGATGGGGTCCACGATGAAGAACTTCCCAGCGGGGGCGAACGTCTGCGTCGTGCCCTCCTCCCCGACGAAATGCGCGTCGGGCATGATTTCCAGGAGGCCCTTGCGCAGACGTTCCTGCACCTCCTTGTCATATTGCGTGACGAGGTCGGTGCGGCTGCTCTTGGCATCGACGTGGAGGTGCCCACGGTCGATGTCCTTGATGGACATTCCGCAGTCGCGGACGAGTCTGCAGATTGATTCGAGTTCTGCTTTCATCTGCGTCTGCCCTTTGCTGAAATTGTTTTTCCGGAACGGGACGAACGTCCCGTGGCGAGGTCGCCGAAAAAGCGGCCAAGCAAGGTGAATAAAGAAACGATCACGCTCCGCCATGTGAGGCGGCGCGGACGCGCGCGTGGGCGCGGAAAAATACTCCAAGGTGAACGTGCCATGCCCATAGTATAGCATAATTCTGCGCGAGTGGTTCCTGCTGGAACGTGGTGCGGTGTTGTGGTATAATGTGCGGCGAAAGGAACTAAAGATGGCTAGTAAAACGATTCTTGCTGCGGCGATGTTTTGCGCGGCGGCTACGGTGTGCGCCGATGGTGCGCTTTCAAAGTGGTTCACGGACCTTCCGGCAGGCACGGATCCCGCGACGATTTCGCGGCGCGTGACGGACCAGTTCCTCACGACGCGCCCCGAGAACTACAAGCCGGCCGGGTATTACGGCAACAAGGGCTATGGCTGGAACCGCATCGTGCAGTATTCAGTGGTGTCGCTCTGGATGAATGCGATTGAATGCGCGCGGCTGACGGGCGACGAGTACCGCGTGGGCAGGCTGGTGCGACTTTTCGACGACTTCCTGCCGGGTGGCGAGAAGCACAAGGTTTGTTCGAGGCCTCGCCACGTCGACGACGCGATTTTCGGTTCGCTGCCGCTGGAGATATACATGGCGGGGGGACAACAAGCGTACGACAACAAGTGTGGGCGGCGCGACGCGGAAGGACAACAAGCGGATGACAACAAGGGGGATAAGGTATATCTTGATATGGGGCTGAAGTATGCCGATACGCAGTGGTGCGAGCCGTGCGAGGCGAGCTTCAAGGAGCGCGAGAGCGCGCCGCCGGATGTCCAGCGCGAGTACTACGCGAAGGGGCTTTCCGTGCAGACGCGTCTGTGGATTGACGACATGTACATGATTACGGCGCTACAGAGCCAGGCATACCGCGCGACGGGCGAGCGCAAGTACATCGAGCGCGCGGCGGCTGAGATGATCTTCTACCTCGAGAGGCTCCAGCTGAAGGACGGCCCGGCGAAGGGGCTCTTCTACCACGCGCCGGACGTGAAGTACGTATGGGGACGCGGCGACGGCTGGATGGCGGCGGGGATGGCGCTTCTCCTCGACCAGCTTCCGGAGGATAGCCCGCACCGCGCGCGCATCATGGACGGCTACAAGCTGATGATGGAGACGCTCCTCAAGTACCAGCGCAAGGACGGGCTCTGGAGCCAGCTCATCGACATGCCCGACGATCCGCGCAACTGGGGCGAGTCCTCCTGCACGGCGATGTTCACGTATGCCTACCTCGTGGGCATTCGGCACGGCTGGCTCGACGACGTGAAGTACGGCCCCGCCGCGCGGGATGCGTACGACGCGCTCTGCGCGCGCATGGACAAGTGGGGCAACGTGGCGGGCACGTGCGAGGGCACGAGCAAGCGCAACGACCTCGACTACTACTTCAAGCGGCACCAAGTGAACGGCGACCCCCATGCGCAGGCACCGATGCTCTGGATTGCCTCGACGCTCCTCGCGGACGGCGCGGGCGCGGTGAAGGGCATCAAGACGCCCGACACGTCCAAGCTCTTTGAGACGCGTGTCGATCCCGAAAGCGGGGTCGTCTCGTTCGCGCTAGTTTACGGTGCGCCGGACGACAACCGCCAGTCGCTCTACTTCATCACGAAGTCGATGACCGAGGACGGGCGCTTCCTGCTCTTCAACTACACGGTTGGCAACGAGAAGAAGCCGAAGCGCAGTCCGAAGATCCTGATGGTCGCCGACCTCCTCAACGACACGGTGAAGCCAGTAGCCCGGGCGGAGAAAATCAGCCGCGAGAACATCGAGAGCCGCACGCCGTTCGTGGGAGACCCCTTCATCGAGTGCAAGGAGAACTACATCGTGTTCGGAAGCCCAAAACTCGGCGGGTTCTTCCGCTGCGACCTCGCCGAACCGTCGAAAGCCGTCAAACTGTGCGGACTTCCGAAGGGACTTGACGACGCCGAATACAAGGCTGAGCGATACTACACTCACCTCACGCTCACTAAGGACAGGAAGCGCGCGTTCCTCGACACGTCGCTTGTGAACGCCGCCGGAAAGCGCCGCTGGGTGCAGGGGATGCTTGATCTCGCGACGGGAGATTTTGACAAGTGGGGCGAGACGCCGTTCTGCTGCAACCACGGCCAGGTCAATCCGGCGGACGACACGCTTGCGATGTGCGCCTGGGAGGCGTGCTGGGAGAAGGACGGACAGGAATACCGGAAGAAGACCGGCTGGTATCCGCGCATGTGGCAACTTCGCCTCGCACGAGATCTGGGACGACGACGGGAAGGGCTTCAGCTGGTGTGGACGCCCAGGCGACTATGTCTATCACCACGACCTCGCGACGGGTAAGCAGGAGCGGTGGTGCGGCATCCGTGGCGCGCGGCACAACAACGTCTCGCCCGACAAGAAGTACGTCGTCTGCGACGACGCGCCAGAGGCTTGGTGGCGCGGCTGCAAGTGGCGCGTAGGGTTTTGGAACCGCGAGACAGGGAAGCACGTGTGGCTCTACTCCACGCGTCCGCCGCTCATGCCGCGGGACAACCAGAGCAAGATGCACCCCGATCCGCATCCGCATTTCGTGATGCAGGGCCAGTACGTGGTCTGCACGGCCAACAACGCCGACGGCCACATGGATCTTTACGTAACCCCCGTCGCGCAGATGATTGAGATGACGAAGTAGTGGCAAAACTGGTCAGACCGGTTTTGCCACATTGTGCGGCGTTGTGGGCGGCTCGGCGGGACGCCTCGCCCCACCAAACATCTACACGTTCTACACGGCCAATTCTTCTACCCGCGCCGCCAAGATGGCGGCGTTCCCAGTCAGGCTGGCCAGAGACGGCGCGGCTCCAAACGAACAAGTTTCAGTGCGTACAAGCATGGCGAAGTGTGGTATAATACTCGCCATGAAAACAAATCTAAAAGCATCGCTTCTGTCCTTGGCCCTGTTGATGTCTCTTATTTGCGTTGCCGCACGCCTCTGTGCGGAGACGCTGGAGGCTGGGTTTGCCTCGCCGCCCGGTTCGGCGCGGCCGCACGTCTATTACATGATCATGAACGGCAACATGTCGAAGGAGTGCATCACTGACGACTTCGAGGCGATGGCGAAGGTCGGCATCGGCGGCGTTCTCGTCCTTGACGTGGGCTGCTTCATCCCGGCGGGGCCGGTCGTGTTCGCCTCGCCCGAGTGGTACGACATTATGCACCATCTCCACAAGGAGGCGAAGCGCCTCGGAATCGAGGTGACGTTCCCGAACTGCGCCGGATGGTCGAGCTCCGGGGGACCGTGGCTCAAGCCGGAGCACGGGATGAAGACCGTCGTGTTCACCGAAACGCGCGTTGCGGGCGCGAAGCGGTTCTCCAGCGTTCTGCCTCGCACGAAGAAGGACAACGGCTTCTACGAGGACATCGCGGTGCTCGCATATCCAACACCTGCGAAGGGCGCGGCTCTCACCGACCTCAAGAGCAAGATCGGCGCCGACCGACAGATGTTTCGCCGCGACACGAAGGAGTTCGCGCCAGAGCAGACGGTCGCGAAGGACCGCATCGTCGATCTGACGGGAAAGATGTCGCCGGACGGCAAGCTGGAGTGGGACGTCCCCGTCGGGAACTGGACGATCCTGCGCATCGGCTACGCCTGCAACGGACGCCGCAACCACCCCGCCTCGAACGGCGGCTGCGGGTTGGAGGTGGATAAACTTTCCGCCGCCGCGATGGACGTCCATTTCGAGGGCCTTATCGGACCTCTCTGCCGCCACCTCGGCGTGTCCGCCGCGACGGACAACTCGGTTGGCTTCACCGCCGCGCACATCGACAGCTACGAGGTCGGGTGCCAGAACTGGACGCAGGGCCTCGACAAGACGTTCGAGAAGCGGATGGGGTATTCGATACGGCCGTACCTGCCCGTCTTCGCCGGACGCATTGTCGGAAGTGTTGACGAGACGGAGCGGTTCCTCGAGGACTTCCGCCGTCTGCTCGCCGACCTCTTCGCCGAGAACTACGCTGGACGCTTTACGGAGCTGTGCCACAAGTACGGTTTGAGGAGTTCGCTAGAACCCTACGGCAACAGCAATGCGGACAACCTCCAGTACGGACAATCCATCGACGCGCCGATGACGGAGTTCTGGAGCTGCGTGAAGTACGGCGACCACCATGTCGGCGGCACGGGCAACACAATCGCAGCGTGCCTCGCGCACGTGTGGGGTCGGCGCTACGCCGGGGCCGAGGCGTTCACCGCGGCTCCACAGAACGGCGGACGTTGGCTCACGACGCCGTTCTCCATCAAGGCGCAGGGCGACCGCGTGTTCGCCGCCGGCGTGAACCGCATCGTCTACCACCGCTACGCCTGCCAGCCGTGGCCGGGCAACAAGTACCTTCCGGCCATGACGATGGGGGAATGGGGAATCCATTTGGAGCGTACGCAGACGTGGTGGCCCCTGGCGTCCGACTGGTTCCGCTACCAGAGCCGCTGCCAGTGGATGCTCCAGGAAGGGCGTTTCGTCGCGGATATTCTTTGCTGGTGCGGCGAGGAGGCACCTAACGGCTCGCAGACGCGGATCAACCTGCCGAGGGCGAACGGCGTCAAGTACGACCTCTGCGCGACGCGGGCGGTCGAGCTGCTGAAGGTGAAGAACGGCAAGGTCGTGGTACCGGGCGGCGTGGAATACGAGTTACTGGTGCTGCCCAATACGGATACGATGAGCGAGAAGATGTTGAAGAGGATCGGTGAGTTGGTCGATGCGGGCGCGAGGGTCGTCGCGCAGCGTCGTCCGGTCCGCGCGCCGGGACTGTCGTGGGGCGGGAAAACAACAAGCGTACAACAGCAAGAATATCGTGCCCTTGTTGATTCCGTGTGGGCGAAGGGCGTGATGGAATGCAGCGTTGCGGATGCCCTGGCGAAATTGGGCGTAAAGCCCGACTTCCTCACGGACGCCGAGGATGTGTCGTGGATCCATCGGACCGGTAGGGCGCGATCACCGAGCGCGCCGGGAGGGATGCGGGCCGCCCGGTGGTCGGCCCCTACCGACGCTCCGTCGCAAGATTGGTATTTCGTGGCGCAGGACAACGAGATTGACTCGACGTTCGAGGCGTCGTTCCGCGTGACCGGACGGACGCCTGAAATCTGGGACGCCGTCACGGGAGAGAGGCATCCGGCGGAGGTGTGGCGCGAGGAGAACGGACGCACCTACGTCACGTTCAACTTCAATCCGAGCGGATCGGCGTTCGTCGTGTTCCGTGAGAAGAGCATCGGCACGCATCTCGTGAAGGCGGAAGTGGTCCCGATGGCGGAAAAGAAGGCGGAAGCTCTCAAACCGAAACACAAGCTGGTGATCAAGAAGGCGGAGTACGGACTCTTCCCCGGCATGGAGGTTCCGCCCGGCGGCATCACCGACAAGCACCGGATCGACGTGACGAAACTTCTTGCGGATCGTGTCAAGGACGGCACAATCAACGTCGATGTGGGCGTAGGTCTCGCCCGCCGCGATCCGGCCTTTCGGTTCCACAAGATCACGCGCATTGAATACGAATACGACGGCGTGACGTACAAGGTGGATCGCGGCGAAGGTGCGCGGTTCCGGGTGCCCGACAACCCTGCGCTTCTGGAGCCGGAGTGGGAATGGTGCGACGGCAAGGTGCTGGCGTGGAAACCGCTCACGGCGAAGCTACGCGATTCTGACGGCGTGGAGCGTACGGTTTCCGCGAACCCGGCGGAGGCGATTGAGGTGACGGGCGCTTGGGATGTTTCCTTCCCGCAGGGATGGGATGCGCCCGCGCAAGCCGTGTTCCCGAAGCTCGTGTCGTGGAGCGAAAGCCGCGATGCAGGGATCAAGTACTTCTCTGGCACGGCGACGTATAGGAAGAGTTTTAAGTTGGAAGTTGGAAGTGGTAAGTTGGAAGTTGGAAGTCCAAATCAGCGCATCATGCTTGATCTGGGCGAGGTGAAGAACTTCGCGGAGGTGACGGTGAATGGGAAGAAGTTCCCGGTCTTGTGGAAGCCGCCGTTCAGGGTGGATATTACCGACGCGGTGAAGACAGCAAGCGTACAACAGCAAGATGTACTCGACCTCGAAATCCGCGTCACGAACCTCTGGCCCAACCGCCTCATCGGCGACGAGGTGTTGTGCAAACCCGACCGCGAATGGGTGGCTCATCCGCGCCGTGGTTCGTTTGAGTATTCGATCAAGGAAATCCCGCAGTGGGTCAAGGACGGCAAGCCTTCGCCAACTGGCCGCCGCACGTTCACCACGTGGCGGCACTGGACGAAGGACGACAAGCCTTTGCCCTCCGGTCTGATCGGCCCCGTCATCATCCGCTTCGGCGAAACCGCCGAACGGAGCGCGACGACTGCGAGACCGTGGCCATGCGCACGAATTCAGGCTCTCTCTTCTGGCTTGTGAATGGAGTTTGGTTCTGCTATAATAAGCACATGGAGAAATTAGATAAAGAGCATGTCCAGGGCGCAGAACATAGCCGCAACTGGGCAAAACTTGGCGTACGCGCACGCTGCACGTTGGCTGAGTTCCTAGCAGGCAGGACGGATCGATGAACAAGCAATATATTAAGCTCGGCGCCTACCTGACGCCGCTGGCAGTCATCGCGCTCTCTTTCGGCTATGCCGTGGGATGGGGTTCGTTTGTCATGCCGGGTAAGGTTTTCCTGCCAGGCGCGGGTCCTGCGGGAACCGTCATCGGGATTCTCCTCGGCGCGGCGGCGATTGCCGTCTTCGCGTTCAACTACCACCGAATGCTTCAGCGCGTTCCGGGGCCAGGCGGCGCGGTCTCGTTCACGGTTAAGGCATTCGGATCGGACCACGGCTTCCTGCTCGCGTGGTTCCTGTGGCTTACGTACGTGGCCATCCTCTGGGCCAACGCCACTGCACTCGTGCTCCTCGTGCGCTACCTCTTCGGCGACGCGCTCCAGTTCGGTTTCCACTACACGCTGGCCGGGTTTGACGTGTACTTCGGCGAAGTCGCGCTCTGCGTCCTCGCCATCGCCTTCTGCGGTGCGGTGTGCCTTTTCCGCAAGCGGATCGCCGCCGGGCTTCACACGATCCTCGCCGGGGTGTTCATCGCGGGCGTGGTCACCGTATTCGCCACTGCGCTCGCGCATCACGACGGCGGCTTCGCGGCGATGGGGCCGGCTTTCGCGCCGGAGGGCGGGCACTTCATGCAGGTCGTCCACATCCTTGCCATGGTCCCGTGGGCGTTCGTCGGCTTCGAGGCCGTGGTCCATTCGTCCGCCGAGTTCCGCTTCCCCATTCGCCGGATGTTCGGACTCCTCGTCGCGGCGATCGCGATTTCCGCCGCGATCTACCTCCTGCTGGCGCTTCTGCCAGTCATCTCGCTGCCTGACGGCTATGCGACGTGGAGCGACTACATCAGCGCACTTCCGGGGCTGAAGGGCATTGACGCGATGCCCGTCTTCGCCGCGTCGAAGAAGGCTCTCGGCACGGCGGGCGTCGCCGTGATCGGCAGCGCGATGCTCGCCGCGCAGCTGACGGGCATCTTCGGCACGCTGATTGCCTCAAGCCGCCTCATGCACGCGATGTCCAGGGGCGGCATGATCCCAAGCTGGTTCGGGCGGCTCAACCGCGACGGCACGCCCGCCAACGCGGTTCTTTTCGTGATGTGCGCGTCGTTCGCAATCCCGTTCCTCGGGCGTACCGTGACCGGCTGGCCGGTGGACGTCTCGAACCTCGGCGCGGCGATCGCATACGGCTACACGTCCGCAGCCGCGTTCGCCTCCGCGAAGGATGGCTCCGGACGCCTTGCGCTCGCCGAAAGAATCACCGGTGCCGTCGGCATCGTGATGGCAATTGGATTCTGCCTCCTCATGCTCGTGCCGAACTACATCTCTGGCGATACGCTTTCCGCCGAGTCGTACCTCGTGCTCTCCATCTGGTGCCTCTGCGGATTCCTCCAGTACCGTCATGTGTTCCTTGTTGACTGGCGGGCCCGCTTCGGACGCTCCATCGTGGTCTGGATCGGCGTTCTCGTCATGATCTTCTTCTCGTCGCTCATGTGGATCCGCCTCGCGATCTGCGATGCGTCCGAGGCGGTGTTCGGCGGCCTTGTCGGCAAGACGGTTGACTCCGGCATGGTCGATGGCATTATGGAGCACGTTGGCAACGACATGCTCCTGAAGATGGTCGTCGAGCTTCTGCTTCTCTTCTCGTCGCTCGCCATCATCCTCAACCTCTTCTACGTCCTCAGCAGGCGCCAGAAGCGGCTGCTCCAGCAGAAGATCGAGGCGGAGGAGAGCGCCGGCAAGTCCCGGAGCTACTTCTTCTCGACCGTGAGCCACGACATCCGCACGCCCCTCAACGCCATCATCGGCTTCTCCGAGATGATGAAAATGGGCTTCAAGACAAACGCGGAGCGTGATCAGGCGGTAGATTCGATCCTCGTCAGCGGCAAGTCGCTCCTCAGGCTCGTGGACCACGTGCTCGACTTCTCCAAGCTAGAGTCCGGGGACATGGAAATCGTCCCAGCGCCGACGGAGGTCTCGAAGCTGATCGGTGACGTGATGGGGTCGTTCCGCACCTCGAAGAAGATCGAGTTTCGGTGCAAGGTGGGTGCACTCCCCGCCCTGATGGTCGATCCGCAGCGTGTCGGGCAGATGCTGTTCGACCTCGTCGGCAACGCCGTAAAGTTCACGGAGAGCGGCTTCATCGAAGTACGCGCCACGTTCACGCCGGGAGGGTCGCGCTCCGTCGCGACCGACGGCGAAGTTTCCGGCACTCTGCGCATCGAGGTGGAGGATTCCGGATGCGGCATTGGCGCAGAAGACCTGAAGCGCATCATGTCGCCCTACGAGCAGGTGACCGCCAAGGAGGCGCGCCACGGCGGCACGGGGCTCGGCCTCGCCTTCTGCCGACAGCTCGCGAACGCAATGGGCGGCACCATCTCCGTCACATCGACGCTCGGCAAGGGCTCCACGTTCACCATCACGCTGCCGGGGGTGAAGGAGGGTAAAGTTGAAAGTGAAAAGTTGAAAGTTGTAAGTGAAAAGTGCAACGATGTGGAAACTCGCAACTCCCAACTCGCAACTCCCAACTCCCAACTTACAACTCTCAACTCTTCCCATCGCCGCATCCTCATCGCGGATGACCAGAAGATGAACCTGGTCGTCCTCAAGGCCATGCTCAAGAAACTCGGCGACTTCGACGTGGTGATGGCAACCGACGGGAAACAGGCGCTCGCCGCGCTCGAGGCGCCGGATGCGCAGCAGTTCGACATGGTTCTGACCGACATGTGGATGCCGGAGCTGGACGGCGAGGGGCTCGTGAAGGCGATACGCGCCAGCGAGAAGCTCAAGACGCTGCCCGTCCACGTCGTGACCGCCGACGTGGAGCTGGCCAAGCGGCACGTGGAGGTCGGCTTCACGAGTATCCTCCTCAAGCCAATCACTGTGGAAAAGATACGCCCAGTCGTCTGTGGCGACGAATCCGGAAAGGATGGTGCGTCATGAACGGACTGAAGGGCAGATTTTCCACTTTTTCTGCATGGGGACTGTCGTTTGGCTTCGCCGTTGGCTGGGGCGCGTTCATCATGCCCGGAATGGCGTTTCTGCCGAGCGCGGGTCCGCTTGGCACGCTGATCGGCATCATAATCGGCGCACTTGCCACGGTGGTCATTGGATGGAACTACCACAAGATGACGTTGGCCGTTCCGGGACCGTCCGGTGCCGTCGCCTTCGCGTCCAAGGCGTTTGGTGCGGACTACGGCTTCCTGACAGCCTGGTCGCTGCTGTTCGCATACATGGTGATCCTCTGGGTGAACGCCTCTGCGCTCGATCTCTTTGCCCGCTTCGTGTTCGGCGGCATGTTGCAGTTCGGCTGGCACAGTACGAGCGCCGAGTTCGACACCTATCTCGGCGAAGTGCTTTTCTCCGTCGGCGTGATGGTCGTCGTGGGCCTTGTCTGCCTCTGGGGCAGACGCCTCGCCGGGCGCGTCCAGGCAGCCCTCGCGGCGTTCATGCTCGTTGGCGTGGCCGTGTGCTTCTTCGCCGTCCTCTCGCACCACGAAGGCGGCATCGCGGCGATGGCGCCTGCGTTCTCGCCGAACGGCTCGGACGGCTTCACGCAGGTGCTGCGCATCTTCGCAATGATGCCGTGGGCGTTCGTCGGCTTCGAGGCGGTGTCGCACATGTCCGACGAGTTCCGCTTCCCGGCGAAGCGGCTCTGGTGGATACTCCTCGCGGCCATTGCCGCATCCGTTGCGATGTACGCGCTGCTCGCGCTCATGCCGGCCTTGGCGCATCCGGCCGAGTACGCCACGTGGGCCGAGTGGGTTGGCGGCAAGAGGGCTTTCCCCGGAATCAAAGCCATGGCGACATTGACCGCCGCGCGCACCTCGCTCGGCAAAGTCGGCGTCGCGCTCATCGGCACGGCGATGTTCGCCGCGATATTGACGGGGATCATCGGCGCGACAATCGTGATGGGGCGCCTCGTATATTCGCTTGCGGTGAGCAACGTTCTGCCGAAGGGACAGTGGCTAGCCCGGCTTGACAAGAACGGATCGCCCCGCAACGCGACAATCTTGGTCGTTGGCATTTCGCTTTTGATCCCGTTCTTCGGGCGCACGATGCTCGGCTGGCCAGTGGACGTCTCGAGCATCGGCGCGGCAGTCGCCTACGGCTGCACGTCCGCCGCCGCGTACAGTTTCGCCCGCAAGAGCGGCGACGCGCTCACGAAGGTGACGGGTCTCGCGGGTGCCATTATGGCCGTTGTGTTCTGCTTCCTGCTGCTAGTCCCCAACGGCATCTTGGGAAACGTCCTGTCGGCGCAGGCGTATCTCGTCCTTGCGCTCTGGTGCGTAGTGGGCTTCGCCCTCTACAGGCAGGTGTTCAAACACGACGAGCAGCGGCGCTTCGGACGTTCCCCCGTGGTCTGGATGGGTTTCGTTGTCCTGATCTTCTTCGCATCGATCATGTGGGTGCGAATCGCCACGCAGCAGGCCACGGCCGAAACCGCGGATTCAATCGTCGCATTCCAGAGGCGGCACTGTACCGAGACACACGGAACGACGGATGACAATGCGCTGCACCACGAACAGGAATTCATCGCAGACGCGATGGACCGCCTCGACACGAAGCAGCTAGGCTACGACATCGTCCAGCTGGCGCTCTTCGCCTTTTCGCTTGTCATCATCTTCAACGTTTACATGTTGCAGCGGCGGCGGCAGGACGAGCTGCGAATCGCCAATGAGAAGGCCGAAGCGCGGGAAAAGGCGAAGAACCTGTTCTTCTCGACCGTGAGCCACGACATCCGCACGCCCCTCAACGCCATCATCGGCTTTTCCGAGATGCTCCAGAGCGGCCTGGAAAACAAGTCCGAGCGCGAACTCGCGGTGAACTCGATCCTGATGAGCAGCCGGACGCTTCTCCAACTCGTGAACGACATCCTCGACCTCTCCAAGCTCGAGTCGGGCCGGATGGACATCACTCCCGAACCGACGGACGTCGCAAAGCTCGTGGGCGAAATCACCCTCTCGTTCGCGGCGACGCACAAAGTCCCCGGACTCAAGGTGCTATGCCATGCCGAAGGCGTGCCGCAGCTAATGGTCGATCCGCACAGACTCGGGCAGATCGCGTTCAACCTGATGGGTAACGCCTTGAAGTTCACGAAGAAGGGATTCGTCGAACTCCGCGCCTCGTACGAGCCGGGCCCATTGGGAGGGTCGCGCTCCGTCGCGACCGACGACGCCTCGGGAGGGTCGCGCTCCGTCGCGACTACAAAGGGCGTGTTAAGCCTGTCTGTGAAGGACACGGGCTGCGGCATCAGCGAAGAGGACCTGCAGAAGCTCGCGCGCCCGTACGTCCAGGTCGGTAACACCAAGGCACGGCGCGGCGGAACGGGCCTCGGTCTCCACATCTGCCGGATGCTCGCCCGCGCAATGGGCGGCGACTTGGAAATCGAATCCGAACTCGGCAAGGGCTCCACGTTCACGGTGACGATTCGTGCAGAGAAAGCGGTGGATGGAAAACCGAGAAAACCGGATAGTTCGGAAAATCCGGGAAATCCGGAAGCCGCCACCCATCTCCGCATCCTCGTCGCGGAAGACACGAAGATGAACCAGATGGTCCTGAAGGCGATGTTCAAAAAGCTTGGCGTGACGGACATCACCTTTGCCGACAACGGGTGCGAGGCGTTTGGAATCCTCACGGCCCCTGATGCGCCGAAGTTCGACTTCGTCCTCACGGACGCCTATATGCCGGTGATGACCGGCCATGAACTCGTCGCAAAGATCCGTGCCAACCCATCCGTCGCAAAGACCCCTGTTTACCTCTTCACCGCCGAGGTGGAGATGAAGGACACCTACGCCGCCGCCGGATTCAACGGCATTCTGCTCAAACCTGCCGACCTTGAATCCCTAAGGAAACTTCTTCCGTGAAAACAACAACCGCTGTAGTGGCGGCCTTGGCCGCGCTTGCCGTGTTTGCGAACGACGGCAAGGAAAATGAAGAAGCTCAGTCCTCCTTCGCCGACGAACTGGGCAAGAGGCTTTCCTTCAACGCGTATGCCGACGTTGAATCCGCATACATCTGCCGTGGCTACGTGTGGGACACGCGTCCGTACTCCGCGCAGTACGCTGGGGTCGAGGTCGATCTGGCTCCGTTCGGAATCGTCGAACCGTCAGTCTGGACGTACTCCGCGATGTCGCCTGGCGGACATTCCGCAGCGATGAGCCGTTACGCCTACGCCGAGGCGGACTACCTCCTGCGCTGGTACTACGACATCGACATCGCCGAAGGCTGGCGGCTTCGGAACGGACTTGGCCGGCAGTGGGTGACGAATCCCGGCTTCAAGGGTGGGCACACCGTCTGCGATTGGCAGGCGTTGCAGGTCCTCAAGACGCCGTGGGTCACGCCGTACTGGCGGCTCCGCCTGATACGCCGTCCCATCGACGAGGTGTACTGGGTCGTTGGCGTGAAGCGTGGATTCGAACTCATCGACAAGCTCACATTCACCGTGGACTTCTTCGGCGACCTCGGCGATAGCCGCCACTTCGCGAACCTCTACGGCCCGAAACGGCATCACCCGCACTCCAGCCACCGCGACGGACTCCAGGCCCTAAACCTCGTGTTCCGTCTCGACTACCGTCTCATGGATCACGTGAATCTCTTCGCGTTCGTCGGACAGTTCGGGCTCGTATCGGACGACGCGCGCGACGCGGTGAAGGCGCTGAAGGCCCCCGAGGCGCGCCGTGACCTGACATACGGCGGCGTAGGCGTGGCCGTGGATTTCTGAACGGGTTGGCCGCTCAGGCGCGGTTGGCTGTGCGCGATTGACTGGCCGCCGCGGCTCGCCCAGAGGGCTCGCCCCACCTCCGGGCCGCCCGGTGGTCGGCCCCTACCGGATTGCCGCGGTAGGGCGCGAGCACCGAGCGCGCCGCACGGTGGGGCGAGGCGATGGTAGGGCGCGATCACCGAGCGCGCCGCGCCAACGTAGGGAGAGCGTCCCCCCAACGTAGGGAGCCCGAACCTCCAACGTAGGGAGCCCGTCCCTCCAACGTAGGGAGCCCGTCCCCCCAACGTAGGGAGCACAGCACTAGCTACTAGCCACTGGCCACTAGCCACTAGGCACCAGGCGCTAAGCATCATCTTAATCTTTCTCATGTTTTGAACCTAAATTCGTCATTTCATTTTCCATGCACTCCGTTATATATCACGCAGAGGCGCAGAGAGGCAG
>CACZDG010000109.1 GCA_902779865.1 uncultured bacterium
TCCGTTTAGGCCCATGTACCTTGGGGTATGAAGCAAAAGGACTTTGCCTTGGTCAAAGCACAAGGTTAATGAGGTAGATGAGAAGTGGCAAAACCGGTCAGACCGGTTTTGCCACATCGTAAACACGGGTGACGTATCAAAGGGTTCCGGGAAATGGCGTTTTCGCCCGTCGAAGACAACCGCTAACGCCCCTACAACCGACCTGTAAACCTCCATCCAATGGAGACCCCACCTCTCTATCCAATGGAGACGCGCCTCTCCATTCAATAGAGACCCCACCTCTCCATCCAATGGAGACACCTACTCTCCATCCAATGGAGACCCCACCTCTCTATCCAATGGAGACGCGGCTCTCCATCCAATGGAGACTCGACCATCGATTCTATGGACTAGGCATGGCTGTCATAGCCCACTACGGCTCGGCGAGGACGCCTCACCCCACCTTTTATCCTATACTCGTCAGTTGAATGTCTCACGCAGAGACGCAGAGAGACGGAGAGCGCAGAGAAAAGTCAAAAATCAGAAAGGAATCTCTTAAAACTCTGCCTCTCTGCGCCTCTGCGTGATATATAACGGAGTGCATGGAAAATGAAATGACGAATTTAGGCTTATTTCTATTAGCCGCTTACGCCCAAGAGGGCGGTCGATGGTGCCCCAGGTACAAGAACTGCTTGGCTTTGGGTATCGATGGCGATTGGACTGGGGTGCGCTTTCATGGTGGGGTATATGAGCGTAGTGGTGACACACCGGCTTCCATGCAATCCAAAGCTGACGGGCAAGTGTTCGCTTGCACGATTCGCGGATGCGCCCTTCTTGCGTTTTAGCGTCGATTCAACTTTCCACATCCCGTTCATTTTGATATACTACGCGCCATGAAAACAACACTTGGATTTTTCGGTGCCGGGAAAATGGCCGAGGGCATCCTCGCGGCCGCCGCGTGCCAACCGGGTTTCGACCCGCAGACCGTCCTTATGGCGGAGCGCATCCCCGCCCGCGCGAAGGAACTTGAAAAACGCTGCCGCGTGCGCACCACGCCGGACGCAAAGGAAGTCGCATGCGCAGCAGGCGTCATATTCCTTGCCGTGCGTCCGCAGGATCTCGCCGCGCTTGCGGTGGACGTGAAACCATACCTCTCCGCAAAGACGCTCGTCGTATCCATCGCTGCCGGTAAGTCGCTCGCGACGCTGCGCAAGTTGCTCGGACGCGACGTGCGCCTCGTGCGCGTGATGCCGAACCTCGCGCTCCGCGCACGCGAGGGCATGTGCGCGATATGCCCCGCCAAAAACGCCACGGCGGCTGACGTCAAGCGCGTCGCGAAGATTCTCAACGGCGCTGGACGCACCGTAGTGCTGCCAGAAAAGTGCTTTGACGCCGTGACCGCGCTCTCTGGCAGCGGCCCCGCCTTCTTCGCGTTCATGGAACAGGCCATGGCCGCTGGCGGAGTGAAGCTCGGCCTTCCGAAGGACGCCGCGCGCCTTCTCGCGGAGCAGACGATGCTCGGTACCGCCGCGTACCTGCGCCAGTCCGGCGCTGACCTGGAGACGTTCATCTCCGGCGTGGCGACGCCCGGCGGCACAACGGCGGCGGGCATGGACGTAATGCGCGCGAGCGATTTCGCGTCCGTCGTGGCCGCAACACTCAAGGCAGCAGCCGACCGCTCGGCGGAACTCGGAAAATGACAAAGACCGTCAAGAGACTCGCAGACCTCATCCGCGCCACGTCAAGTTCCCTGCCAGACGACGCGGAGCGGGCCCTGCGCGCTGCCATGCGCCGTGAGCCGAAGGGTTCGTCGGCGCGTCTCGTGCTGGAGACGATTCTGCGTAACGTCGCGCTTGCGCGCGATGCGGGGACGCCCGTATGCCAGGATACGGGCACGCTTACGTTCTTCGTTTCCGAAAACCTCAGACGTATCGTTACCCCTGAACGTATCGCAAGCGCCGTGGCCGCCGCAACGGAAAACGGCTGGCTGCGACGCAATACAATAGATTCCGTAACGGGCAAGTCCATCGATACGAACGTATGTCCCGGTGCGCCCGTAATACACTACACGCTCGATGCCGAGTCGAAAGTGCGCCTCATAATGAAAGGCGGTGGAAGCGAGAATATGTCCATGCAGTACTCGCTTCCCGACGCCTCCCTCGGCGCGGGACGCGACCTTGAGGGAGTGCGCCGCGCAGTGTTGGCCGCTGTCCAGCACGCGCAGGGCTACGGTTGCGCACCCGGCATACTCGGCGTGTGCATCGGCGGCGACCGCGCCTCCGGCTTCGAGGAGGCGAAGATGCAGTTGCTGCGCAACCTTGCGGATGAAAATCCCGTTCCCGCGCTCGCACGTCTTGAACGCCGCATCCTGAAGGAGGCGAACACCCTCGGCATCGGGCCGATGGGCCTTGGTGGAAAGACCACCCTTCTCGCCATCAAGATCGGGACGCGTCCTCGCGTTCCCGCAAGCTTCTTCGTGACGGTTGCCTACCTCTGCTGGGCCGCCCGCCGCCGTGAAATCGTCTGGGAGTGAATCAGATGACCACATTGAACTATCCATTTTTCGAAGCGGCGGTTCGTGCGCTCAAGGCCGGCGACGCCGTGAGCGTTAACGGCATCGTCCGCACGGGACGCGACCGCTTCCACAAGCACTTCGCGGACGGCGGGAAGCTCCCGTGCGACTTCCGCGACGGAGCTCTCTTCCACTGCGGACCCGTGGTGGTGAAAAATCCCGACGGCACATGGCGCGTCGTCGCCGGCGGCCCCACAACGTCCGTGCGCGAAAACCCATATGAGCCAGCGTTCATCGAACAAACCGGCGTTCGCCTCATCATCGGCAAGGGCGGCATGGACGACAGGACGCTCGACGCATGCGCCAAATGCGGAGCCGTTTACCTGCAGGCCGTTGGCGGTGCCGCGGCCGTAACCGCACACGCAATCAAGCGTGTGAGGAACGTCTATTTCCTCGACGAGTTCGGCGCGGCGGAGGCGTGCTGGGAATTCGAGGTGCAGGACTTCCGCTGCGTGGTTGCGATGGACAGCCACGGCACCTCGCTTTTCGCGCGCGTCGAAGCGGAATCACGCCGACGCTTCCAGCAACTCCTGAAGGCGTAACGAAACATGGCGCGGGAAATCCCGCGCCATGTTTTCTGGCGGATAGCTAAGCCGCCCAATTGCCGAAGGCGGTTACTTCACCTTCTTGTAGCCATAGACGGCCTTCGCGCCCAGCTGTTCCTCGATGCGGAGAAGCTGGTTGTACTTCGCGATGCGGTCCGTACGGCTCATGGAACCGGTCTTGATCTGTCCGGAGTTCGTCGCAACGGCGATGTCCGCGATCGTCGCGTCCTCGGTCTCGCCCGAACGGTGCGAGGTGACGGACGTGTAGCCGGCGCGGTGCGCCATCTCGATCGCGTCGAGCGTCTCGGAGAGCGAGCCGATCTGGTTGACCTTGATGAGGATCGAGTTGGCCGCGCCAAGCTTGATGCCCTTCTCGAGGTACTTCACGTTGGTGACGAAGAGGTCGTCGCCGACGAGCTGGCACTTGCCGCCGATCGCCTTCGTGAGGGCAACCCAGCCGTCCCAGTCGCCTTCGGCCATGCCGTCCTCGATCGAGTCGATCGGGTACTTGGCGACGAGTTCCTCGAGGTACTTCACCTGCTCGGCGGAGGTGCGCTTCGCGCCCTTGTTGCCTTCCTTCCAGGTGTAGTCGTACTTGCCGTTCTTGTAGAACTCGGAGGAGGCGCAGTCAAGGGCGATCGTCACGTCCTTGCCCGGCTTGTAGCCAGCCGCCTTGATGGCCTTGATGATGCACTCGAGCGCGTCCTCGATGGAGTCGAGCGCCGGGGCGAAACCGCCCTCGTCGCCGACGGCCGTGGAGAGACCACGCGCCTTGAGGACCTTCTTGAGGTTGTGGAACGTCTCCGCGCCCATGCGGAGGCCTTCCTTGAAGCTCTTCGCGCCGACGGGGCGGATCATGAACTCCTGGAACGCGATCGGGGCGTCGGAGTGGGCGCCGCCGTTGATGATGTTCATCATCGGGACGGGGAGCGTGTAGGTGTTCGTGCCGCCGATGTAGCGGTAGAGCGGCATGCCGAGCGCGTTCGCGGCGGCCTTCGCCACGGCGAGGGACACGCCGAGGATGGCGTTCGCGCCGAGCTTGGACTTCGTGGGCGTGCCGTCGAGCTTGAGCATAAGCTGGTCGATGCCGCGCTGGTCGCACGCGCAGTGGCCGACGACCTTGGGCGCGATGATCTTGTTGACGTTGGCAACGGCCTTCGAGACGCCCTTTCCGAGGTAGCGCTTGGGATCGCCGTCGCGCAGTTCAAGCGCTTCGTTGACGCCGGTGGATGCGCCGCTGGGGACGGCCGCGCGTCCAAGCGTGCCGTCGTCGAGGATTACGTCCACCTCAACGGTGGGGTTGCCGCGCGAATCGATGATTTCGCGAGCCTTGACTTCTTTGATGATCATGTCTGATCTTGCTCCTGTTTTGTTTTTGTTCCTAAAATGGAATCGCCGATTATTATACCATATTCCCCGCCAATGCGCAATGCCGCAATCCGCCATCTCGAATACGAGTTCGTCGGCGCGTCACACGATGCGGTCGCCCCATACGGGCATGGCCGATTTGTATCCCGCATTTCGCAGAGAGCTTACGATCTGGAGTGGTTCGTCCTCGAAACCGACGCAACGATAACGTCCGCCGAGATGACCGAGCTCCTGGTGATGAACCGGAAGGAACATCTTGGCCGGCATCGTCTTCTGCGCTGCGTCCATGAAGTCGAGCCCGATGGCGCAATGTCCAAAGTAGAGGTCGGGCTTGCCTTTCGGCTTGAGGTGGTCGTAACGACAGCAGTCGCCGGAATGGAAGATCGTGAACGCATCCGGCCCTTCGCCGCAGACGACCTCGTACGTCGTGACCGCCCACGGGAGGTACTTGTTGTGGTCCGCCGCCGTGCAGTGGATCGTTATGTCATTGATCTTGAATGTCTTTTCCATGTCGCGGCAGTACCAGTTCCACACAAGCATGAAGTTGGAGATCACGGGCTTCTTCGCAGCCGACATGACCTGCAGAAGCCGCGTGTTGTAGTGGTCTCCGTGGTTGTGCGACGTGAGAATGAAGTCGAGATGCTTGGCGAGGGCCGGGGCCTTCCGATGGCAGACGTCGATACCGAACGCGCACGTCGCCGTGCAGCGCAGGACGACGCTTCTCCTCGTCGGACATCGCCGTCTCCTCAAGCGTCCTGATAGCGGCCTCCAGTTCGTCGTCCGCAGGCTTCACGACGTTCCTGAGGGGATCGGGGTCGCCTTTGACGATACGGGCCTTTACTACTTTGCTCTAAGCCTTTGCCGCGCCTGCAGCAGCGGCTACGCCCATCGCGACGAACGCGCGTCTTCCGATGTTGAACGATTTTTCCATTGTGCTCTCCTATTTTACCCGTCCCGTTATTATACCAAACTTTCCATCACCCTATTGCGACAACGGCAAGATAGTGGTATAATATCTGCCCATGGACGAAATTAGGAACGTTTACAGTAATCCTAGGGCAGGCGCGATAGGCGTCGTGCTCTTGTACGTTTTGCTCGCATGCGTCCTCGCCGCGCTGTTCTGCTGGCGGGTGGCCTCCACCTCGCCGAAGGAATCTGCGGACGGGGAAACGCGGCAAACGGAGTCTTTGACAACAGAAAAGAGATAGAAAAAACATGCATCCCTACAGAACCCACACCTGCAACCAGCTCCGCAAGGAGGACGCCGGCAAGACCGTGCGCCTCTCCGGCTGGATGTTCCGCCTGCGCGACCACGGCGGCATCCTCTTCGTGGACCTGCGCGACCACTACGGCATCACCCAGATCGTCGTGCACCCGAGCCGCAGCTTCTTCGGCCTCGTCGAGAAGGCGCACCTCGAGAGCGTCATCACCGTGACGGGCGAGGTGAAGCTCCGCGACCCCGAGACGATCAACCACGACCTCCCCACCGGCGAGATCGAGATCGAGGCGAACGAACTCGTGATGGAGGGCGCCTCCGGCGTCACGCCGCTCTACATCCCGGACGACAAGGCCGAGGAGAGCGAGGAGATGCGCCTCAAGTACCGTTTCCTCGACCTTCGCCGCGAGAAGCTGCACAACAACATCGTCCTGCGCTCGCAGGTGATCCGCTTCCTGCGCGAGCAGATGTGGGCCAAGGGCTTCAACGAGTACCAGACGCCCATCCTCACGGCCTCCTCGCCCGAGGGCGCGCGCGACTACCTCGTGCCGAGCCGCATCCACCGTGGCATGTTCTACGCCCTCCCGCAGGCGCCGCAGATGTTCAAGCAGCTCCTCATGGTGAGCGGCTTCGACAGGTACTTCCAGATCGCGCCGTGCTTCCGCGACGAGGCCGCGCGCGCGGACCGCTCGCCGGGCGAGTTCTACCAGCTCGACATCGAGATGTCCTACGCCACGCAGGACGAGATCTTCGCCGTCGTGGAGGACGTCGTCGGGAAGACCTTCGCGAAGTTCTCCACCTGGCAGTGCAACGCCGCCCCGTGGCCGCGCATCAAGTACCGCGACGCGATGATGGTGTACGGCTCCGACAAGCCGGACCTCCGCAACCCGCTCAAGTGGTTCGACATGAGCGACTTCTTCCGCCGCGCCAACTTCAAGGCGTTCGCCGCGTGCGTGGAGAACGGCGGCCTCGTCAAGGGCCTGCTCGTCAAGGGCATCGTCGGCGTCGAGGCGCGCACGTGGTTCGACAAGCGCGAGCACTTCGTGAAGGAGAACGGCGGCAAGGGCCTCGGCTACATCTCCTGGACGAAGGAAGGCGAGCTGAAGGGCCCGATCGCGAAGTTCCTCTCGCCCGAGCAGCTCGAGGAGATGAAGGCGCTCGCCAAGATGGAGCCGGGCGACTGCCTGTTCTTCATGGCGGCCGACGTGGACGAGTGCCACCGCCTCTCCGGACTCGTCCGCACGAACATCGCCGAGAACCTCACGAACAACATCTGCGAGAAGAACTGCTACAAGTTCTGCTGGATCGTGGACTTCCCGTTCTTCGAGAAGGACCCCGAGACGGGCAAGATCATCTTCTCGCACAACCCCTTCTCGATGCCGCAGGGCGGACTTGAGGCGCTCAACACGAAGCCGCCGCTCGAGATCGAGGCCTACCAGTACGACGTCGTGTGCAACGGCATCGAGCTCTCCTCGGGCGCGATCCGCAACCACCGCATCGACATCATGGAGAAGGCGTTCGAGATCGCGGGCTACCCGAAGGAAGTCGTCCAGCAGAAGTTCGGTTGCCTCTACAACGCGTTCCAGTTCGGCGCGCCCCCGCACGGCGGCATCGCGCCCGGCGTGGACCGCATGGTGATGCTCCTCACCGACACGCCCAACATCCGCGAGGTCATCGCCTTCCCGATGAACCAGAAGGCCCAGGACCTGATGATGAACGCGCCAAACTACGTCACCGAGCAGCAGCTGCGCGAACTCCACATCAAGATCCGTGGCACGAACGAGGGCGACGTCAAGCCCGTCAAGTAAAGACGCATGACGCCCCCTTCATCAAAATACGGACCGCTCCACGCCCTCGCGGCGGGGGCGGTTCTCGTTTATATCATCCTCTCAAGGGGCTTCGCCGCGTTCTGGCAGCAGTTCCTCCACGGGATGGACATCGAAATAACCGACGCGAACATCCTGCCCCTTCTTTGCACCAACACGCGCCTCTTCGGCGGTCTCTTCCTCATCCTCTGGGTTTCCACCCTTTTTGGTAGGGCCCGCTCGCCGAGCGGGCCGTCAGATTCCCCCGCCGGTAGGGCCCGCTCGCCGAGCGGGCCGCTCCTCACCCTCCTTTCCGCCATCCCCATCTGCCTCATCGCGCTCGGCCTCAACTGGGCGAGCGGCGAACTATTCGCCCGCCTCACCAACATCGACCTTGCCGATCAGGACCTTGTCAAGTTCATCACGTCCAATGCCCTTTCCCTGCGCAGCAAATCACTTCTCTTCCTTTTCCTGCTCATCGAAGCCCCCATCCTCGAAGAACTCCTCTTCCGCGGCGTGCTCTTCGGCGGCCTGACCAAAATCATGCCCATCTGGCCCGCAATCCTTCTCTCCGGACTCGTCTTCGCGGTCATCCACGTCAACGCCGCCACGCTCATTCCGCTCTGGTTCCTCGGCTCCGCCTTCGCGTGGCTCTACGTCCGTACCGGCACCCTCCTCGCGCCCATGACCGTCCACTTCACCTTCAACGCCGTCAACTTGATCTTATGTATGTTCTTTTAACCTATACTCGTCAGTTGAATGTCTCATTAAGCGACGTAATCTCTTAAAACTCTGCCTCTCTGCGCCTCTGCGTGATATATAACGGAGTGCATGGAAAATGGAATGACGAATTTAGGGTAAACCATTCAGATGATCTATATGCTCTACATGTTCTACATGGACGATCAAGAGAAGGATTTTAGCCGTGGAGAAGTGTAGAAATGTAAAATTCCTGCACATTCTGCATGGACAAATTGAGGAATTGGCAAATGTGCGCGGGCGAATTCGCCCGCGCACCATCACCAAGCTGTTTTCTATAAACAGATATGTGAGGCAATGCAGCCGCGTCACTTGACAATGATCGTGAGGCCGCCACGGCGGACGAGCTTGATGCCCGTGTCGTCCGGCTTGATCTTGAAGTTCTTGGCAGTTTCCGCGTCAAGTGTGAATGTGGCGTTTGGCTGCGAACTCCACGTAACGACGTAAGGCGTCGCGCTCTTGGCGAGTTCCTTCAGATCCGTCCGCCCGGAAAGATCGACGCCGACCGTCGCGCCGGAGGCGAACGTCACCGAGCCAGCCGTGTTTATGTCGCTGTTTCCTTTGTCTGTCGGATCCGTTCCGCTCGCGCTCCATGTTCCGGTGACGGCGGTAAGGTCGAGCGTGGAGCCGCCCTGCATCTCGATCGCCGGGCGGAACGCCGCAGCCGCGTATTTGCCGTGTATTCTCACCCTCGCCGTCCCGTAAGACCTCCATTTCGCGCTTTCATACACAAGAGAGCAGACGGCCATTCCTCTGTTGCCGAGGTGGATGTACGCCTGGCTGGCGACTTCCACATCGGCGGTGCGGAAGTCGGTCTCGGCGTTCTGCGCCTGTGTTCCGTTGCCTTCGCTCTTCGCAAACCGGATCGTGCCGGAGTCGAGCGTCTTTATGTGCCCGATGAACGAATTGCTACCGAGGGACATGGAGAGTTTGTTGTTGTTGAGCGTTATGGTGCTGTACCGCGACGAGAGCCCCATCGGGCCGCTCGTCCCCTGCATGGTCAGGCTTGCATCGCCAAGCAACGTCAAGTCGGCGAACCGGCGGGTGGCGCGGTCTGCATTTCCAAACACAAGGCTGCTGCCTGCGCCGAGCGTGAAACTGTATGCGCACGTCGTGCTGTTCGCATACGTACCGGCGCTGAAAACGGCGCCCGCCCCCAGCGTCACAGTCTGCGAGGCGTTGCCGTCGCCGAGCGGATGCGTCGCAGTGCCGAGGGCGAGGGTCATGCCCGCCGCGACATCCGTGCCGCCGGTGTAGGACTGCCCGGCCTTGGCCGCCGTGAACGTGCCGCCGCCTTCAATGACGAGCTTCATGTTGCCGGTCATGGCCGTGTCGGCGTTGGAGAGCGTGCCGGACACCACGATGTGCAGCTCGCCGGGATGCTCCGCATCGGTCGTGGAGTCGGTGACTGTGGCCATTCCGCCAAGCCCCGTCAAGGAAACGCTGCGTCCGTTCAGGTCGAGCGTGGTGCCTTCTGCCACGGAGACGTTCGCAATGGCCCATGTACCGTCGAAGCCTTCGGCCGTCACCGCCCCGTCCATGACATAGCGTAGCGGCGTCACGCTCTGCGCCTGTATCGCCGTCCATTCGGCGTAAGACGAGAACCGAACTTCCACGTCGTCCGTGATTCCGTCTTCCCAGTCCGTGCGCTCGGCATTGGTTTTCGCGTCGTAATATTTCCAGCCGGAGTTGGCGGGCGTCGCGGCGTCTATGCACCAGCGAGCGTATGGAACTTCCGTGCTCCTCAGGTATATGCCGTCGCCTGACTTGACCTTGAGCGCGAGATTGCGCTCTTCCAGCGTCTGCGCGGCACCGGTGGCGGTGGCCGTGAATGTTACCGTGTCGCCAGGCGAATACGAAGAGGGAAACGCCACGAGCTTGTCGCCGGCGGCGACTTCGCGCGCGCCGATGTCTATCGTGTACGACGCATTCGCCGCAAGAAACGTCACAAGACCCGGCTCGGTGTAGTTGACGTTGCTTCCCGCAGCCGAAAGCGCGCGACCGTTCGCGTTCCATGTTCCGGACACACCCGAGATGTCGAGCGTGGCGCCGCTCAGAAGCGTAAGCGGCGGACGGTTCGCACCCGCTTCGTATCTGCCGGAGATTTTGGGCTGGGCGTCCCTGTTTACGCCGTTGCCGAACACGCGCCATTGCGCCACGTCGCAGCGGAGGTCTTTCGCGTTGAAGCCGTAGTCAGCGAGATGGATCCACGAACTTCCGGCGAACCACACTCTGGCCTTCGTCAAATCGCAGTTCTGGTAGAACTGTTCGTAGCCGCCCGTGAACTTGATCGTGCCGTAGTCGAGGGCCGTGATGTATTTCATCAGCGGCTCGTTCTGCGTGGAAATGGAGAACACGTGGCCGTTGAGCTGCAGTCTGCCCATGCTGTTGTCCGCCGTGCCGCCTATCAGGCTGTGGTTTATGCTGAGAGACGCGCTGTCGGAAAGGACGTTGATGAAATTAAACCTTCGAGTGCCTCTGCCGCCCTCGTAGCCGCACACCAGGCTTCCGCCGAGATTGTAGTTGTAAACGCACGTGCTTGCGTTCGCGAACGTGCCGAGATTGACCGTCGCGCCTTCGCCGACCGTGACGGTCTGCGCGGCGCCGCCGTTGCCGAACGGATGCGTGGCCGTGCCGGCGACAAGCGTCGTCCCGCTACCGGTGACTTCCGTTCCCCCGGTGTAGGTCTGGCTGGCCTTCGACGCGGTGAACGTGCCGCCGCCTTCCACGACGAGCTTCACATTGCCGGTCAGGGCCACGGTGCTGTTTTCTGCGCTGCCGGACACCTGCACGCGGAGTTCGGCAGGAACGAGCCACTTCTTCTGGAGATATTCCGTCACGGCGATGCGCTCGGCGTCCGTCAACACGCGGCTGAAGCAGATCAGCTCCGAAAGCTGCTTGCCGCCATTTCTACCGTTGTTGTTGCGGTCGTTTGTGAGCGAGTTTGCCGTGGAATTGCTGTTCATTTCGCCGACGGCGACGATGAATCCCGTGTCGTCGGGAACTTCGGTCAGCATGTTCGCCTGCATCGTGCCGTTCCACATTTTTGCGAAGTTCGAATACGATGCGCAGTATTGCGAGCCTTCGCCGCGGTGGAAATGATACGTCCCGAGATTTGGAGACGCCAGCCAGAACGCATTTTGCGTCTTCTGTATTTTCGTCACGAGGAACACGGTTCTGATGTTTCTCAGGGCGTCGAAGGCCAGGTCTTTCTTGCTGCCGGCGGCGCCGAAGTCCACGGTGGGGATGCCGTATGTGGTGTCGTCGAAACCGGGATTCGTGCAGCCGCCGACCAGATACTTCGCGACGTTCGAGCCTTTCCGCGATGCCCACGCCTTGACGAGGCCGTCCTCTATCGTCAGCGTGCTCGATGCGGAGGCGTCGAGCCAGAAGATGGACTCGCCGCTCACAATCTCGGGCACGGGAACGGAAGTGTCGAGCGAATATCCGCCGGAGGTTATCGTGCCGCCGCCCGCGAGGCCTTTCACGGTGAGGTTGTGCCCCGCGAGGTCGACCGTCGCACCGGAGTCGACGGTCAAGACGCCGTCGACCGTTTCATCTGCGGTCAGCGCGTAGTCCGCGCTGATTGTCCTGTCCGCAGCAAACGACGTCAATGACGCCGCCGCGCAGATTGCAACTGTAGCGAATGCAATCCTTCTTCCGAACTGCACTCGCGAACTTCCACATTGCACTTTTCTTGCCACGTAGAGTAGAGACCCACGCCTCGGCGTTGCCGCGCACACGCTTGCGCGCAGACCTCTAGCGACTTCGCTACGCGAAGCGACCTGCGGTCGGGTCATAGCTTCGGGTTGCCT
>CACZDG010000110.1 GCA_902779865.1 uncultured bacterium
GACGAAGTTCCGCGACGAGACGCGTCCGCGCTTCGGCCTCATGCGCTCGAAGGAGTTCATCATGAAGGACGCCTACTCCTTCGACGTGGACGCCGCCGGTGCGGACGAGAGCTACTGGACGATGTACCACGCCTACGAGCGCATCTTCGCGCGCTGCGGGCTCAAGGCGACACCCGTGCAGGCCGACGGCGGCGACATGGGCGACTCCATGACGCACGAGTTCCACGCGCTCGCTGACGCGGGTGAGGACGGCATCGCAAGTTGCCCCGCGTGCGGCTACGCCGCCAACCTCGAACGCGCCGAGCGCAAGCTCGCGGGAGGGTCACGCCCCGTCGTGACCGACGCGGCCGAGGCCGTACCTACGCCGAACGCGCGCACGATCGAGGAGGTGGCGTCGTTCTTCGGTCTGCCGCCGTCCGCGTTCGTGAAGACGCTTGTGTATGTGACCGACGGCAAGCCCGTGATGGTGTGCGTGCCCGGCGACCGCGACGTGAACGAGGTGAAGCTCAAGCGCTTCCTCAAGGCGAAGACCGTGGCGCTCGCGGATGCGCGGACAGTCGAGGAGGTGACGGGCGCGCCCGTCGGGTTTGCAGGACCCGTGAAGCCGGCGAAGGCGGACGTGCCGATCTACGCCGAATCCGCCCTCGAGGGGGCATCGGGCGTCGTGGTGGGCGCGAACCAGGCCGATACGCACCTCAAGAATGTGGATCTCGCGCGCGACGCGAAGGTCACGGCCTACGCCGACCTCATCATCTGCGGCGCGGGCGATCTCTGTCCGAAGTGCGGCAAGCCGATGGAGTTGAAGCGCGGCATCGAGGTGGGACAGGTGTTCAAGCTCGGCACGAAGTACACGGACGCGTTCAAGGCCGTGTACAAGAACGACCAGCTCAAGGAGAACGTGATGATCATGGGCTGCTACGGCGTGGGCGTGAGCCGCACGATGCAGGCCGTGGTGGAGCAGAGCCACGACAAGGACGGTATCATCTGGCCCGCGAGCGTGGCGCCGTTCCAGGTGGTGCTCGACCTTCTCGATCCCGACAACGCCGACGTCGCGAAGATTGCCAACGACCTCGAAGCGCAGCTCGAGGCGGCGGGCATCGACGTGCTTGTAGATGACCGCGCGGAGCGTCCGGGCGTGAAGTTCAAGGACGCCGACCTCATCGGCTTCCCCGTGCGTGTGGTCGTGGGCGCAAAGGGTCTTGCGAACGGCGGCGTGGAAATCAAGCGCCGCGACCAGCCGAAGGAGGCGATGATCAAAGTCGCTCCCGAGGCAGCCCTCGCCGCTATTCAGTCGGCACTTGCCATGTAACCCTGTGATTGTAGTGGACCTGGCGTGAGAGTGATTTCAAGAACAGCGTTGGCCGTTTGGGCCGTTTGGACCGTTATTGCAACCGCAAGGGCCGAAACGGTCAAGGTCGTGGATTGCGTTCGCAATGCGGAACTGGACCAGTGGGCGGCGTACGACGTGAAATTCTGCCGAACGGTCATGGACGCGGTGTTCAAGCGAGCTGGGCTGAAGGTCGAACGAGCCGCGTTTGACGGATCGGGGATGTTCTCAGTCTCGAATGCCGAAGTCATCTGCTCGGCATTCCGTACGCCCACCCTGCTGAAAGATTACAAGTTCCCTCTTCAGCCGATAGGACGCATGCACTTCGCGCTCTACACGACGCCGTCGCGCGCGATGTCCATGATGTCCGTCAAGATCACCGACTGGCCTAAGATGCGCGTCGGGTATTCGCCAGTTTCGCAGGGGCAGGACAGCGACCGCGAGAACTACTTCAACCACGCCCGCCTGTCTCCTGAATACGTGGAGTATCCCACGAGCAGCGGCGCCGAGGAGGCACTTCGCGCGGGCGACGTGGACGTCCTCTTCCTCTATACGCCTTTTGGGAAACGCCCTGAGGGGCTAGTGGAGGTCGTGCCGATCGGTGCGCGCAACGTCTATTTCGCCGTCAGGAAAGACCGCCCCGAGTTGTTCCAGAAACTCCGAGACGCCTATCGAACATACTATATCGAGGACATCGACCAGTTCGACGCGTTGCGGGAGAAACTGCTGGGGTTTCCGAAACCGCGAAAGCGCGTGCGCGTGGCGGCTTACGCAAGAGGCAACCTGTTGGAGATTTCGCCGGACGGCGCGATGTCCGGCGCGCTGGACGTCTGGCTGAAGACGATATGCAGCCACACACACTGGGAGTTGGACTTCGTCTATGGCGGTTACGACGAAAGCCTTTCCGACGTAAAGGACGGGAAGCTTGACGTCATCGGAGGCCTGGGATTCGACGTCTCCCGCCGAGCGCACTACCGCTTCCCGCACACGCCCATGGGGATGCTGCGCGTCTATCTCTGGACGCGTCCGGGAAGTCGCTACCGTCCTGGCGACCCCAAGAGCTGGAAAGGCATGAAGGTCGGCATGTTGTCAGGCACCATCAGCGCGCAGCGCGCAAAGCGGCAGTTCGACAGGGATGCGTCCGAGGTGTCCTACCGTGAGTACCCTACGGACCGCGCGATGCTCGCAGCCTACTTCAAGGGCGAGATCGACGCATGCATAGACGTGGAGCAGCCCGAGCTGGCAAACGAGGTGGCGCTGCACCTCTATGCGTCCCATCCGATGTACATCTGCACGTCGCTCAAGCGCACGGACATCTTCGACGAGCTGGAAAAGGCCATTGACGAGGTATGCGACGACCTGCCGAAATACATGCGCATGATCAGCGAGCACCACTACGGCGTGCGCAGCGAGATGGCGGCACTGACGCTTAAGGAGGCCGAGTGGCTCCACGAGCGGCTCAAGGACAACAAGCCTGTATTGATCGACTTCTCGCCGTGGCCGTTCCCCATCTACGACCGCCATGGAAAGATGACGGGCATGGTGGACGCGTTGCTCTCCGAGATCGCGCACAAGACGGGCCTGAATCTGAAGGCCGCGCCGCAGACCGGCATCCAAACGGCCGAGGCCAAGTTCATGCGCGGGGAGACGGACTTCTGGGTTCCGTTCCCGGAGACCGCACCGGAAGCCACGTACGGAGCGACCAGCGTGTTCTCGCTGCCGATTCCGCAAACCGTCGCCAACCAGTACGGCGCGAAGGAGGAATACCAGGAACTGGAAATGTTCGCCAGGCCGGACGTCGCGCCGGAACTCGTGTCCATTCTGCGCAAGGCGGTCAACGGCATCGATTCGTCCTACCTCCAGGAGGTGATCATGAGCGCAGCCGCCGAGCGCAAGGTCGTCCACCGCGTGTTCGGGATGACGCGCGAGGAGTTGACCGTGGCGATTATCGTAGTGGCCCTCGTAATCATGATGGCCGTGGCCGCATACGGCATCGCGATGATGATTCTCCTCAAGAAGGAGGCGGCCCGAGCCAACAAGGCCGCCGCCACCGCAGAAGACCACGCGCAGGCGAAGACGCGGTTCCTCGCGATGATGTCGCATGAGCTGCGCACGCCGCTCAACGCCGTGATCGGGTTCGCGGAGTTCATGTCGCGCGAGGGATTGGGCGAGATAAAGCGCAAGGAGTACACGGACGGCATCCTGCTGAGCGCGACGGCCCTGCTGGAGCTGATCAACGACATCCTCGACCTCTCAAAGCTTGAGGCCGGCGCCATGAACATGCGCTCGGGTGCGTGCGACACCGGACAGCTCCTCCGCGAACTGCCGGCGATCTTCGGCTACCGCGTGCGCCGACACGGCGTGAAGCTCCGCATCGAGACCACCGGCGACGTTCCCATGCCGGTCGTGGAGCTCTCCCAGCAGGGGATGCGCCAGATTCTCATCAACCTCGTCGGCAACGCCGCGAAGTTCACGGAACACGGCGAGATCGTCGTGACCATGGGCTGGACTGCGGCCACGCACACGCTTACGCTGGATGTGACTGATACGGGCTGTGGCATCTCGGAGGAGAAGATGTCCAAGCTCTTCGACCCGTTCGTGCAGGACATCGCCAGCCGCATGCGCAACAGCAGCGGCGGAGAACTCAAGGGGACGGGTCTCGGGCTGCCGATCGTCAAGCGGATGGTGGATAGCGCGCAGGGAACGATCACGGCGTCAAGCGAACTTGGCAAGGGAACGACGTTCCGCATGGAAATTCCCAACCTGAAGGTCATCGACAACATTTCCACCGCCACGCGCTCCGCAGAGGAAACCATCCGAGCGACGCTCCCTGAACGCGTGCTCGTGGTGGACGACATGGCCATGAACAGGAAGATCCTCGGCATCCACCTCGCCAACCTCAAGATCAAGGACATCCGCTACGCCGAGAACGGCGAGGCCGCGATGGAGGTGATGAAGGAATGGGTGCCGGACCTGGTGCTGTCCGACATGTGGATGCCGAAGATGGACGGCACCCAGCTGGCGGAGGCTATGCGCCGCACCCGCGAGCTGGCGGAAATACCCATCGTGGCCGTGACGGCCGATGTGGACGTCGGGTCAACGTACGACATGAGCCTGTTCGCAAAGATCATCGCAAAACCCGTGACATCCGACAAGCTTCGTGCGCTGTTCGGCGAGATTGGTTGAGATTTTTGATATACTATTCGCCACATGAGAGAAGGCACAATAGCTGAAAACGAACTGTGGCCGCTCAAACCGGGAGACCGGTTTGGCGACTGCACGGTGGATCGGCTGCTAGGACATGGCAGCATGGGGTACGTTTTTCTCGTGAAGGCGTCGGACGGGACACAGTACGCGCTGAAGGTGATGAGCCCAGAACTCGCGAAGAAAGATTCGACCTATAAGGAGCGTTTCCTGCGCGAAGCGGAATTCGCGATGAAGATACGCCACCGGAACCTGATTCCCGTGCATGACGCGGGGGAGGAGTCCGAGAGGGGTTTCTGCTACATTCTGATGGACTACATGCCGGGCGGCACCGTGAAAGACCTCGTGAGGGAGAAAGGCGCGCTGCCAGTCGCCCAGGCGATCCAGATCGCCACGCAGGTGGCCGTGGCGATGGAAGTAGCCCACATCCACGGAATCATACACCGCGACATCAAGCCCGACAACATCATGTTCGATGCTGACGGGGTGCCGAAGCTCGCGGACTTGGGCGTGGCGCGTTTTGAGACCGACGCGCACCTGACGACTCTGAAGGGCGTGCTTGTCGGCACGCCAGCGTACATGGCACCAGAGCAGATGATGGATTCGCACCACATCGACGAACGTGCAGACATCTACTCACTTGGACTTGTGCTCTACGAGATGCTTACGGGAAAGAGTCCCCGCGCGGGCAGCACGGTCATGGGGCTCCTTGCGAGATCCATCAAGGGAGAGCCGTTACCTGACGTGCGGACGATGCGGCCGGAGGTCTCTGCGTCGGTGGCGTACGTACTGTCGCTCATGTTGGCGCCAAAGGTTGAACAACGTCCTCACACGTCGCGTGCGGCGGCGGATCTTCTGACGCGCGCGGCGGCGGGGAGTCTTCTGATTCCTGAGGCTCCAAACAAGGCGGACGCTGCGTCTCCCAAGCCCGAGTGGAGTCCTTGGTGGAAACACCCAGTGTCCATCATTTTGCTTGTAATCGGTTCGCTTGTCTTAGGGTTCGCGGCCGCTTGGTGGATCTTCGTCATTTTGAATTAAAACTGTAAATCCGTGTAATGAGTAAAAAACCATGAAAACTCAACTAGCATACGGCGCAGCACTGATGCTTGCGCTCACAGGAACACCCGCGTTCTGCGCCAATGAAGGCAAAGCGACCACACCTCCGCCATCATACGAAAAGTACGTCGTCGCCATCAACGAGGAGGCCGCCGGAGACGCCGGCTGGATGAAGGTGGCCAACGCGCTCAAGAAAAAACACAATGCAGAAGTGTTCACCTTCAAGTGCGAGAACGAAAGCCTCATCGAGCTGCTTAAAAAGCTTCGTGCGCAACGCCCTAAGTACGTGTGTTTCGTCATGAACCCCGAAAAGGCCGGGCGTGCCTTCATCGCAGCCGCATACCACATGATGCGCCTCATCGACGACGACGAATACGGTGACGCGATCTGGGGCGTGGTGACGGGGTACTGCGCAGAGGACGCCCTCAAGGCCGTGACGGCGAGTCCCGGTACGATCCGCTCCGGCGCGACGAGCATGGGAGGCCAAAAGTCCCTCGACGACTACGAATCGGGGTTCGCATCGTCGGAGACTTCGGAAAACGACTTCTGGATGAAGCGCAAGGGCGGTGAGACGGAAAAGATACCGACGGACGGCAGCCCCGCAAAGACGCTCGCCATGGCGTTCAACACAATGCCCATCGACTACTTCGTCACCAGCGGACACGCCCGCGAACGCAACTGGCAGATCGTTTACAACAAGAACAAGGGCAGCCTCGTCCACACCAAGGACGCCCAGCTGAACTTCCTTGAGCCGGACGGCAAGACGCGCTACGCCCTCACAAATGCGTCCCTGCGCGTGTACATCGGCGCGGGAAACTGTCTGATCGGACACGTTGACGCGCGCGCCTGCATGGCAACGGCGTGGATGCACGCGGCAGGAACGGAACAGTTCGCCGGATACACGGTGCCGTCGTGGTACGGGTTCATGGGATGGGGCGTCAAGGGCGTATTCGAGCAGGGACGCTACTCCCTCGCGGAGGCGCGTTTCCTCGAAAACGAACGCCTCAACTGGGTGCGTGGCAAGAAGCATTCGGCAATGGACACCAAGGGCCTCGAATACGACCGCGACACTTTCGCAGTCTATGGTGACCCCGCCCAGCGCATCACGTTCCCCAACGACACCACGCCATACAACATAAAGGTGCGCGGAGCGGACGTGGAGGTGGAGTTCACGCGAGAGTGCAAGTTTGCAGACGCAAGCGACGCACGTGGCGCACACCCGGTCATGGCGCTGCTTGACGCGTTGCCTCCGGGCGACACGCTGTTCGACAAGGACGGCAAGGAAGTCAAAGATGCCGTGGTGACGGAACGCTTCATCCTCATCCCCGCGCCCGGTCAGCACAAGCCCGGCGAAAAACTCACTTACAAGATCAGCCGCAAAACACCCTAGCGCAATGGAGCTGATAAATGACATTTCCTCCAGGACATAAAATCGGTGCTTACCGTATAATCCGCCTTCTCGGTGAGGGCGGCATGGGAGCTGTGTACGAGGTCGAGCACGAACAGCTTGGCGTACGCTATGCGTTGAAGTCCTTTACGCTCGAGAACGGGCACGTCGATGTGCTGAAAAACAAGTTTCTGGCCGAAGGGAAGATACTTGCGCGCCTTCATGACCCGCATCTGGTGCGGGTCTTCGATCTGAGCTTCGACGAAACGACCGGCACGCCGTATTTCGTGATGGACCTTGTATTGTCAGAGGACGGCAGACCACATACGCTCTTGGACGTCAAAACGGAGGAACTCGACGAGGACTGTATCCTTGGGTGGTTTGCGGAGCTTGCCTCCGCCATCGACTACATCCACGAACAGGGCATCGTCCACCGTGACATCAAGCTTGGCAACGTCCTCCTTTCTTCGAGCGGGCATGTCGTTCTTTCCGATTTCGGCATTTCACGTATTTTCTCGGAACGTCTGCGCTCCGACGTCAAGGCCGTCAACACGATTGCGTCGGACGCCACGACGGCAGATCACCTCGTGATGGGGACGCGGGGCTATATGGCACCCGAAGTCGCCTGGGGCGGAGAGGCGACGCCTGCGTCGGATTCGTACTCGCTGGGCGTCATGCTCGTCTATCTGCTGACGGGAATCTGGTATGAGCCCAACTCCAAGGTGTTCAGGTTGCTGAAGACGTTTGAATATCGCTGGGGCGACGTGCTGCCGCGCCTCCTGTCAGCGAATCCTGCGGAGCGTCCGACGAACCTCTCGGAACTCGTCGAAACACTACAGCGCGCCCCAGTCGCCGATCAAGAGAAGGCTGAGACGTCGGAAGCTCCGCCGCCCCACCGGAAACGCCGTGTTGCGCTGGCGCTTGCGGGGGCTGCGGTTGCCGCTGTCGCCGTAGCGGTCGTTGTCGCGTTCCGTTCCGATACAAAGCAACCACCATCGCCTGCGGACGACAACTTCAGCGAACTCTTTTCAGCGTCAGGCTTGTTCCCTTCAGAGGAGGTTGGCAAGTGAGCGCGTTTCCAGAAACATCGGCGACGCTCCTGAGGAAGATCGCCGTGCAGGTGACGGGCGAGCGAGAGACGGCGTGGGTAAGGTTCTTTGAGCTGTACGAACCAGCGATCAAGCGATTTGCCGCATATCACGACAGCTCACATGATCCCGACGACGTGGCACAGGACATATTCCTGAAACTGGTCAACGTGGTGCAGACAGGCGGATATAATCCTTCCATGGGAAGTTTCCGCGCATTCCTGGCGACGATGATCCGTCGGCATCTCGTATCGCTCTACCGAAAAGATCAGGCGCGGGGGGCGGGGTTGCTTGTCAACATCGACGACGTTGAGCCCGCCGTTCCGGCGGACGTGGCCGAACAGATAGACATGAAGTGGCGGCTGGCACGTCATCAGAGCGCCATCGAACATGTACTCACAAAGACGGCGATGTCCGCGCAGTCCCGAGCAGTTTACCGTGCATACGTCGAAGACGAGATGCCGTTGGACGATGTCATTGCAAAGTTCGGAGTCACCAAGGCGGCGGTCTATAAAATCAAGTCCCGCGTAGAGCAGATGGCCGCAATCATCGAAGAAGAATTCGCCGATGAAAAATAATCCTAAATTCGTCATTTCATTTTCCATGCACTCCGTTATATATCACGCAGAGGCGCAGAGAGGCAGAGTCTTAAGAGATTACGTCGCTTAATTGGTGTCGTAGTTGTTTTCACCAATTGGGTGAAAGAAAAGCGGACGACAAGAGCGATAGGCAACGCCTGATGCGCGCCGTGCTTGATACGAACGTTGTCATGTCCGCCATATTTTTCGGTGGAGTGCCGCCGATGAAAAATAATTTTGCTTTTTAGTGTCAAACCTCCGCCGCCGATACGATTCTTCATGTGTCGGCGGGAGTTCTGCCGGGATAAAGAAACAGGAGAAAAGAAAATGAAATGTACAAAAGTCATATTAGGCGGGTTGATTGCTGGCGTCGCGATGGTGAACGCCATGCCGACCCTTGAACAGACAAAAAAGGTCGAGCCATTGGTCATGGACCTCATGCGCGAAGACCAGAACGCCCTCAAGAGCGGCAAAAAGACGCGCGCGGAGGTGGCCCAATCGGCGATGGAACAAGGCAATCGCAACGCTCCATAGCCTTAAGGCGGCAATCACCGACATCCCGCCGCAAATCGTCACAAACATGATTGAGACTGCGCTTCGCGGAGCCGCCAAGAAGGAAGATGGCGAACTGTTTCACAAGCTCATAGACGAATACAAGGCGGATATTGCCTCTAGGGGCGCATCGTCTATGGTTGTGGAAGAACGGAATTCGATTGCCAGCATCTTGAAGGGAATGATAAAGGTTCCTGGACGTGATTATTGGCTGTCGGCCACGGAACTCACACAGGGACAGTGGGAGTCCGTCATGGGGAACAACCCTTCCAGTCACAAGGGTGCGAACCTGCCAGTTGAGAACGTGAGCCGCAATGATTGCGACATATTTCTTAAAAAGCTGAACGCGATGAAAGAGGTTCAAGCCTCACAGTTTGAGTTTCGCCTTCCAGAATTGCATGAATGGAAGTATGCGGCATGGGCTGGTTCGGCGGGACGTGGCAGCTGGATTAAGCCTGGGGTTGCCGGCGATGTCCTCGACATGGCGTGGGTGAGAGCGAACAGTTTAAATCAAACGCATGCAGTTGCTACAAAAGCTCCCAATGCGTTTGGCTTTTACGACATGTTGGGTAATGTCTGGGAGTGGTTGGCTAAAGAAGGCGGTGATGCACCAAGGGGATGCGGATCTTTAAAGGGATGTGCATTCAATCAAGTTGCCAACAAGTGCACGTGGAATCAGAATTGGCATATTCCGAAAACTCAGCGAAATAGTTATTGTGGATTGCGCTTGGCTGCGCACGCAAGGCCCCAGCCTGCATTTTCGTTGAACGCCGCGCCGGGGAGCGTTACGGAACTCGATCTTGGGAATGTCCCCCCGCTGCAGTTCGTTTACTGCCCGGCCGGAAAGTTCAGCATGGGATATGAAAAGCACCCCGCTATTTCGAAAGTGAAGGATATAGAAATCACCTCTCCATTCTGGGTTTCAAAGACCCCGATACGCGCCGATCAGCTGGAATCTCTGGGTCTTAATTCCGTCACGAATGCCAGAACCGGTGATGCGGTGATTCACGATGGTTCAATTGTGGTACAGAAACTCCCATCTGCCCTGAAAGAGCGCTTCGGCAAGATGCTTCCACCCGGCTATGTGTTCCGTCTGCCGACGGAGGCCGAGTTTGAATATCTTCAGAAGGCGGAAACGAAGGATAAGAATGCACAGACAAACATCTGGGGTGTTGAAAGGTTGTATTCTGGGGGCTATATCGGCCTTTTGGACAAGGCACCGGCTTATGGCAGAGTTGACGTCGTCAGAAGAAGGAACCATCGTGGAGTAATCATGACTGATCTGGAGAAGGTGAGTTACGAGAATCAGCCGGAAAAGGATCCTGTCGGATGGACGGACAACCCCACTTGGAGCGTTTTCAGGAGGAGGCTCGCAAGGAATTGCGGGGGTGGTAAATTGGTTACCGCGCCAGGTGGCACCAAATACCACTACGGCTTCTACTTTGTTGTCGCTCCAGACGTTGACAAGCTGAACAAGTTCTACTGGAAGTAAACGCAATCATTCGATAGCAGTACTGCGGCGGCAGTTCGTGTTTCAGCGAGCTGCCGCTGCACTCGTTGTGGGCGCGGCATTTTTTGCCGCCAAAACGGCGGTGGGGCTAAATGTTTGATCAATGAGAATCCTAAAGTTAAACTTTAGAATCCTCAAAAGTTCTGCTTGCGTGCAGAATGCCGTGAAAGTTGTGTATCTTTTAGTAGAATCTATCTTTTCCCAGAAACTTTGTGTTCTTTGTGGCTAAATCAAGTACGTGCAAGCGTTTCAACTGCGTTTTCTAGGGTCAATGAATAACTAGAATCGGAAGATGCCTTTAAAGTCGATGTCTTCGGCGGCGCAGGCGAACACGGCCTGGGGCAGTTTTTCGGTACTGGCGCGAAGATTGTCAATGTAGGTCGCGTACATCTCGGACGTTTCACCTTCGTCCGGCGTGCGCAGGCCCATCAACACGATTGCAGATGAGGCTGACGTCTCGGCAATCCTGTCGAACGGCGATCCACTGTTCAACGCCGGCACCACCACGGTCTCGGCCTCAACTCGCGCCTCCGCAAGGAACTCCGCATAACGCGTCCTTTCGTTCGCATCCTGTTCGTCCGTCTCCAGAAGATGGCAAAGGCGTATCTTCGCACGCGCACCGGCGGGACCGTGCCGCAACATGCAGGCTAGCGCGAGCAGGAACGATGCATTGCCGCTCCTTCCGCGCCACCATACATCTATCACGCCACCCTTGTCAGCGAAAAGGTCTCCCTCGTCCGTGCGCAGCAGCACCACGTTGCGGCGACGGCGAATCATCTGGACGAGCGCGGCGGCGAAACCTACCCCCGACGCATCGCCCAGCAGCACGGTGTTCGGCTCCAGAGACCCATAGCCGTATGCACGTACGAGTTCATCGACGCCAGCCCACGTTGAGGCTGCGGGATGGATGCGTACCTGCGCGTCAATCCGCCGGCGGTCGAGCCAACTGTGCATGGCCGAAGCAAGTTCGGTCTCGCGCGCGGGCGACCATGTGTTGTTTGGCACCACGACGGCAAACGTCGCGAAGCTGGTGTTGCCGGAAACGGCACTCGCGAACGCGGCAAGACGCGAGCGGCGTCCGGGCGCTCCGGAAAAGACAAGCAGGTTCGGACGCCACGTGTGCGCAGCGACAGGACGCCTGTCCAGCATTCGCAGCACCGCGTGCGCGGCGTACGCGAGAAGTCCAGTGCGCATGTCGCCCCAACGCGCCTGAAGCGAACGGCGCTTGACGATCCAATATATGCCCGCCTCGCATCCAAGCGCGACGAACGTCCAGCCGGGGCTTATCATGAACATCGCGCCGACGCACAGCATGAAGCCGGCAATCGAGAAAAAGGGTTTAACGCGGAATGTGGGACGCCATGCCGGGTTACCCATCATGGATTCAAGTCCCGCCGAAAGATTGAGGAGCGCGTATGTGGAAAGGTTGAACATCGTGAGGACGGGCGCGATCACGTTGATGTCGCCGAACCACAGCCCCGCCGCGGCAATCGCGAAGCAAAGCGCGGACGCAAGGCGAGGATCGTCAGTCTTGCCCCATCCGCGTCCAAGCATACGCGGCATCACGCGGTCGCGCGCGAGTGCCTGCACCACGCGAGGCGCACACAAGAAGCTTCCCACGGCGCTGGAAAGCGTCGCCGCCCACACGCCTATGAGAATCGGGAACGCCCACCGCGCGCACTTCGCGAGGATCATCGTGTCCGTACGCAGCACGGCGGGGTCGGAAACAAAGTGGTTGAGGACGATCGGCACGGACATATAGATTGCGTAGCCCGTCAGCACCGCCGCAATCGTCCCGGCCGGAATCGCCCTTCGCGGATCCTTGAGGTCGCCCGACATCCCGACGCCGGAGAGAATTCCCGTCACGGCGGGGAAGAACACGGCGAACACCGGCCAGAAGCCAAGCGCCTCCGGCACCTGGCTGGGTGGCGGCGCCATCAGTCCGGTCGGGGGGCGTCCGAGGAAGAATGCAACCAGCGAGAACGCAATCGCCGCCATTATGAAATACTGGCTCTTGAGGGCGATGTTCGCGTTGAGAGTTGCCACCACGGCTAGAACCGCGAGCGTGGCGAAGCCGACCATACGCGGATCCCACGCGCCAACTACCGGCAACCCCGAATTGACGAGAGCCTCCGCGAAGCCGGCCACGTAGAACGACACCCCCACCGCCTGCGACAATGCAAGCGGTATGCCCAGCGCAGCCCCCGCCTCCGCGCCGAAGGAGCGCGACAGCATGAAATACGCGCCGCCCCCCTCCATGCGCATGTTGGTGGCGAGGGCGGAGATGGAGAGCCCCGTGAGCAACGTAATCGTGCTTCCTATCGTCACGATCACGAGCGACGTGGCAAGTCCCGCGTGGCCGAGCATCCAGCCGAAACGCAGATACATGACCACGCCGATGATGGTCAGTATGCTAGGCGTGAATACGCCCTGGAAAGTTCCAAAGGCGTATCCTTTCGCAGTCTGCTCCTTCACGGGGCAGCCCTCCAGTTGCTTACTTGCGCAACGCTGCCTGCGCAGCGGCGAGGCGGGCGATCGGCACGCGGAACGGCGAGCAGCTGACGTAGTTCAAGCCAATCTTGTGGCAGAACTCGACCGAGGACGGGTCGCCGCCGTGCTCACCGCAGATGCCGCAGTGAATCTTCGGGCGGGTGGCCTTGCCGTCGGTGACGGCCATCTGCATCAGCTTGCCAACGCCAGTCTGGTCGAGACGGGCGAACGGGTCGTTCTCGTAGATCTTGTTGTCGTAGTACGAGCCGAGGAACTTGCCCGCGTCGTCACGCGAGAAGCCGAAGGTCATCTGCGTGAGGTCGTTCGTGCCGAAGCAGAAGAACTCCGCCTCCTCCGCAAGGTCGCCGGCGACGAGCGCCGCGCGCGGCACCTCGATCATCGTGCCCACCTCGTAGTTGAGCTTGATCTCGGCGGACTGGATTTCCTCGTTCGCCACATGGACGACGATGTCCTTCACGAACTTGAATTCCTTCACGTCGCTCGTGAGCGGGATCATGATCTCCGGCTTCACGTTCCAGCCCTTGTGGCGCTTCTGCACGTTGATCGCTGCGCGGATCACGGCCTTCGTCTGCATGATTGCGATTTCGGGGTAGGTCACGCACAGACGGCAGCCGCGGTGGCCCATCATCGGGTTGAACTCGTGGAGCGAGTCGATGATCTCCTTGATGCGGCTGATCGGCTTGTGGGTGGTCTTCGCGAGGAGGGCGATCTCGTCCTCAGTGTGCGGCACGAACTCGTGCAGCGGCGGATCGAGGAAGCGGATCGTGACGGGCTGGCCGTCGAGCGCCTCGAAGAGCTGTTCGAAGTCGTCCTGCTGGAACGGAAGAATCTTGTTGAGGGCGATCTCGCGCTCCTCGACGGTGTCGGCGCAGATCATCTCGCGGAACGGAGTGATGCGGCTCTGCGAAAAGAACATGTGCTCCGTGCGGCAGAGGCCAATGCCCTCTGCGCCGAGCTCGCGGGCCTTCTTCGCGTCGCGCGGCGTGTCGGCGTTGGTGCGCACGCGCAGCTTGCGGAACTTGTCGGCCCACATCATGATGCGGCCGAACTCGCCTGCGATCTTCGCGTCCACGGTGGGGATCACGCCGTCGTAAATGTTGCCCGTGCCGCCGTCGATGGAGAGCCAGTCGCCCTCCTTGAAGATGCTGCCGCCGAGGGTGAAGCGCTTCTTCTCCTCGTCCATGACGATCTCCTGGCAGCCCGAGACGCAGCACTCGCCCATGCCACGGGCGACCACGGCCGCGTGGCTCGTCATGCCGCCGCGAACGGTGAGGATGCCCTCTGCGGCCTTCATGCCCTCGATGTCCTCGGGAGAGGTCTCGAGGCGCACGAGAACCACCTTCTCGCCGCGTCCCTTCCACTCCTTCGCGTCGGCCGCCGTGAACACGATGCGCCCGCATGCGGCGCCCGGCGAGGCCGGGAGGCCGCGGCCGACGGGCTGGGCGCGCTTGAGCGCCACCGCGTCGAACTGCGGGTGGAGGAGCGTATCGAGGTTGCGGGGGTCGATCATCAGGACGGCCTCCTCCTCGGTGCGCATTCCCTCGTCCACGAGGTCGCAGGCGATCTTCAGCGCGGCGCGCGCGGTGCGCTTGCCGTTGCGCGTCTGGAGCATGTAGAGCTTCTTGTTCTCGATCGTGAACTCCATGTCCTGCATGTCGCGGTAGTGCTTCTCGAGCGTCGCGCAGATCTTCTGGAACTGCTTGAACGCCTCGGGCATCACCTCGGCCATCTTCGCGATCGGCATCGGCGTGCGCACGCCTGCGACCACGTCCTCGCCCTGCGCGTTCATGAGGAACTCGCCCATGAGCTTCTTCTCGCCGCTCGCCGGGTCGCGCGTGAAGGCGACGCCCGTGCCGGACTGGTTATTGAGGTTGCCGAACGCCATCATCTGCACGTTCACGGCGGTGCCCCAGCTGTAGGGGATGTCGTTGTCGCGGCGGTAGACGTTCGCGCGCGGGTTGTCCCAGCTGCGGAACACGGCCTTGATGGCCGCGACGAGCTGCTCCTTCGGGTCGTCGGGGAAGTCCTTGCCAATCGCGCTCTTGTACTCGGCTTTGAACTTGCCGGCGAGCGCCTTGAGGTCCGCCGCCGTGAGCTCGAGGTCCTGCTTCACGCCCTTCTTCGCCTTCATCTCGTCGATGAGCTTCTCGAAGTGCTTCTTGCCGACCTCCATCACGACGTCGGAGAACATCTGGATGAAGCGGCGGTAGCAGTCCCACGCCCAGCGCGGGTTCTTCGTCTGCTTCGCGAGGGAGTTGACGACCGTCTCGTTGAGGCCGAGGTTGAGGATCGTATCCATCATGCCCGGCATGGAGGCGCGGGCGCCGGAGCGCACGGAGACGAGGAGCGGGTTCTTCGCGTCGCCGAACTTCTTGCCGGCGGACTTCTCGAGCTTGCCCACGTACTCGATCACCTGGTTCATGATGTCATCCGCAATCATGCGGCCGTCGTCGTAGTAGCGCGTGCACGCCTCGGTCGTGATCGTGAATCCCTGCGGCACGGGCAGGCCGAGCCCCGCCATCTCCGCGAGGTTCGCGCCTTTGCCGCCCAGCAGCTCGCGCATGTTGGCGTTGCCTTCAGTCTGGCCGGCGCCGAAGAAGTACACGTACTTCGTCTTGTTTGCCATTTTCTTTCTTCCTTCTACTTTCTTTTCTGCTTTTTACTGCTTTTTGTTCTTCTTTACCTTGTTTCGCGCAACAGTATATAAAAAAACGCGGCATATTTCAACAATAAACCGCGCTAAAATTCTGCGTTATTTGCCGCCGTGCTTTGGCTTGCGGATCATCAGCTCGTCGATGACGCGGGCGACCTCGAACTTGGAGACCTTCTCGGTGATGCGGATGTGCGGGCCGTTCTCGGCGTCGGGCGCCCATTCGTCATCGCCCTTTTTGCCGACCATGCGGAACGTTCCTCGCTCGAAATTGAAGTACGGATCGATGCCGCGCACGGCGACGAGCACCGCCGTCTCGTCCCACGCGGAGCGTCCTCCCATCCCGTAGCAGCGCCGCAGCCACTTGGCGGAGTCCTTGCGGATCTCCTCGCGCGACGGGATATTGCCCGCAAAGACGTCCTTGACGGGATTGCGCGGACCTTCCGTCTCGGCGACGGCGCGTCCGGCGAAACAGTCGCGTCCGTACTTCGCGTCGGAGAACACGATGGGCGTGGGCCAGTTCGCGAACGCGATACGCGACGACTCGTGGTCCCACTTCGCGTTGTATTCCTGCCCGAACGGATACTGACACGCCATCGCGACCCACACCTTCACCTTCTTCGCGACAAGCGCCTTGCCGTCGAGCGGCGAAATCGCGTCCGGCTTCGTCTCGAGAAGACGGCGCATGTTGGTGATGAAGCCGACGGAACAGATGACGACGCTCTTGTCTGGCTGCGCGGCAAGGACGCGGCGGTATGTTTCGTTCGCGTCCGGCGCGTCGTCCGCATCGGCGTGACGATACCAGCCGGGATAGTCCGCGAGCAGCTTGCGGTACTTGTAGTGTCCGCCGTCGTTACCCGTCTTCTCGCCGAGCGGGGCCTTGGGATCAACCTTCTCCTTCGCGCCGGCCCTGTCGCCCATGACGCCCATGCCCTTAGGCGAGCCGACGGGAAGGTCGCCGCGTCCATAGTAGTGGTTGATCACCTCGATCGCGCCGACGGACGCATTGCCGCGCGTCGAGCTGACCGTGGCGAGTATCTCGCACTCCCCCGCGTCCGCGAGCGCGTGCAGACACGCGAGCGCGCCCACGTCGTCGAAATCGGTGATCATGTCGGTGTCGAAAATCACCTTAACCGGCGCGGCAGTTACAGCAATCGCAACCACAGCGCACGAGACCAGAACCATTGTCTTTTTCATAGCAAGCTCTCCTGACTTTTTCTCATGGCGCATACATCATACCATTTCCATGCCCCAAAATCAACCCACAGTCGCCAAAAGCTGCTTTAGCAGGTTTTTGCGGAAGGGAGAGATTTTTCCACAATGACAACGCCCACGTATGGTATAATCACGGCGTGAACGCACAAGCAGGAAAGCACCTTGCCGTGGCGGACACGCTGAAACGCGAGGGGCTTCTGGAGTCGCGCAGCGGCTCCGGCTCATACCTTACCTTCGCCGCCCGCAATGCGGCGGGCGCGATCGGCGTGATCGCCCCTGACTACCACAAGATCGATTTCTTCACGGACCTCTGCGACGGCATCGCAAACGCCGCACGCGCCGAAGGCTACGACACGCTACTCGGCGACGTCTCCGCGCCGGAGGCGCACGACAGGGGACGCTGGGCGCTCGCCATCGCCAAGGCATACGCCTCGCGGCGGATGGTCGGCGTGCTGCTGGAGCCGGTGGACCTCATCCCCGGTTCGCACGAGGCGACGAAGAAGGTGCTCGCGGTTCTCGAGGCGAAGAAGATTCCAGTCGTCCTGCTCGACCGCGACTACCTGCCGCCTCCGGAAAGGAGCGCATACGACCTCGTGGGAATCGACAACGTGCAAAGCGGGTACCGTCTCGCGAAGCACATGATCGACTCCGGTGCGCGAAACATCCGATTCCTCACGCAGCCCAACTATGCGAGCACGATACGCGGCAGAATCCAAGGCGTGGCGCAGGCGGTTGATGCGTGGCAAAGACCGCCCCGATGCGTTCGTCTACCGCAACGATCCCGCACGTCTCTTTGCAATCTCTTCCTTCACGACGTTGTAATAGGCGTAGGGATCGTTCTTGGTCGATTCGTGGACGTGGATCGGGTTTCGCGAACCGCGTACGTCGGCGATTCCCCAGAAGATGCAATCACATGTGTCGTCATACGTGCCGATGACGGCGTACTCCTTCGCGCCTAGCGCCCACTTGACGCGCGAGCGCCACTCGTTCGCATCGACGCGGGCCCACTCCTTCGGTCCGACGCCCGAGTTGGGTGCTGCGAACCGCGCAAGGTCGGTCGAACCCGCCGACATGTTGCGGTAGCCCCAGCCGTCCGTCGGCGTCGGCACGATCGGGTCGTTCACCTGACATGTCCCAATGCGGAACTTCTCCAGCCAGTTCTTCTCCTCCGGCTTCGAGCGCTTCAGGTGTGCGGCGAAGTCCTTCCCCGGCAGGAAGATCGCCATCATCGGCCTATCGTCGCCGAAGCCGTACCGGCGGTAGTGCGGATCCTGCGCGAACTCCTCCCAGACGATCCTTGCCTTCTCGTTCCAGTACTTCATCGTGTGGGCGCAGGTGTTGCCGAGAAAGAGGAAGTACTGCATGTCAAGTTCCTTCGCCGCCCTGACGACGTTCTGGAGCATCGGCCAGTGGTGCGCCTTGAACTGGTCCCACTGCGACGGGTTGGTGAAGTCCACCCCGACGACGTTGATCCCTGCCGCCTTGATCTTGCGCATCTGGTCGAGCGCAAAGTCATAGTCGCCGTAGTTGTGCTTCGCGTCCCATTCGCCGTTCGCGAGGAACTTCGTCCCCTTGTCCGCCCCGTGGCAGCACACCATGATATACGTGGCGGGCACGGGGATCTTCGTTTCGGCACAGACTCCAACATGCGCAGCCACGACAGCTGCAATCACGAGAAGCTTGCTTCCTGAAAGTACGTTGCACATGCACATCTTCATGCTCATTGTCGGTCTTCCTTTCAATCAGACGGTAGATGAACTCCGTCTTGTCAACGTAGATTTTCCGTCCCGCCGCATGGACGGGAAGTCGTGCGTATCTGTGGCTATCGGTCTCATTGCCGCATATTATAACACATTCCTCCTCACGCATTCAAGGGGGCCGCATTTTGAAAATCGTCGCCGTTTGGTTAGTGGCTCGTGTGGGCAGGGAGCCTGCGGCAACCGGTGGGGCGAGCCGTCCCGGCGAGCCGCCCGCCCCACTGGTACAACGCGCTGCCAGCGCGTTGACAAGGTTATTTGACGAGGATGACCATCCCGCTCATGGTGTACAGGCCGTCGTCCTTGGCGATGAAGGCGCACTTGCGCTCGCCCGGCGCGTTCCTGAACTTGACCTGATTGATGTTCGCCGGCTTCTCATCCCACGAAATCACCTTGCCGCCGGCAAACCTCTTGCCACCCGCCGGATGCAGGAAGGATCGACCATCGACCTCTCGGAGCGCACGGCGGCGCTTCCGCTCGTCTCGGCGTTCACCAACACGGACAGCGACAGGACGCTCAAGTTCGCGGACGGCGCGACGGTGTACGTGGCGGCACCCGTGGAAGTAGTCGTGCGCGGAAAACAACAAGCGTACGACAACAAGACGCGCGGCGTCGTTTCCGATGCCGTTCCATGCCTCTTCAATGGCGTCATTTGCGATTTACCGTTCAACGTCGTTGGTCTCCCAATGAAAGATGGACGGTATGATAGCTCATCCTTCTATGATTTGTCAATTCACAGGCGGCTGATTTCTTGCGGAAGGGTGCATCTGCGAATCGTACCGTTTCGGCCCGCTCGGCGATCGGTTGGTTCCTTTCCGCGCTGGAGTCGTTACTTCGCGATGGCGGCGCGCTTGGCGAAGAACGCGATGCCGAACTTCATGATGTCGGTGACGCCCTCCGCGACGAGCGACGCGACGTAGTTCTTCTCGTCGATCTGACGGCGCGCCTCGGCGGCGAGCGCGTCGAGGTCGTCCGCCTCTGTTTTCGCCGCCTTCACCTCGATGACGACGGCCGGAAAGTCGCGGTGTTCCGCGCGCGGCTTCAGCATGATGTCGAAGCGTCCGTAGCCGGACTCGCGGTTGGACGTGATCACGTACACGTCGCGCATGAACGAGATCATCCCCAGGACGAGCCCGTGGTAGAAGCCCTCGGCGGATGCGTCAAAGTAACTTGCCGACTCCAGGAGGAACCGTTCAACGTGCTCACGGAAGGCGTTGGGGTCGCGACTGAAAAACGCGGTGCGGACGTCCATGAGGCTCTCCGCGTCGCCGCTCTGCGTCGTGATCTTCTCGCAGATATCGGTCAGATAGACCTGCATCACTTCCCTGTTGGGAATCTCTACCTGGCACATCCCAGCCGAAATGTCGGACGCAGGCTTCAGGTAACCGGCGGAGACAAGAAGCGCGTAGATTGTGGCTTTCTTCTTCCGGATCTCCTGATAGGGTCCCAGCTCCGAAGTCATCGGCACGACGGGCTTCTCGCCCTTCAAGAGCGAGAGCAGCTTCTCTGCAATGTCAAACGGCAGCGTTTCCACCAGCTCGGCGATGATGTCGTTCGAACTGGTGTCGAGCCAGTACGGCTTCGCCACGCAGCCCACGTCAAAATAGTAGAGGACGCTCCACGGGTTGTACACTTCGCGC
>CACZDG010000111.1 GCA_902779865.1 uncultured bacterium
TCTGCAGAAACTCGTCCATGAGGACATGAAGGCCAACTTCGCGAAGTACCCGCAGCAGTGGGGGCTCAAGCGGACAGACCCCAACATCGACCATCGCCGTGTGCCGAACCTCCAGTGCTTCTTCAAGCGGAAGGGCTGGAGCCTCAAGGCGACCAAGACGGCGTCCGACTACGAACCTGGCGATTTCGTGACCGTCATCGTCGGCGGAAGGCTTCCGCACATCATGATCGTGAGCGACAAAAAGGCGGCAGACGGAACTCCGCTCGTCATCCATAACATCGGCTCGGGAACGAAAGAGGAGGACTGCCTCTTCACGTATCCCTTAACCGGGCATTATCGAATGAAAGTCGTTGTACGATAAGTCCGTTCGGCACGCCAACCTGTATTTTAAGCAACTTGCCTTTGGCGCACGGGCGCGGGGCCTTGCGGCTGCTTCGCAGTTCGCGCTTCGCGCTCACCCAACCTGATCGCTTCGCGACAGGCGCATCTACTGAGGTGAGGATCTCGCGGTTGTCCGTATCAAATACCGCCACGGTTGTGATGGCAGCGCGGGCGAGTTAGCCCGCGCACTTCTCTCAAAGATGTTTTTACCAGTTGTTCTGGTTGTTTCCAATCTCAAAACGCATGGGTGAAAAACGCAGATGCGCCCCCAGGCAAGGACGCCACATTTCATTCACCACGGACGCGGTGAATTGTGATATACTAACTGCGCTGAACCTTTCAGAAGCGCAGGGTAGTTTCCGCGAGTTCCGCCAAGCCGTGTGGCTTGCCTCGCGAATGGCGCGAAGGAGGGCTTTGCATTATCGCAGGAGATAAATGAAACTGAAACAAATATTTTCGGTGGCTGCGGCGTGTACGCTCGCGGCCGCCGCCGTTGCGGCGGATGCCGCCGCACCTAAACGCGTGCTGGTGTTCAGCAAATGCGAGGGATTCAACCACCGGGCGTCGATTGCGGCGTGCAAGGAGAAGATGGCGGAGGAGGCGAAGAAAGGCGCGTTTGCCGTCGATTTCTCCGACGACTACGCCGCGCTCAAGATCGAGAACCTCGCCCAGTACGACGCCCTCGTGCTGAACAACACGACGTGCCTCAAGACGAAGGACAACCCGCACGTGGCGCCGGCGATCTGCTCGTACGTACGTTGGGGCGGTGGTCTCTGCGTGATCCACGCGGGCGCGGACAACTTCTACGACGCGCCGGAGTGCTCCCACCTCGTGGGCGGCCGTTTCGACGGACATCCCTGGTTCTCGAACGGAACCTGGGCGTTCAAGGTTGAGGACCGCGAAAGCCCGCTCACGGCGCCGTTCAAGAGGTTCGCCGACGGGAAGTTCAAGCGCAGCGACGAAATCTACCAGCAGTCGTCTCCGTTCTATGATCGCTCGAAGCTCCACGTCCTTATCTCGCTCGACCTCTCCGATCCCGTCACGGCGGGGCGCAAGGGTCAGAAGCGCGCGGACAAGGACTACGCCGTCTCGTGGATCCGCCGGTACGGCAAGGGCCGCGTGTTCTACACGACGTTCGCGCATGACGACCGCGCCTGGAAGGCCGCGGACACGCGCGCGCACATCTTCGCCGGCCTCGCCTACACGCTCGGCACGCTCAAGGCGGACGACACGCCGGCCGGCGCGAAGTGCTGCAAGGAGCGGAAATGCTGCAAGGCGAAGACGTGCTGCGCGTTCTACGTGCCGTCGCTCGAAGCGTGCGCAGCGGACGTGCTGGACAAGCCCTACACCGGCGTTGACGGGCGCGTGCGCGACGCGCGCGCGGCCCGCCTTGGCGCGGCGTTCGGTCGTGCGGTGGAGAAGGGCGAGGCGAAGGCCGCCGCGCCGCTCGCCCGCCGCGTGTTCGAGAAGCGCGACCTCCCCGAGACGCTCCGCGCCACGGCGGCGCGCGTGCTGCTCGCGGCCGATCCCGCCACGTTCGGCGAGGTGATTGCCGATCCGGCGAAGAAGGTGCGCCAGGCCGTGTTCGGGCGCGGGCTTTCGATTCCGCCCGTGGCGTTCGCGAAGGCGCTGCCCGGCGCGACGCCCTGCCTCCAGCGCGCGATCATCGCGCATCTCGTGCAGACGGGGGCGACATGCTGCAAGAAGGCGGTGGTGGATGCCATGTCGGCCTCCGACGAAGAGACGGCTACTGCTGCGGTGGCCGCCCTCGGCACGCTCGGCGGCCCGGAAGAGGTGCCGCTTCTCTGCAAGCTGCGCACGCGCGGCGGCGCGGTGGGCGCGGCGGCGGAAGAGGCGCTTGCCGAAATCCCCGGCGCGGGCGACGCGATCTTCAACCTCGCCGCGACGGACAAGGGCGTTCTCGCCGTGGCCGCGAAGCGCGCCGAGACGAAGCTGCTGCCGCGCTGGAAGGCGTTCATCCAGTCGGACGATCCGGCGGTGCGCAAGGCCGCGTGGCGGGCGCTCGGCAAGATGGCGTCGGATGAGACCGACGACTGCGTGTTCACGTGGTTTACGGGCGTGAAAGGCGAGGAGGCGGCCGCGGCCGCCAGCGTGGTGTGGAGCTCGGTGAAGTCCCAAAAGGCTGCCGCGCGCGCGGAGCGGATCGTCGATTTGTGGAAGAAGGGATCGCCCGCCGCGCGGGCGGAGGCGGAGGAACTGCTCGTCCGCGCAAACGGCCTTGCCGCGCTGGACGCCTGGCAGGCGCTTGCGGACGACGCGGCGTACGGCAAGGCGGCGAAGGCCGCGTACGTGGCGCTTGCCAAGAAGGTGGCGTCCGGCGACGTCGCCGCCAAGGCGACGCCGAAGTCCGAATGGAAGGGTTCGGCGTCGAAGTCCCTTGGCGGTGACCAGCCGCAGAAGGCGTACGACGGCAACGATGGCACGCGCTGGACGAGCGGGCATCACTCCAAGGGCGTCTGGTACGCGATTGACTTCGGCTCGCGCATCTTCGTGGAGTCCGTGACGCTGGACACCACGAAGTCGCCGCGCGACACGCCGGCGGGCTGCGACGTGTTCGCGTCCGACGACGGCAAGACCTGGCAGGGCCCCGTCGCCACGTGCGACGACAAGACGGAGAAGACCACCACGTTCGCGGTCGGGCGCGCGACGCGCCACCTGAAGTTCGTGGCGCGGGACACGCGTCCCGGCCTTCACTGGTCGATCCACGAGATAAACGTCAAGGCGGGCATGGATGCCGGGCGCCGCGAGCAGATCAGGAAGACGGCGGAAACATACGAGAAGGAGGCAAAGTAATGAAGATCGTTCAGAAGCAAGTCGGCGTGTCGCGCAGGGGGTTCCTGGCTGCGGGTGCCGGATTCGGGCTGTTCAACCTCGTCCCGGCGTCCGTGCTGGGCGCGGACGCGCCGTCCAACAAGGTGACGATGGGCCTGATCGGCGCGGGTGGGCAGGGAATGTGGAACATGCGTTCGTTCCTGGGCCTTCCGGACGTGCGCTTTCTCGCCGTGTGCGACGTGAACCGCTCGAAGCGCGAGCGCGCGAAGGCGGATATTGACGGTCGCTACGGCAACAGGGACTGCGCCACGTACCTCGACTTCCGCGAGCTGTGCCGCCGCGACGACATCGACGCCGTGCTCATCGCGACGCCCGACCACTGGCACGCGCCCATCGGTGTGTTCGCCGCGAACTGCGGCAAGGACATCTTCGGCGAGAAGCCGTTCACGCACGACCTCCGCGAGGGGCGCGCCCTCGTGCGCGCCGTGGAGCGCAACGGCCGCGTGTGGCAGACGGGCAGCTGGCAGCGGTCGAGCGGCGAGATGCGCCGGGCCGTGGAGCTCGTGAAGAACGGACGCATCGGCAAGGTCGTGCGCGTGGAGGTGGGGCTTCCCGGCGGGCACAGCACGCGCTCGAGGGGATTCCTCGGCCTGCCCGGCGCGGCGGTGCCGGACGGCCTCGACTGGGACTTCTGGGTCGGCCCCGCGCCGGCGCGTCCGTTCGAGGGCGTGTACGACTGGGACTGGCGCTGGGTCTCCGACTGGGGCGGCGGGCAGCTCATGGACTGGATCGGTCACCACGGCGACATCGCGCAGTGGGGGCTCAGCATGGACGGGAGCGGCCCCGTGTCATTCGAGGGCTGGGGCGACGGCTACCGCAAGAACTGCATCTTCGACACGCCGCAGCGCTACCGCGTGGAGTGTGTGTACGCAAACGGCGTGAAGATGACCATCGCGGGCGGCGTGGGGGAGATTCGCAGCGGCACGAAGTGGATTGGCGAGAACGGCGACTGGGTGTGGGTGAACCGCGGCCGGTACGAGGCGTCCTCGCCGGCGATCTACAACAGCCGCCTCGAACCGGGCGAGATTCGCCTGAAGAGCCCGGGCCACTGGCGCCAGTTCATCGACTGCGTGAAGAACCGCGCCACCACGATTACTCCGGCCGAGACCGCCCACCGCTCGGCGAGCATCGGGCATCTCTGCCGCGTGGCGATTGACACGGGTCGGAAGATCAAGTGGGATCCCGCGACGGAGCGAATCGTCGGCGACGCCTGCGCGGAGAAGCTGTTGCAGCGTCCCATCCGCGCACCCTGGAAGCTCGTCTGATAGAAAAAACCGTCACGGTGGGGCGAGGTCAGGTGGGGCGAGGCGTCCCCGCCGAGCCGCCACGGCTCGCCCGGAGGGCTCGCCCCACCACCGACCCCACCACCCTTACGCCACCGCAAGTGTCGGGATCGTGAGCGTGAGCGCTTCTGTCACGCCGCCACGACGCACCGGATAGGAGAACGGCACGTTCTGGTACGTGCCCGGCGGGATGTCGCCGTTCTTGATGACGGTTCCAACCGTTCCGTCCTCGGAGTGTTCAACGGTCAGTACGGCTTCGTTACCGTCAACGGTAATGAAAGCGTCGGTGCCAGACCACTCGCCTGCGGGAACGTGCTGTGGGTCAAAGAGGCCGGAGCCGCGAAGCTCCCACTGGTGACCGAGCGTGAAGTCCGTAGAACTGCCGCCTTCGCTGTCCTTGAACGTCATCACCTTGCACTTGCCGTCGCTCGTCTGGGCGAGGGGGTCGGGGCCGGGTTCGGGGCCCGAGGCGTCGATGGCCGTTGCAGACTGCTCGTTGCTGGAGATGACTGCGGCGACGCCGTGTATGGGGTAGGGAGTGGCTACCCCCGCACTAGTGGGCTGTTACCACCACCCTAGCGGGCTGCTAACCCCGCCCTGGCGGGCTGCCACCCCTACGGACCACTTGTGGCAAAACAGGTCCCGATTTTGCCACATCTCCGGGCCGTCCGGTGGTCGGCCCCTACCGTTGGTAATGACGGGCGGCTTGCCCAACCTTTCGGCTCGCCGAGACGGCTCGCCCTACCATTGACGGCTCGCCCTACCATGCGGTTCTTCAAGGTGGTGGTGCAGTAGGGGCGCGTTCGGTGAGCGGGCCCTACCTCCGTCAATATGGTGGCGATTGCATCGTGCATCTTTGCGGCGCTTCTTACGGCGGCGTGACGGTTTTCAGGATTTCCATTGCTGAACTTCTGAAAGGTGCGTGGTTGATGGTTGCCGTGTGTCCGATCGCTTCGCTTGGTACGCACGGAAGGGCGATTAGAGTTACACATAGCGGAATCCGTGGATGTTGTTGAACACCAGCTATGACGTGATTTGTCCTTGTTTTGGACGGTGGGTTTTGATACACTCCTTTCTAAGGCCTTTTAGTGCCGGTGAACCGATTTGACAAAATAAGCAAAGGAGTATAGACAATGCAGAAATGCAGTAGGCGTTCGTTTCTAAAACGCGCGGGCGGTGCGGTGGCGCTGCCAATGCTGGTGCCAGCCTCGGCGCTGGGCCTCGACGGCAAGGTGGCGCCGTCCAATCGAATCGTGGTGGCCGGCATCGGACTCGGACGGCGCGGCGGCGGCGTGTTCCGCGGCTGGGTGCTGCCGGAGAAGGACGTACAGTTCGTGGCCATTTGCGATGTGTGGAAGCATCGCCGCGAACGCATCAAGGCGTGGGCGGACGCGCACTACGGCAACAAGGACTGCAAGATGTACATCGACATGCGCGAAATGCTCGCGCGCAAGGACATCGACGCCGTCCACATCGCAACGGGCGACCGCTGGCACGCGCCCGCGTCCGTACTCGCCATGCGCGCGGGCAAGGACGTGTACTGCGAAAAGCCGTCCGCGATGACCGTCCGCGAAGGACAGGCCGTCGTCGCCACGGCGCAGAAGTACGGCCGCATCTACCAGGCCGGCATCCAGCGCCTGAGCGAGCCGAACTTCATCGTGTGCAACGAGTTGCTGCGCCTCGGTCGCCTCGGTGAGGTGAAGAAGGTCTATGCGCACCTCTACTTCGGCACGCCCCTCTACCTCCAGCGCAAGTGGCTTCCGGCAGAGAAGCAGCCGCCGCGCGAGGAACTTGACTGGGACGCGTGGCTCGGGCCGTGCCCGTGGCGTCCGTACAACCACGACTACCTTAGCCGCTGGGTGAAGCACTATGACTTCGGCACAAGCATCATCGGCGACTGGTGCTCCCACACATACGCGCAGTGCCACGACGCGCTTGGCATGGAGGCGACGTCCCCGATCTTCTACCCGTCCATGCACATGGCGGAACCGAACGGCATGGCGCTTCGCTTCGCAAACGGCGTGGAGATGATCGCCGAGCAGCGCGGTTGGCGCGGAACGTGTGGCGTGCGGTACGTGGGTACCGAGGGATGGGTGGCGTGTGCTGACGGCTATACGCGCCCCGACGTGTCGCATCCGTCGCTTCTCGCGGACTACAACAAGATCCTCGCGGACTACTGCGCACGCACGGGTTATACCACAGAAAACCACATGCGCCAGTTCTTCAACTCTGTGAAGTCGCGTGCGAAGACCGTGGCGAACCCCGTGCTCATGCACCGCTCAATGACCTCCACGCATTGCGCGAACATCGCGCAGTGGCTCGGTCGCGACATGCATTGGGATCCCGTGAAGGAGCAGTTCATCAACGACCCCGAGGCGAACCGCATGCTCTACCGCGCGCATCGTCCGGGATGGCAGATCATTTAGAGTGTAAAGTGAAAAGTGTAAAGTGTAAAATGAAGAGTGTAAAGTGAAGAGTGAGAGGTAAGCTGAAATGAAAAGAATTGCATTGTGTTTGGCTCTTATGTGTGCCTGCGTGGCGTGTGCGCTGGAGGGACCGTCCGTTTACGAAATGACGGAAGGGCAGCTGCTCGAAGTGGCGAAGGCCGGTGCGCTTGACGACCGCATGACGGCGTGTCAGGAACTGGCGCACCGCGGCACGGCGGCGAGCGTCCCCGTGCTTGCGGAGATGCTGAATAGCGGCGAACCGTCGGTGTTCCATTCCGCGCTCTACGCGCTGCAGAACATCCCGGGCGCGGAGGTGGACGCCGCGCTTGCGGCAGCGGAAGCGCAGGCGCCGGACGCGAAGCGCCAGGCGATCGCGCACGTGTGCGCAGCCCGTGCCGGGAACGTGTTCGCGCTGGAGAAGTACGCCGGCGCGACGGAGGCGTTGACCGCGTTCCCGCCGAAGACGGCCGAGCGGAGTGGCGACATGGCCGTGTTCCCCGCGCTCGTGGAGAAGGCGAGCGGGGTTGGACACGCCGCCGTACAGGCCCGTTTCAAGCTCGTCGGTTTCCCCAACCCGGCGGCCGATGCGAAGCTGATGGAACTGGCGCTCGGCGCGGATGCAAAGAAGGCGCGTCTTGCGGTGGGCGTGCTGGGCGAACGTCGCGCCCGCGTGGCGTTGCCGCAGCTGCTTGCGCTGGCGCGTTCGACGAAGGACGACCGTCTGCGCGTTGAGACGTTCAAGGCGTTCGCCCAGATGTGCGACGTCAAGACCGACCTGCCGGTTCTCCTGAAGCTTCTCGCGGATATGCCGGAGGAGGAGCGTCTCGAAGGGGCGCTCGTGCGCCTCGGCTCTAAGGCGTTCTCGCTGCCGGTGAAGAAGGTGAACGTCGTCGAGGCGAAGTTCGGCAACTTCGAGTCCGGAAGGGTTGCGGACGTGAAGCTGATGGTGGACTCCCTGATCGAGGTCGGAGCGAGAGAGATCATGTCCGGCTGCCGCCTCGTAGGGCGCGGCGGATTCCACCACGACCCCGCGCCGGGCAAGACCAAGGAGCTGCGCATCGCGTATTCGGTCGAGGGCGGACCCGTCCGCCGCCAGACAGTGCCGGAGAACGCGATGCTGGTACTCAGCGAGTGGACGATGGATTCCGCCGTGGCGAAGACGTTCGTCGATGCCTGCCTGCAGGCGAAGGGCGAGGCGCGCGCCGCGTTCACGCGCGTGCTGGGCGCACTTGAACGTCGAGGGCGCGTGCCCGGCTCGGATGCGGTGCTGTTCCGCCCGATCTTCAACGGACGCGACCTCGCGGGCTGGAAGCAGGATGCCGACTTCTTCTACGCGAAGGATGGCGTGCTTGTTGGCGAATCGACGCCCGAAAAGCCGTGCAAGAAGAGCCAGTACCTCGTCTATGCGCGGGAGAAACTCGCGGACTTCGAGCTGCGCGGCGCGTTCCGCCTGAGCAAGACCGCCAACTCCGGCATTCAGGTGCGCAGCACCGACAGTACGACCACCGACACCGGCTACCAGGCGGACATGAACGGATCCGGCTCCATCGTTGGTTATTTCTTCTGCACTGGGCAGCACCTCGTGGGCAAGCGCGGATGCAACGTGGTGCTCGCGTCCAGCGGACGCAAGAGCGAGGAGGCGTTCGCCGCGGACAAGTCCATCCAGGACATCTACCGCGTCGGCGAGTGGAACGACATCCGCATCGTCGCAAAGGGCAACATCCTCGCGATGTGGGTCAACGGCGTGCGCACGGCCACGGTGGCCGACGCGCGCCCGGAGTTCCTTCCCGAGACCGGTTACATCTCTATCCAGCTGCACCAGGGACATCCGATGAAGGTTGAGTTCCGCGATCTGCGCGTGCGTACGGACTCGGTGGAGCTTGATTCCAACCTCGAGAACGCGCTTCTCAAGAAAATGGATGTGCTCGAGCTCGGCGGCGCGCCGTCGTTCGAGGGCGCGGAGTGGATCTGGCACAAGGCGGCGCAGAGAAAGGACGGCGCAAAGGTCGCGTTCCGGGCCGAACTCGAACTGCCTCCGGGCCAGATCGACACGTCGGCGCTGATCTTCTCCTGCGACGACTCCGCCGTGTTCTCCGTGAACGGCAAGGAAGTGGGCTGGCAGAACAACGGCAAGCTCTGGATGACGCCGACGGCCGTGGTCGGCCCGTCGCGCACGAACCTCGTGCCGGGGAAGAACGTGATCGAAGTGGCCGCCGAGAACAACCTCGGCTGCGCCGCCTTCCTCGCGATGATCGAAGTGACGTACACCGACGGACGCATCGTGCGTTTCCCCACGAACGGGCGCGGGTGGAAGGCGTCCGTTGACGGTAAGACGTTTGTTCAACCTCAGGTGGTCTGCCCTTACGGCGGCGACCCCTACGGCAAATTCAAATAAGCCACCAATCTATTATAAGGGACCTTGCCGTTGTACGCTTGCCGTCCCGCACCTGTCAGGATTTGACGTAGCGTTCAGATTCTGACAGGCTTGTTTTTGGCCTAGTCGTATTGAGTACGCAAATATGGCAGTTTTTTGCATTTTACTCTTCGGCACGCTTTTTGCTCATCATTGTGCGGAATGTCATAGAAAGGAAATGCAAAATGATAGACGAAATGATGAAGAGACTTGCCCTGGAAGAGTTTGGTACGCTTGAGGGCGTGGTGTACCAGTATGTGGTTGACCCTGTTTCTGGCTGTGTGCAATACTGCGTCTGGCGCAAATAGTTTTTAGCGTTTGAATGTTTGAACACACTTTCGCGCCACGATATGATATACTATGCAATCGCGAATCAACAAATCGGAGTTTCAAGATGAAAAAGATTGCAGTTGCGGTTTCTATCCTTGCTATGTGCGTTGCACAGGCAGAGGAAGTGTATGACGTTGTCGTGTACGGCTCGACGCCTGCGGCACTGACGGCGGCGATAGAGGCGGGGCGACATGGAAGGTCCGCCGTGATAGTGTGCCCCGAGACGCGAATCGGCGGACTCACAACGGGTGGACTCGGCGCTACGGACATCGGAAACAAGGCGGCGTTCGGAGGACAGGCCCTCCAGTTCTACAAGGACGTGGCCACGTACTACGGGAATCCCGACCACTTGATTGTGCAATTCCCGAACGAGAAAAAGCGCAAGGTAATATCGGCCGGCATACTTAAGAGCGAGTCGAAATGGACGTTCGAGCCGTCCGTGGCGCTCTCGATCCTCGAAGGATGGGAGAAAAAGCACGGGCTCGTAATTCACCGTAACGAGTGGCTTGACCGCGAGAATGGCGGAGTGGAGAAGAAGGACGGACGCATCGTCTCGTTCAAGACGCTTTCCGGCAAGATCTATCGCGGCAAGGTCTTCATCGATGCCACATACGAGGGCGACCTCATGGCGGCGGCCGGAGTTTCGTACCATGTTGGGCGAGAAGCCAATTCGGTTTACGGGGAGAAGCTGAACGGCAACGAGCCGGGGTACGCGAAGTACCACCAGCTCCACAAGGGAATTGATCCTTACGTTGTCCCCGGAGACCCTAAGAGCGGGCTTCTTCCGTGCGTTGAACCGTATGACCCGAACTTCAAGCCCGGCGACGGCGACAAGCGAGTTCAGGCGTACTGTTTCCGCATGTGCCTCACGGATAATCCGTCTAACCGCATTCCATTCAAAAAGCCTGAAGGCTACGACGAGAAGGACTACGAACTCATGTTCCGCCACTTCGCGCTTGGCCCGCTTGACCGCAACGGGATGCCGTGGATTAACTCGAAGATGCCGAACTGCAAGACGGACACCAACAACCGCACAGGCTTCTCCACCGACTTCATCGGGCAGAACTGGAACTGGCCGGAGGCGTCCTACGCCGAGCGCGAGAAGATCCTCGCCGCGTACCTCAAGTACCAGCGGGGGCTCATGTGGTCGCTCGCGAACCATCCGCGTGTTCCCGGGAAGATTCGCAAGGAGGTCTCTCGTTGGGGCACCTGCAAGGACGAGTTCACGGATGGTCTCGGCGACGGCTGGCAGAAGCAACTCTACGTGCGCGAGGCTCGCCGCATGGTGGGCGAGTATGTGATGACCGAGGCCAACTGCCGCGGCAAGGTCGTCGTTCCGCGTCCGATCGCTATGGGCGCATATACCATGGACTCCCACCACGTGCGTCGCTACGTGACGGCGGAGGGCTACGTCCAAAACGAGGGAGACGTGGAGGTTGGCACAGACGAGAAGGGTAAGCGTTTCCCGCCGTACCCGATTGATTACGGCGCAATCGTGCCGAAGCGCACGGAGTGCGCAAATCTGCTCGTGCCTGTGTGTCTTTCCGCGTCGCATATCGCGTTTGGGTCGATTCGCATGGAGCCGGTGTTCTTCGCGCTAGGGCAGGCGTCGGGGATGGCTGCGTCAATCGCCGTCGCGGACGGCGTCGCCGTTCAGGACGTACCATACAATAAGCTCAAGGGCGATCTTGTAGCAGCCGGACAGGTGCTGTCCGTAAAGACGAAGGTGAATTGATTCCGCAAAGAATCCTGCATATAAAGCAAAAGCCCCGCATTTGCGGGGCTTTTGATTGGTTGTGGGAGGTGGATTCGAACCACCGAAGGCGTTAGCCAGCAGATTTACAGTCTGCCCTCGTTGACCGCTTGAGTATCCCACAGAGTGGTGCTCGGGGCGGGACTCGAACCCGCAAGGATCTCTCCACATGCACCTCAAGCATGCGTGTCTGCCAATTTCACCACCCGAGCAGGCGTGAAAACGG
>CACZDG010000112.1 GCA_902779865.1 uncultured bacterium
ACGAGGGGGAAGTCGCATCATGCACCGCAGAAGCTTCGCTTCGGAGGGTACATTGCCGAAGGCAACCCGAAGGGCGCGCAAGCGTGTGCGCGGCAACGCAGAGGCGTGGGTCTCTACTCTACAAGACACGAACCAGCCAAAACGGGGTAGCCGGGCTCATGTCCAGGCTCATCCTCAACATCAAGTCCGCGGCGCTCGCCCTCGCCGCGCTCGCCCTCGCCGCGCCGTCGGCGTGGGGGGCTGACTACACCTGGAAAGACGGCGCGAGTGGCAATACCAATGTCGGCTCGAACTGGACGGGGGGAACTGCTCCCACAAGCGGGGTGAACAAGCCGATCTTCAACAATACCGGGACTGCGCTTTCGACGGTGAACAACAACATCACAATGTCGAATAGCACGCGTTTCGACGATGGGACAGTAAAAAACGGTGTTTTCAGTTTCACAGGCAATTGGTATTTCAAGACCTTTAGCATGGCGGATGCGGAAAACAGCCAGGCGACTGTGACAAAGACCGGTACATGGACTTGCAACAACGGAGGGGGCGCTACATACCAGTTCAGATATGGCATAGGCAAGAACTCCAAAGCATCGTTCACGAATGTATCCGGCAACATCGGCGATATCGCCACTGGGCGGACGACGCGCGACATGGATTTTACAGTTGGACATGGCGAAGGTTCCGACGCGGAGTTCATTCTCAAGGCGGGTACGGTGACGTCCAGCACGGCGCTTGTCCTCGGGTACGGCACGTCCTCAAAGGGCTTGCTCGTGATGGACGGCGGCGCGATGAACTGCAAGACCACGAACGTCGTTGCCCGTGGGACGGGATCAACTGGCATAGCGAGAATCAACGGCGGAACCTTTACCGGCAACAGCCAGCCCTTTTATGTCGCCAAGGGTGCGAACTCGACCGGTACGGTTGTCGTTAACGGCGGTACGCTCAAAACAGCAGATGTCTTTCTTGGTAACAATAATGGCGCAAATGCCTCTGTCATCGTCAGCAACGGCACCGTATCGGCGAGCGGACACACCCATATCGGGTACAAGTCAGGCGGCGTGACGACCAACTATTTCGAGGTTGCAGGCGGAGACTTTTCGCAGACTGCGGCAAACATGCACTTGTACATCGGAAGCGAGGGCGCGACCGGCACGAAGGCGGAAGTATGCGCGGAGGGCAACGGCAAGATGAACATCTCGCGTTCCATAATCCTCGGAAACAAGGTCGGCGGAACGCTGACGGTCAAGGACAACGCGCAGGTCACGCTCGGCACGAAGACAGCCGACGGCCATGTCAACATGTGCTACGCTTCGACATACAACGGCGACCCCAGCTACCTGAATCTCGACGGCGGTACGCTTACAACAAAGATGGTCACCTACGGCAGCGGTACTTCCGGCAATGCGTTTGTGACGTTCAACGGTGGCACGCTCAAGGCCAATCAGGCAACAACGACGTTCATCGCGGACAAACCAAGGCTTTTCGCAAAGGTTGGCGCCAAGGGTGGCACGATCGACTCGGCTGGCTTCGCCATCACGATTCCGAAGGCGATTGAGAGCGGCGTGAGCGGCGAGACCGACGGCGGCATGACGTTCAAGGGCGGCGGCACGGTCACGCTCTCCGGCGCGAATACCTACACGGGCGCGACGGTGATCGATGCGGGAACGACGATTCAGATGCCGGCGGCGAACAACCTTGCGGGCAATATCGTCGTCACGAACGCGACGTTTGCCGACTGCCCGATTACGGTTCTCACGCTTACCGGCGCGGGCGCGGACGCAAGCGACATCCTCTCGCGTTGCAGCCTTGCGGCTGATGCGCCCGATACGGTTGAGCTGACGGTCGACGGCGCGTCGGTGAAGGTTGTCCAGAAGGCATCCGCCCCTGCGACCGCCCGGTTGGTCTATGATCAGGGCACGGACTCCTGGAACTGGGAGTTCCGCGACACAACGGATGCTGTGATTCCCTCTGTCGATCAAAGTGCGCTTGAAGCGTCTTCCATCACCGTACGCTTTGGCTCAACCGACGAACTGGCGGCGATTGGCACCGCCCCGGCGTGGGTCGGCGGCTGGCAGATGACTGCGGCGTTCGATCTCGTCTCTGCCAGCGTCGCCACCGTGTTTCCTTCTGAGTTCACCATCGAGGCGGGGACGGTCATCGACTTGAAGGGCTGCAACTGGACGCTTCCCGACGGGCTGAAGTCCACCACGGCGGCGTTCACCGTCACGAATAGCGTTGACGCGACGAAGGCCGTGCTGACGGTTGATGTTGCATCCGGCGCAACGTTCACCGAGACGCATCTCACGCTCGGCGGCAACATTGAACTACGCAAGACCGGCGCGGGGACGTATGCCATGACGAAGGACCAACAGCACACCGGCGGCTCGGTCGTCACGGCGGGCGCGATGACTTCGAGCGCCAATCGGACGGTGGCGGCTGCGGCGAATTCGACCGGTTCCTTGACGATAGCCGGCGGAACGTTCACGGCGGATGCGGACTTTGTTGTCAGCGGCGGCGAGAACTCCACCGGTTCGCTTATCTTGACCAACGGGACGTTCACGATGGCCGGCGCAAGCAGGTATATGGTGCTCGGCAACGCCTCCGGTGCGACCGGCACGGTGAACCTGGACGGTGGCGAACTCGTGATGAATGCGCGCGGCTTCACCACCGGCGGCGGCACCGGCGAGGTTGTGTTCAACGGCGGAACGCTCACATACAACGGGGGCAACGATAGGGCGCTCTTCCAGAATAACCTTACCGTGAAAGTCGGCGCGGGTGGCGGCACGATAGTCTTCGCAGCGGGCAAGTATCCGACGAACAACCTGAACATTGTGAGCGGCGTTGCGGCTGGCGAGACAGACGGCGGCATGGCGTTCAAGGGCGGCGGGACGTTTACCGCATTGGGTTCGCTCTCCTACAACGGCGGTACGACGGTCGAGATCGGCACGACGCTCGTCATCACCGACACGTCGCTCGGCGGTGGGCTTGCCGCCACCATTCCTGATACTCAGCCTGCCGTCGGCACGACGAACATTCTCGTGAAAACGACGGGCGAGGGAGTGTTCACAGACTCTGATCTTCCCGATGTCACGGCGCTTCCGTACTACAGGGCGATGCTTTCCGAGGACGCGAAGAGCATCCTTGTCGTGCGCGTCGCCCCGGCGATGTTCGTGACGGGATTCAATCTCGAGACGGACGAGATAACCTTGGGATTCGAGTACGTGGACGGTGCGCTTGATCTCGTTGTCGCATGGGACACCGCCGACCATGGCGCGACTCTCACAAGCTGGCCCTCTGGCAAGAGCGTCGTTCTCGGCACAGTCGCGGCAGGCACGACGACGGCCACGTTTACGCTTCCTGATGAAGTTCAAACGGTCGGTACGTACTACCGCCTCTTCCTCGGCGACAGCGCAACCATGCCTTACGACGAGGAAGTGGAGTGGATCCAGCCAACCGCCCTCGGTGCCTACATCACGACATCCTTCAAGCCTTCGGCGAATCCGAAGGCCGAGTTCAAGATGAACATGGACGGGCAGACGTATTCTTCATGGACCCGCGTGTTCCGGTCCGCTGCAGGCTGGCCGAACAACCTCCAGTTGTCCGTCAACTCGTCGGGACAGATTCAGAATACACGCGTTGGCGTGATTGAGTTCAATGCGGTCAACAAGACGGCTGATCATGTCATTACGCTGTCCTACCAGTATTCTGATCGTTCAACGGCAATAAAGATAGACGGAACGGCCGCTACGCCCAGTTCCGGTGTATGGAACAACTACAACCAGAATAATGTCGTCACGCCCCAGCAGCCGATTACCTTGTGGGCCGATGCAGACGGCGCAAATCCCTCGGCGGTAAAACTCTACTACATGAAGTGGATGAACACGTCTGGGACGGTGCAGGCCAATTTCATCCCTGTGAAAAAGGATGGCGAGTACTGCCTGTACGATAAGGTGAACAAGAAGCTTGCGACGAACTCAGGCGCGGAAGGGACGTCGTTCAAGGGCGGCGCGAAGACTGCGTATGGGCCTGTCACTTTCGCCGACGGGCAGATGGCGGTATCTGACACGCAGCAGTATCTTGGCGCGACGGTTATCGACCAGGAGAACTGCTCGATAGCCATGGACGGAGCCACGGCGACGATCAACTGGGCGCTCACGCAGCCGGGTGGCCCGTCGGCGGAGATCGTGGCCGTGTTCACGACCGGCAGCACGGCAGTCACAAACGTCCTTGCGACGGGGGTTGCCACTGCCAGCAATGGCGTCGCCACAGTTGAGAATGTCTATGCCACAGGGCAGATCACGATCACCCTCTTCGCGAGAAGCGGGGACAACAAGTCGGTGAATGTATCGCAGACATTCCCCGCGACCACCATGGCGAGCGTGCCGACCGCGCCGGTGCTTTCCGTCGATGAGACGCTGCACCAGATCGCGGCGACAGGCATGGTCACGCTCGGCACCGGAACGACGGTTGCGTGGCTTGACTACGGTGCGACAACGTCCTACGGCAAGAAGATCGACCTGACACTCGACGAGGGTACGTGGAGTGCGACGATCCCCTACGACGACGTGCTTTGGAAGGCGGGCAAGGTCTATGTGCGCGTGAAGACGGTCAACGAGATTGTGGGCATCTTTGGCACTTCCAGACAAGAGCGTACCGCAACGGCAAACGCCTCCTTCACCGCTGCCAATCGTACGGTCACGCAGACGGCGTTCGATCATACGACGGGTTCGGCGACGTTCACATTCGGCGGCGGCGCGGCTGCGGCTCAGGATCTCGTCGTCGCGTGGGGCGACCGTGACTATGGCGAGAACCTCGCGTCCTGGCCACGCGCCAATCGTAAGGTCATCGGTTTTGTTGCGGCGGATGCGACAACCGGCACGTTCACGCTGCCTCGGGAGGCGTGCGTTTCAGGCAATTACTACCGCTTCTTCCTCGGTGTCGATGCGGTCGCGCCCTACGACGAGGAGGCGGCGTGGATCCAGCCGGATACGTCGAAACCTCTTGGCGCCTATATCCAGACGTCGTTCAGACCTTCGCAGAAACCGCAATCGGAGACGAAGCTGAACCTGGACAACCAGTCCTACGGCAGTACGTGGGCGACCTTGTATGATGCGGGCACGGGCTGGGCGAATGGCGTCTGGGTTTATGCCAACCAGTCCGGCAGAATCGGCGCCCGCCGCGCCGGGCAGGCCGATTTCGGACCGTTCTCGAAGACAGCGGACCTGACTGTCGGCCTGGTGCCTAATGGCAGCTACTATGCCATCACCGTGAACGACACCACATACACGCATAACAACTTCAACCAGAATGTGAGCATGACGCCTGAAAGAGATTTGAGCTTCTGGCGCTTTGTCAATAACGATTACGGGTATTCCAAGTACCGCCTCTACTGGTCGAAGTGGTGGAATGCGTCGAAGAACAAGTTGGAGGCGCACTTCATCCCCGTGAAGAAGGACGGCGCATACGGCCTCTATGACATCGTGAACGGAAAGGTCTCGATGAACTCCGGCGCGGAGGGTACGTCGTTCGTCGGTGGCAACAAGACGGGCTATTCGCCTGTCACGTTTGCCACCGTGCAGACGGCGGTGACGCCCGTTAGGATCATTGGGCCGCTTGAACTTGTCGAGCGCGACTGGCAGAGGCCTGGGGAGCACGTGACCCTTAACTGGTCGGCACCGGTGACCAACGCCACCTTGTGGGTGGTGTATTCCAAGGCGACTCTCGACAACGCTCCGGACGAGTCCGCAGACCTGAGCGAATGGGATGCGCGTATCCAGCTGCCAATTGACAATCCTGATGTCATTGCGGCGGATGTCACGGGCGGAACCTTCGAACTCGAAAACCCGATCACCAACGGTTACAAGACAATGCGCTTTGTCATCGCGACGGGCGGGTCGACAGAGAGCAACCTGGTTCCGCTGCTCTTCTCCGAGCCATACAAGACCATGCGGGCCGGAACCGCCATATTCTTCAGGTAGACCGCACGACCGGAGGCACGTCGCCAACTGGCCCAGTTTCAAACTACTACGCAAAGGAAGGGGAAAACGGCCTAAAGGTCTTTTTCACGCCTGGGTTTGCACTGACAATAAAATAGGCCTGAAGGCCGGACGTGTCGCACTGCATGTGAAATTCTACACGATCTACATGACTGACAAAGCAAGAAAGGACAAACAGACGATGTGGAAACTGATGGCAATTGCCGTGCTTGTGGCGGTTGCTTCACCGGCCGGCGAATTGTACGACGTCGTGGTCGTCGGCGGCGGTCCGGCCGGGATCGGCGCGGCGCTCGCCGCCGCAAAGGCCGGCGCAAAGACCGCGCTTGTCGAGCGCGATTCTGTGATTGGCGGGACGACGGTCCAGGCAAAGGTATGTGACATCGGGCTCTTTAGTGCGTGGAAGCGGCAGGTCATCGCGGGCCCGGCATGGGATCTCGTGACGAACGCCGTCGCCGCCGCGCACGGGACGCTCCCCGACTTCGCCGCGCAGCGTCCCGACAAGTGGATGGAAAGCTGCGTGCGCGTGGATCCCGAGGTCTACTCGCGCCTTGCGGAAGAGACGCTACGCAAGGCCGGTGTGACGATTCTCGCGAACGCGGAGGTTGCTGCGGTCATGCGGACGGTGGATGGCTGGGACACGGGATTCGCCGTCGGGCGACAGATTGTCGATACGACGGGGAACGCCACGGTCGCCGCGCTTGCAGGAGCGCGGCGTGTGAAATCGCCTGATGACCTGCGGCAGCCGGGATCGTTCTTCTTCTGGATTTCGTCGAAGGGCGCGAAGTTCGACGCTGCGGCGGTCGATCGCGCCTTCAAGAAGGCGGTTGCGGACGGTGAACTTCTCCCGACGGACGTTCATGTGGGGATGTCGTTTTTCATCCGAAAGGGCGGTGGTTCGGGTTGCTACATCCCGCTCGCGGACAATTCGACGCCCGAGGCGCGCGCGGCCACCAACAGGCGCGGAATCGAGGCGCGGGATCGCGTTCTCGCGTTCATCCGCCGCCAGTCCGGGCTCGAGAACGTGTCGCTCGTGTCGTCCGCGCGGGAAGTCGGTGTGCGCGAGACATATCGCGTCGTCGGCGAGAAGACAATCACCGAACGCGATTATCTTGACGGCGTCGTGGAAGAAGACGCGCTGTGCTGGTCCTACTGGATGGTCGATGCGCACAGCGCGAAGATGTCTCATGCGCGTCTCGTGTTCCACAAGGAAGGCAAGATCGGTTCCGTGCCGCTCGGCGCGATGCTTCCGAAGGGCGTGTGCGACATGCTGGTGGCGGGCCGTGCGGTTTCAAGCGACCATGGGGCGAACTCCGCCCTGCGCGTCCAGGCGTCGTGCATGGCGATGGGGCAGGCGGCCGGCGTCGTCGCCGCGCTCGCCGCCGCAAGACGCTGCGATCCGCGCGAAGTCCCGCTTGCGGACATAAAGGCCAGGCTTTCCGAAATAGGACATATCGTTCCACTTCTTGAAAAAGGAAAATGAAGATGAAAATAACACTTGGTGTAAAGTTTGTTCTTGGGGTGCTTGCCGCTATGTGCGTTGCGCCGTCGTCTGCGGCGGATGCGGAGGCGCATCGCGACGCGTTCACTCTCGAGGGACCGGCCAGGACGAACCTGTTCAGGCAGGCGGACTTCAAGTGGATGGTCACGCCGCGCCATGACTACTCGAAGACGTACGTCACGAAGCTCTTCCTATCGCAGGCGGAGTTCGACCGCGAGTATCTCGGGAAGTACAAGATGCGCGACAACGGCAAGCAGACCGTGCGCATGACGTACGAGCAGGCGTTCGAGGCAATAAAGGGCATGGACGAGATTTCTCTCGGCCTTCCGAAGATCGTGTATCTCGTGGGCTGGCAGTACAACGGACACGACTCCAAGTACCCAGCCTTCTTCGAGAGCAACAGGAAACTCGCTCGGGCCGGCGATCAGCCGCGACGGCGGGGCTACGTGGACATGGCTCAATGCGGACGGCACGCGATATAAACCGATCAACTACTTCAACTACGCATTTGCTCCGGACGAGAGCGAGACGCGCTTCGCGCTCTCGATTCCGTACACGCAGAAGAACTGGGACGCGGCGTCCGTGCGCTGGCGCGGGAAGGACGGCGTCGAGTTAGGCGTCCTGTGCAAGTCGCAGAGCGGAAAGCGCGATACGGAAATGTTGCGCATCCGCTGTCGCAAGGAGGCGAAATGGCTGTTTGCGTTCACCGCCCGCCATCACGCTTGCGAGACGACGGCGAATCCGGTCATGGAGGGGATCCCCGGAATTGACGCCGAGAGGGCGTTCGCGGCCGTGGACGCCTCCCTCGCCGACCGCGGCCCCGTCTATGACAAGTGCGGCTATTTCCCGTGGGACATCCACCCCCGCAGCGTGGCCGTGACCCTTGAGTGGTGTCTCGACGACTGGTGCGCCGCCCGTCTGGCCCAAAAGCTCGGCAAATCCGACCGCGCCGCATTCTATTCCCGTCGCGCCGACTATTGGAAGAACCTCTTCGACCCCTGGACTGGCTACATGCGAGGCAAGGACGCCAAGGGGAACTGGCACGAGCCGTTCAGCCCCTACCGCCAGCGTCCCGCGCCGGGGCAGGTCCACGACTATGTGGAGGGAAGCGCCATCCAGTACACCTTCCACGTGATGCAGGACCCCGAAGGACTCATCGCGGCGTTCGGCGGGCAGAAGCCGTTCTATTGCGCACTGGACGCCTTCTTCACGCTGCCCTCGAAGATGCCCGGACAAAACACCACTGGCGAATGCACGGGCACGATTGGGCAATACGCGCACGGCAACGAGCCGAGTCACCATGTGGCCTACTTCTTCCCGTACGTGGGGCGTGGTGACCGCACGGCGGAAATCGTGCGTGAAGTCTGCGACAAATACTACCTGAACAAACCCAACGGCCTTGTGGGCAACGACGACTGCGGACAGATGAGCGCGTGGTTCGTCTTTGCCTGCCTCGGATTCTACTCGTTCAACCCCTGCGGAGGCGAATACGTCGTCGGCGCGCCGCAGGTGCCGAAGACCACGCTGCATCTTGAAGGCGGCAAGACGTTCACGGTCGTCGCGAACGGCCTTTCGACGAAGAACAAGTACGTGAAGTCCGTCACCCTCAACGGCAAGCCGCTCGACGGCTTTGTAATCCGCCACGAGGACATCATGCGCGGTGGTGAACTCGTCTTTCAGATGTGCGGCGATAAATTACAAGAAAGCCAGGCGACAACTGCCACTTTAGGCAGCAAGCGCTGACCGTAGGCGGCAGAGGGGAATCATAAGCTATGGTGAGGGCAATGTGTTTGGTAAGTCGTGACGGATAATGCTATTTGTAGTTTGGAAAATGGTGACAAATTGGGCTGTGACGAGTTCGGATAATAGTGACGCATACTTGATTTCCTGCGCCGGATATACTATAATGTCCACCATGAAACTCTTTGAGCGTAGGATATATTCGCAACTCTTTGACTGGAAGCGACGCCTTGCGGGGAAGTACGCGCTTCTCCTTGAAGGTATGCGTCGTGTCGGCAAGACATGCGTGCTGAAGAGGTTTGCCGAGCCCGAGTACAAATCTTCCTGTGTACATGGCTTCCTGCATATAGGAGTCGCGAAGGAAGGAGGCTGGATTGCATGGGATTGTTTGGGCCTTTCGCATCTGTACAGGACGGGGGATGGTTGAAATGACATATGGAGACTTCGATCCGGGAGCGAAGGCGCTTGTCGGCGCGTGGTTGTGCCGTCGGCTGGAGGATGGAACCGTCATGTGGCGGCGCATCACCGAGACCAGCCGCCCCTCGCATCGGCATCGCCTACGCCTCCAAACGCGACCAGAAGCGCAAATGGCGTTTTTCCGCAGTCATAGGTGCTATTGTCTTTTGTAATGCATGGCAAAGATAGAGTTATAACTCTCAAAATGCCAGATTCCCCCTTGCCATAGAGTTATGACTTTTGGTATAATATGCGCCACGAAGAGGAGGTACATACAATGGTCATCCGGAAAAGAACAATAGAAGAAGTACGCCCGTTTGTCGGCACAGATGTTGTGAAAGTCATAACGGGTGTACGGCGTTGCGGCAAATCTGTGCTGTTGTCACAGATAAGAGACTTGATACTGTCTGAGATTGACAAGTCGGCCCCCGTCTTCTACCTTGACTTGGACGACGAGGCAAATGCAAAGTATCTTCGACCAGGGGTGTTGTTCGCTGAGTTGACATCGCTTCTGGACAAAAATCAGAATCGCAAGACGTACATATTTCTCGATGAGGTCCACGATGTTGAAGGGTGGGAAAAGACGGTCAATTCCATAAGAAAGCGAAAGAACGCCGATGTGTACATAACGGGTTCAAACTCCAAGATGCTTTCAGGGGAATTGGCCACATACCTGACTGGCAGATATGTGGAATTCTCGCTTACTCCATTTTCGTACGGCGAGTTTCTCGAGGCGTCGGGTTCGTCCAACACCGATGAGGCGTTCAGGCGGTATCTGGAATTCGGCGGTATGCCGTTCTTGTCGGAGATAGGGTATAGGGCGGAACCTTCGACGCGCTATCTGCGCGACGTGTACGGCGCCATCTTGCTGAAGGACATCGTCAAGAGGAAGGCAATCCGTGACGTAGATTTGCTGGAGCGGATAGTCCGCTTTGTAATGACCGAGACAGGGCATGTGTTCTCGGCCAGACGGATTGTGGATTTTCTGAAGAACGAGCGGTGCATAACCGCGCCGTCAACAGTGTTGAACTATCTCAATGCATGCGAGGAGGCGTTTCTGCTAAAGAAAGTAGAACGAGAGGATTTGATTGGCAAGCGCATACTGAGCGTGGACGAGAAATACTATGTTGTTGACACCGGGATGAGAAACGCCAATGTGGCGGCGTCACCGGCAAGAGACGTGGATCAGCTTCTTGAGACCGTTGTCTTTGCCGAGATGTCGCGCAGGGGATATAGAGTGACGATTGGTAGGGTCAAGGAGAAGGAGGTTGATTTCGTGTGCGAGCGGGAAGGCGACAGACTCTACGTGCAGGTAGCATATCTCATGCCTACGGAAGAAACGCGCGAACGGGAGTTTTCGGCATTGAGGACGGTTCCTGACCAATATGAGAAAATCGTGCTTTCAATGGATCGGTTCGATTTCTCAAATGGAGGCATCAAGCATCGCTACTTGCCAGACTTTCTGCTTTCGCATGGCTGACTACGAGGGGAGGCCGAGGGTCAGGCACGATTGGTGGTACGCCAAGATAAGCTTGGCAGGACTTATTAGCTGAAAGGAGCTAATCTCATAAACATGTCGTGATATGAGTAGGAGGGCGAGCCGT
>CACZDG010000113.1 GCA_902779865.1 uncultured bacterium
GCGGGTGATTTTCGTTGATTTTAGGCTTGCAAACGGCGGGGGATTTTGGTAACATTCGATTTGTTCAACTGGTCAAGGAGTATCAAGTTTCAACGGAGACAAAAACGATGGAAAAGAATGTGTGCAACGCCCTGCGGGCTAAGGCGAAAACTTCGTGTTTCGCCCGTGTTGCTGTTTTGGCTCTTGCAGCCTGCGCATTCATTCCGGTTGACGCGGCGACGCTGTGCGTCACGCGGCAGACGGAGACGTCTCTCACGTTCACGTTCGCGGGCTTCGGCGGGCTCGACCACGAGCTGTTCGTCGCCCACGGCGCGACGGACGGCGGCGAGGACAAGTACGCCTGGGACTCGTTCGAGAAGGTCGCCGACATCGCGGGCGACCAGACCACCTACGAGTACGAGGTTCCCGCCGCGCTGCGCGACGGACGCCCCCTGCGCTTCTTCCTCATGCAGACCATTGGCGTCAACATGGCGAAGGAATACACCTCCATCCGCTCGACCGGCGCGCAGTGGATCGACACCGGCGTTGCGCCTGCAAACAACTGGCTTGTCGATTTCCGGTTCAAGACACCAGCCACCTTCGTGAACGATACGACCTTCTTCGGGCGTGGCTATTCCAGCAAGCAGTACTTGTTCATCTTCCAGAACGACAATGGAACGAAGTTCAGGTTCTACGGCTCATCCAACTACACCGTTTCCACTCCAGTGGCGAACACGGACTACCGTCTGGTGATCGACCCGGCGAGCTACCTCACGCTCACAGGCGGCGGATCGGAAACACGCAAGGCCATTGACCGATCGATAAATGGAAGCGGAAACTTCGCCATCTTCGGCGCAAACACCGGAGCCCGTCTAGGTGCCTTCACGTTCTATCGCATGAAGATATCCGCCAACTACACGCCAACCCGCGACTTCGTGCCGGCGGCCAACGCGGCGGGCGACATCGGCCTCTACGACCAGGTGAACAACGTGTTCTACAAGAACAAGACCGAGACGCCGTTCGAGACGGGCGCCGAGGTACCGCAGAGCCGCTTTGGCCGCGTGATGGACGAAACGCCCACGTTCCGCTTCCCGCGTTCCGTGTCCGTGGCGTCGGCAACGGCCGATGCCGTCACGCTCGCCTTCGCGAATCCCGACGGTTCCGCGTACAAGCTCTACGTCGCATACGGCACGACGGACTGCGACACCCGCAAGAACGCCTGGACGTCGTGGGAGGAAGTGGCGACAATCGCCGCCGACGCGACGTCCTACACCTACACGCTTCCCGCCGCGCTCAAGGCGGACGGCGTCTATTACCGCTTCTTCCTCGCGAAGACCGCTACCCCGCCGTATGCCTCGGAGCTCCTCTCCATCACTGCCACTGGCGCGCAGATGGTGCGCCTCGACTATGTGCCGGGCCTCGACACGACGGTTGATCTCTGCTTCGGCAACGTGACATACGAAAACCAGAAGGTGTTCTTCGGTCAGCACTGGGGCGGTAACGCCTACCTCTTCAACATGCAGGCCGACGGCTCGAATCCGTCCTTCCGCTTCCACGGCGGCGGCACCGCCTCCACCACCGTGAGGCCTGCCGCAAACACGGACTACCACTGTTTCATCTCGGCGGCGAACAAGTTCCTCCTCAACGGCGGCGGGGCGTCCTCCGAAATCTCGGAGGCCCGCACGTCCTACCCGCTCATCGACCTCTGCGTGTTCTCCACGCACAGGGGTGATACCTACGACGCGAAGTTCCGCTTCGACTCTATGCTCGTGAAGGACGGCGACGTCGTTGTGCGCGACCTCGTGCCCGTGCAGACGTCCGCCGGGAAGGGCGCGCTTTTCGATCGCGCGAGCGGCAGGATATTCGAGAACGTGAAGGGCACGGACTTCACCAAGGGCGCGGTCGCGCCGCGTCAGGCGTGGGTCGTTTCGACGACAGAAAGTCTCGTCGGCTCCGCCTCTGCCGCACCGACGATTGCAACGCTCCTCGACAGCATCACGCTCACGGAGGATACGGAGTGGTCTGCTATCGCGGACCGCCTCGTCGATGCGGCTACGGTAAACCTCAACGGCTTCGAGCTTCATGCCGCCGACTATTCTGGGTTCCTCTCCAAGCACCCCGTCCTCGCCGGCACGGGCAACCTCCGCGTGACCGTCCCGTCGGGCACGACGCTTACCATCAACAACGGCAACAAGCCCATTCTCAACGGAAAGCTCATCAAGGACGGTCCTGGCACGATGATTCTCTCCACCGGCATGACCCACCTCACCGGCGTCACGGTCGCGGGTGGCATCATGAAGTACGGCACGACATCGGTCTTCTCGAACAACGGCAAGACGATCGAGGTTCTGAACGGCGCGGCGTTCGACTTCAACGGGAACGGCAACGGGAACGCCGTTTACTACAAGATCGCGGGAACGGGTCCTGACGGTAACGGTGCACTGCGAAACACGGGCGCCGACTGCGGCAACAATCAGGCGCAGATGTCGGGTCTCGAGCTCACGGCGGACGCCCTTATCCGCGGCACGGCAAGTCTTGGCATTATCCACTCCGGTTATGCAGCCTCAACGTTTAAACTGAACAATAATACGCTTACGCTCGATCTTCCGTCCGGCAAGGCATTCTGGATATGCAACGTGACGACATCGAACGCCGGAACCATATTCGTCAAGAGCGGGCAGGCGTATTTCCATAACAAGGAATCCAAGATCGGGAGCGTCGATTTCGTCATCGACGGCGCGAATGCCGTGTTCCAGAAGCCGTCCGGCGGCCCCAAGTGCACCGTGCGCGACATCATCGTCAAGAACGGCGGCGCGTTAAACGAGTACGTCAACAACACGTATATTCGCAACTTGCATGTCTTTGACGGCGGTCGCGTGCCGAACACCGGCATCGCGTGGATTTATACGTCGGGAACGGTGCTCGTCTCCAACGAGACGACGGATGTCTCCATCTACCCGCCGATCTGCGACAACAACGGCAGCTACCCGAAGCTTGTCAAGTACGGCGCGGGCACGCTGACCCTCGCGAACAACTACGTCGAGGAGCGCATAGACCTTGGCGCGGAGATCTTCGGCGGCAAGGTGGTGATGGAGTCCGTGCGCGGTGCGGACGCAGCACCGGAGAAGGCCATATCCTCGCAGCCCGTTCCCGTCACGATCCATGCGGGCGCAACTCTCGACATGACAAAATGCACGAACGCCACGCCGTTCAAGGTGACGCGTCTTGTCGTGGAGGACGGCGGCACGCTGCTCCACACGGAGAACAACAATCTCAGCATCGCGGGCGCGGCCACGTACGACAAGCCGCTTCCGTTTGGCGCGTTCGCGGGTTCGCTCGAAATCGCGGCGGCGGTGACGTTTGACTTGACGGACCTCTACTCCGGCGCGTCCGCACCTGCGGCTGGCGCGGACGTGACGCTCTTCTCGGCCGGCACGCTGACGCGCACGAGCGCGGGAATCGTCAACGTTGTCGGGTGTCCGTACGACAACTACGTGACCTACGAGAGCGGGAGCGTGGTGCTGCATACCGCTTCGGCTGCCGCCGCGGAGCTGAATCCGATCAAGATCTGGAACGTGGGCGGCACTTACGTCTATGGCGCGAACAACAACAGCTACCGTGCCCAACTTGGTGCGCTCCTCGCTGCAGAGGGGTGGAAAGTGGAGATGACGGGCTGGCGTACGTCGAGTGCCAGCATCATCTGCAACGCCAAAGACGCCTGGAAGCGCCATGCGGGCGTGGTCGATCTCGCGCTCAAGACGTCCGCCACGCGCGCGGGCATTCTCGAGGGCCTCGAAACGTACTGCGCGGCGGCGAACTATCCCGACTTCACCATCTTCCTGTGCGGCGACGTTGATGTCGCCGACGGCGTCGCCGACGCGACGGTGCTTGCCAACTACAAGGCGGCCGTCACGCGCATCAAGGCCGCGCTTCCGATGACGACCGTGATCGCCTGCACGATCCCCGGCGGATCGGCGGCGCTGACCGAATCGATCACCAACTGGTGCGCGACGGCGTCGGATGTGGAGGCGGTCGATGTCTCCGAATTGATCACCACGGCGCAGAGCGAAAGCGAGTGCGCGGCGGTTGCCGCCGCGATCAAGGCGAAGCTCGTGACGCTCGCGACGGCGACGGGCAAGAACACCCCGTCCTCATGGACGCCTCCGGCGGTCGTCCTCGACGCGACGAACAACGTCCCGGCGGCGTATCTTGCGGGCTTCACGCGCGTTCGCACAATCGAACTGAACCAATCCATCGGCTTCCCGCAGAACGTTTATCAGATTCCCTACACATACGCCCCTGCGATGCAGGAGACGGGCATAACGAACGTGGGCTACTACATCGAACTCGTGCGCAAGGACACGGGCGCAATGCGGGCGTTGTGGGTTGACATGGACGCGCCCGGCCCCAACTGGGCGGACGTGGCGCTCCCGGTCACGCACGCGCAGCGCAAGCAGATGACGGTCACGAAGCTCCATGTGTGGAGCAACTCCGGCGGTGTGCAGCAGGTCGCCGCGAACGACGACACGGTCGAAGGCTACCTCGAATTCAACCCCGTCAACTACGGCACCGCAGAAAGGACGGACGACGACGTCATCGCGGAGCCGTGGAGCGGTGCGTACGGCTTCAACGACACGCTGACCACCAGCGGGTCAAGCGGTCATGCCTGTTTCCAGATCATGCGGAAGTTCTCCGAAGAAGGAGCTTTCCCGGCTGCGGAAATCCTCTTTGCCTTCAACCGCTGGGGCTCGTCTTCGGGGAGATTGCGCGGACTCGGCATGGGCACGCTCGCCGACTACGGCAACCACGGCTATACCACTTCCAAGGCGCTTGACTGGACCTATACCTACAGCGATACGGCGTCTGCCGACGTGAACAACATCTCCGAAGGGGCGTACTCCTACATCCGCATCGAGTTCTGGGTGAAGTACGCCGAGCCTTCCACGCGCGCCGGCATAGCGAACTACCTCTGGACTCCCGCGACGGAGGGCGAATCCACGTTCGCGACAGTCGGCAACTGGGCGAAGGACGAAACCGTGGCGACTTCGCTTGTGAACGCCAGCGTCCTCCTGCCCGCGGGCGCGAGCCAGTCGTTCACATACGTCGGCTGGGATCCGATCTCGCTCAGCACGACGACGTTGATGGTCGATGGTTCAGCGACGTTCCCGACGGTGGGCGGGTTCTACCTCTACGGACTCGATATGGGTGTGACGGGCAAGATCACGTTCGACCCCGTGAAGTTCTCCCTCCGGTTCGTCACGCCGCCCGTATTCGCCCCTGGCGCGAAGATCGCGCTAACGCCCAACTACGCCACGACGACGAAGGGGCGCTTCCTCCTGATGACGTGGGATAGGGGTGCGCTTGAAATGGACGCCGCCGCGCTCAACGATTTGTTCGACACGACGAGCGCGAACGGCGCGGACGTGAAGGTTTGGGCGGAGAACCTCGAGACGGGCGGCGGACGCCTCTGGCTCGACCTCAACTATTCCGCCGCAAAGCAGCGCATCAACGTGTTCTGCACGGGCGACTCCATCACGCAGGGCAGCAACTCCACCTACGGCAACTGGCGCATCTTCCTGATGAAGCGCCTTGCCGCCGCCGGCTACGCGCCCGTCGCGAAGGGACACTGGAAGATCGAGAGCAACGACATCTGCGGCGCGGTGATGCCCGAGGAGTGGGTGTGGCACTCCGGCATCAGCGGACAGCGCCTCGTCACGAAGGGCGGCGGCGGCACGATCGACGCCATCGACGCGATGCTCGACTGCGCGGGCGACGTCGATTTCGTCCTCGCCAAGATCTGCACGAACGACATCAACTCCAATGGTTCGACAGCCGAAGAGCTCTTCCCCGTGTGGACGAACCTCGTGTGGAAGACGCTGAACCGCAAGCCGCACGCGAAGTTCATCGCGGGCGCGGTGGTGGACATCGCCTACACTCCGGCAAAGGACGAACAGGTCGTCGCGTTCAACGCGGCGATGAGCAACGCGATCGCGAACGCCACGTTCCCGGCGAAGCGCGCCTATTTCGCGGACCTCTACACGCCGTGCTACCGCTACGACGGCGAGGGCAACTACATCACGGGCAGCTTCTACGCGAACAACAACCTCCACCCCGACTGGCCGGGCGAGGACAAGATGGCCGAGACCTACTGCAACGCCATCCTCGGCGCGATTGCCGACGATCCGGGCTTCGATCTTGGCGCGGCGGAGACGGGCGTTCCGACGACGAGCGGCGTGGAGAACAACGTCCCGGCGGCGTATCGCGCCGGCATGACGCGCGCCCGCGTGTTCGACATCGCGGCGAACAGCGGTATGGACCTCTCCGCGCTCGGCTACGTGCCGTACGCCTACGTGAACGACGCGGCTCCGACCAACAACCTTTCGCGCGTGGGCTACTACATCGAGCTGAAGCGCAAGGACACGGACCTCGACGACTACCACGACCTCACGCGCTGGATCTGGGTCTCGATCGACGCCTTCGGCGACCGCACGATTACTGACGTCGGAATCCCGCTCACGACAATCAATCAGTGCGTCGTGAACCGTCTGCGCGTCATTTCGAACATGCCGGGAATCGAATCGACCGCCGCAGACGAGAACAACGTGCGTGGCTGGGTGGAGTTCTGGCCGAGCCAGTACAACGTCGATCCGAGCGGCAAGGTTGACGCCCCTGCGAAGGTGTTCCGGTGCGACTGGAACGACAAGCGCTCAGACAACATGTCCGGATACGGATCGATGCAGGTCCACCGCTTCACGCCCGGCGCGGCGAATCCCGCGCAGGTGATGTTCGCGTTCAATCGCTGGACGGCCTCATCTTCCCCGTGCTACGAGATCGGCATCGGCAACTTCTCGCATCAGGGCAAGTCCATCGACTACACGTGGATGGCCGACGAGACCACGCGCGAGCGCATGACCTCGCTCGCCTACGAGGTGGCGAAGATCGAGATCTGGACGGCGAGCGACACGCCGGACGGCGCGGCGTTCGTGCTGCTGGACGAGGTTGCGCCTTCCGGCGGCGGCGAGGCGACGGTGACGGGCGAGGTGCGCGACTTCGGCGAAGGGGCGACGAGCGCCACGCTCACGCTCGAGTGGTCCACCGATCCGGCGTTTGCGACGGTTGCGGGCTCCACGAACATCGGCGTGGTGGCGGAGACCGGCGCGGTGTCCGCCACCGCCACGGGCCTCACGGTGGGCGAGACATGGTACTTCCGCTTCACGAGCGTGAACAGCGCGAACGTGAGCGCGGCGAGCGGCGTGAGCGATCCGCTCGACTACAGCGAGGGCGTATGGCGTCCGCAGGCCGCGACCGACGTGTGGACGTCCGTCGCGTGGCAGAAGAACGGCGCGGGCGAGCACGTGGCGTTCACCCCGGCGTGGACTGCGAAGTTCGACGGCAACGAGACGACGCCGGTCGCCTCCGTGCAGGTGCCGGAAGCCGTGCGTACGGAGCAGGTGACGGTTGATGCCTCGGCGAACTACACGCTGACGGGCGCGGGTGCGATTGCGTCCAAGCGGCTCGTCAAGAAGGGCACGGGCACGCTCACGCTCGGCGCGGGCGTTCTCGCCGAGACGCCCGACATCGTGATCGAGGCGGGAACGGTGAAGCTCGGCGACGACGCAACTCAGGGCGCGGCCGGCAGGAACGGCGGCACGATCACGGTAAAGAACGGCGCGCAGTTCGACCTTAACTACACGGACACGACATCGGCGGCCGGACGCGCCCGTGCGCTCGTGACGAGCGGCAAGAAATTCGTGATCGAGGGTGCGGGGCCGGACGGCGATGGCGCGCTCGTCTCCACGTTCGCGAACACGGCGTGGGGTTCACCCATCGACGAAATCGAGTTGACTGGCGACACGACGATCGGCGGCGTGAGCCGCATCGACATCCGCGGCAACACGAAGAACCGCATTGTCGGGCCGACGAACGCCACGCTCACCGTGAAGACTCGGCCATCGAGCGACTACGGCCTGGGACTCGTGGGCGGCAGTATTTCGGTTGGCAAACTCAATGTCGCGCCCGGTGGCAAGTTCAAGATCGAGGGGGCGACGGCGATCAACATCCCATACGGCATCGACCTCTACGGAATGTTCATGTTCTACACGGGAACGGGCACGTGGGACGTCGGCGGCATCACCGCGATGGGCACGGGCGGCTCAATCGGCAACGCCTCGGGTGACGCTTATGTGCGGACGCCCGTCACCATTCCGTCCGGCGCGAAGCTCACGATGAACGGCAGCAAGTCTTTGTACTACGACGGAACGGTCACCAACAATGGCACGATATCCGTGTCGAGCGGCACGCACTTGCTCGAGGGTAACGTGGAGGCCGGAAGCGGGGCGAAGTTCAATGTCACCGGAGGAACGCTCTATCTTTCCGGCAATGGTGACTACGGCGACGGCGACTACAACGTTTCGCTTTCTGGCGGCGGATCGCTCGTGCTTGGACGCAACAACGGCGGATATGGAATACCGAACTTAAAGAAGGGACAGCTTGCAGTCACGGTTGCAAGCGGGCATACAGGCACGGTGTACTTCCACCCGGCCACATCGACGTCCATCGACGGCCTGACGTGTTCCGGAACGGTCAAGAATTTCTTCATGCAGGGTCCGAGCTCGAAGACGCGCAACGAGGGTCCCGTCATCGCCGGCCATGCAAACGACCTTGTCGTCTCGGCCAACTACCTCGAGGCCGGTAACGGCAACGGTCGCGGCGAATGGACGGTCACGGGCGAGAACTCGCACATCGTCGCCACGACCCTCTCCGCAAACTGGATCGGGTCCCACTACTACGCCGGTTCGCTGACGTTCAGGGACGGACTTCTTGAAGTCGGCTCGGGCGGCATCCGCGAGGCGTGGACTGATCCGGCGCGCACCGCCTTCAACATGGAGAGCGGCACGCTCCGGGCGACGGCGAACTTCAACATCGGCAAGGCCGGCATGAGGGCGTCGTTCGGCAGCCCGAAGAAGGACGGTGCCGTGACGTTCGACCTGAACGGCAAGACCGTGAAGTGGGGCACGGGCCTCACGGGCGCGAGCGACGTGACGCTCACGGGCGCAGGCACGTTCGCGCCGGACCGCGCCGGCATCCAGGGCATTCCGCTCGGCAAGTGGACCGTCAACGCGACGGGCACGGTCGATCTCCGCAACGCGGCCGGCTTCGCGGGCGGTCTCGCGCTCGCGGCGGATGCGTCCGCCACGCTCGACATCGCCGGCACGAACATGGTGGAGTTCCTCGCGTGGACCTGGACGGGCAACGCCTGGGACACCATGAAGCCCGCATTCCAGAATTCCACGCCCGAGGCCATCACGCCGTTCGTCGCGACGTCCTTCACCTACGCCAACCGCCCGTCGTCGACGCTCGTTGACGTCAAGTACGGCAGCGGCAGCGGCTTCAACTACATCGGCGAGTTCTACGTGAGCGCCGAGAAGGCGGGAACGTGGTACTTCAGCCACAACGGCATCAGCCACAATGGCCTCCAGATCGATGACATGGAACTCGACAGGGCCGGAAAGAACACCACGACCACGGGCAAGACCATCGACCTGGCCGAAGGCTGGCACAAGTTCATGATCTCCTTCTACACGGATGCGGCGAATCCGTCCTTCGGTCCGAGGAGCGGGGGTGACACGACGATCACGTTCAAGGCGCCGGGCGACGCCGACTACACCGTGTTCGACACGACGACCGTCCCGATGCGGATGCGCCAGCACCTCGGCGCGCGCACGAGCGTAAGGTGGCGCAAGTACATGAGCTATGGTGACAGCGCCTCGGTGTACGCCGATGCCGACGAAAGCAAGTACACAACGCTCGATGTCGTGACCAACTCGCTTCAGGTCATCCATCAGAAATTCTCGACCGGCGTGAACGCCCCGCTCGGCGGCGCGTCCGCCCGGTTCGACGGCTACTTCAAGGTTGCGCCGGAGCAGGAGGGAGTCTGGACGTTCAATGCGAAGTTTGACGACCGCATCGCGCTGTCTGTCGATGGACGCCGCCTCTTCGCCGGGAATACCGGCACCGCCAGCATGACGCTCCGCGCCGGCTGGCACAAGTTCGACATCCGCACGGGTGACACGACGCCATCGGGCAACACGACATACGGCACGGGCGGCGGACTTACCGATTCCGTCGGCAATACGGTTGCGCTTGAATTCAAGGTCAACGGCGGTGCCTACTTCGCCTTCGACGAGCGCTACTTGCCGATTGCCTACACGCCCGGCGACGCGCAGAAGTTCGAGGAACCCGGCCTTGGCGGCGTGATCGAGCTCGCGGCGGGATCGACGCTCACCAATGCGCCGCGCGACGGCGGCTGGTGCCCGATCTACGGAACGCTGAAGGGCAGCGGCACGCTCGCCGGCCCGTACCGCTTCACTGGCGAAAACAACAGCTGGCTGGTCGAGGGTGCGACCGTGTCGCGTGCGACCCTCCCGGCCGTCCAGTTCGGCAATGCGACGCCTGAAACGTTCAAGGGCTTGAAGTCGCTGAGCGTCACGTTTGACGCGCAACCCACGCGTCGAGCCTACTTCCTCACGGGCGCGATTGCCGATCTCACCGCAGCCGACATTGCCGACGTGGCGTACACCGTGACCGACGAAGCCGGGAACGACTACACGGATAACCTCACGCTCACCGTGCAGGAAGGCCGCCTCACGTTCACGAACAGCAAGCCCAAGGGCATGTTCCTCATCGTGCGGTAAGACGGCATGCGTACAGTCACCGCCGCAACCACCATGTGCGCGATCGGTATGTCGAGCGTTTCGGTGATGCCGTCGCGGACGACGGTGTAGTGGAAAAGAACGTCGTCGTACGTGCCACTGGTGAGCGATTCACCCTGACGCGGCGACATCGTCGCCTCCGTGCCGTCCTCGTTCCAGATGCCCTGGAAGTAGGCATCTTCAGCACCGACGTGTACCCACGCGCTGTCGAACGACCATTCGCTGTCTGGCGCGTTGGAGCCGTAAGGCCGGTCAGTACGGCTTCAAGTTTCAGGAATTCGATTTTCATGGCGTTGTTCTTTACATTATGAGTCGTCACGGTGACTAGGTGCCTGAGTGCGCCCGGATGACGAACGCAATACTCTCCGTTGGTTTTGCAATTGCCTCCTTGTATTTTGACCAAGGCCAAGTCCTTTTGTTTCATGCTCCAAGGTACATGGGCCTAAGCAGACATGTCACCTTGGCGCAAACAGACATGTCTCCTTCGCGTAAACAGAGGCGCAAACAGACATGTCTCCTTCGCGTAAACAGACATGTCTCCTTCGCGTAAACAGACATGTCTCCTTCGCGCAAACAGACATGTCACCTTGGTGCAAACATACATGTCTCCTTCGCGCAAGCAGACATGTCTCCTTGGATACGTCCACCTTGGCGTACATTAACTTTGCACGTTAAGCCCGAAAATCGCCTTGCGCCGTGAGGTAGATTTTGGTTTCGGGGACGGGGAGATTGGGGGTTGGGCATGTCGCTATGAGCCGACATTTGCCTATATATAAGGAATAGGGGACATCGAATCCCGCGTCTCGTATCCCATGTGCCAGCCAAAACTCACCGTGGCATGCGCATGGT
>CACZDG010000114.1 GCA_902779865.1 uncultured bacterium
CCTTTGGCGCACGGGCTAACTCGCCCGTGCCCATTTGCCGATCCTCAAACTGTCACGATTCTGAATGTTCAAGGTGCGCCCGCAGGATAATGTTGTTATTGATAGTTGTTATGGTTGTTTCCAATCTACACGAGCCTTCTGATGATTGGAAACAACTTGTTAGAAACAACTTTCCTTTAACGCACGGGCTAACTCGCCCGTGCCCATTTACCGATCCTCAAACTGTCACGATTCTGAATGTTCAAGGTGCGCCCGCAGGATAATGTTGTTATTGAAAGTTGTTATGGTTGTTTCCAAATCCCAACGCGCTTGGCGGCATCCCAATTGCGCCCGCCGCCGCTTTTTGAATGGAAACAACCATTTGAAAACAACTCACTTATGGGCGCGGGCTAACTCGCCCGCGCCCATTTGCCACCAACTACGAACCTGAAAATAAACGCATCATCGCCTCTGCTTCTCTGCTTCTCTACGTTAAAATAGCCACTAACCACTAATCACCCACCCACCACCCACAAAAACTTCACGAACCCTCTTGCTATATGCAACGAGGTGTGGTATCATATAGCCATCTCTGCGCAAGTAGGGATGTTCGAGAAGCGGAGCAAGTTCTTCGCCTTAAGTGACGAGGGCAATCCTCGCCACTTTTGTTTTTTGTTAGATGCAAGCAGATGGCTACTGATGCAACATTGAGCGTTTTCGTTGACGAATCCGGACGCTTTAAGCTCCCGGACAGGGAGTCGTCATACTATATCGTTTCCCTTGTCATGCACGATCAACGGGTTCCCATTGACGGACTCATTGCCGAACTAGACCGCCATTTCGCCGAAATGCGCCTGTCGAATGTATGCTTTCACGCCGGTCCGCTTATCAGGCAGAAAAACGCATTCGCGATCATGGACTGGTCGTTCAGAAACAAGATATTCCGCAGAATGCTCGCCTTCGCGAACAAGTTGGATTTCCAGTACCATTGCCTGACGGTGGAAAAACGTTTTGTGGATTCAACGGAGCAAATCGTTTCCCGTCTTCAGAATGACATGGAAGAATTCTTTGATCGCCTCGTAAAGGCACATCCAGAGATCGACCGATTTAAGGTTTACTACGACTGCGGTCAGACGCCGGTGACGAATATGCTGCTCGCGACGTTCAAGGCTAGGTCGGGACTTGCCATTGAGTTTGCACAGGCCGTAAGACCGGAACGATACAAACTTTTCCAAGTTGCCGACATGATAGCGACCCTGAAACTTGTCGAGCTCAAGATTGGACGCGGCGAACCCATGACGGAATCGGAATACAAGTTCTTTGGCGGCCCACGCAATTTCAAGCGTAACTACCTCCGCTTTGTCAAGGCAAAGGAAATCTGAATTCTCCTCCCTCTTTGTGCCCTTTGCGTTCTTTGTGGCTAAAACCACTCACCTCAAACCACAAACCACTAGCTTTGCCATCGGACTGTTCAAGGCTCACCCGAAGGATAAAGTTGTTGTTGAAAGTTGTCATGGTTGTTTCCTAATCCCAAAGCGCTTGGCGGCATCCCAATTGCGCCCGCCGCCGCTTTATTGAACGGAAACAACCATTTGCAAACAACTCACTTATGCGCACGGGCGCGGGGCCTTGCGGCTGCTTCGCAGTTCGCGCTTCGCGCTCACCCAACCTGATCGCTTCGCGACAGGCGTATCTACTCGCCCGTACACATTTGCCGATCCTCAAACTGTTACGATTTCATGCTTCAGCGCGTGGACGCCCTTGGTGTAGAAGGCGTTCGGCGAGGGTGGTGCGGCGTTCGCGCACGGTGTTGGTCTCGATTGCCTTTTTCACCGCCCACGCCGCGCCGATCACGAGCACGAGTTTCTTGCCGCGCGTGATCGCCGTGTAGAGAAGATTGCGTTCGAGCATCATGTAGTGCTGACGGTGGAGCAACAGGATCACTGCGGGGTATTCGCTGCCCTGCGACTTGTGTATCGTCGTCGCGTAGGCGAGCACGAGCTCGTCGAGGTCGCCGCGGCCGTACTCCACCGGTCGCCCGTCGAACAGCACGACGAGCGAACGGCTTTCCGTGTCGATTGCCTTCACGAAGCCGATGTCGCCGTTATAGACGTCCTTGTCGTAGTTGTTTCGCAGCTGCATCACGCGGTCGCCGACGCGGAAGACCGTGCCGCCGCGCTGGATGGACGGCCCCGTGCCGTTAAGGCGCGCCTGCACGACGGCGTTGAGGTTCTCCGAGCCGAGCAGGTTCTTGCGCATGGGCGTGAGCACCTGTACGTCTTGCATCGGCTCCATGCCGAACTTGCGCGGGATGCGCGTGACCATGAAGTCGAGCGCGTAGGCGAGCACTTTCTGCGGGTCTTCCTGCGCGATGAAGTAGAAGTCGCTGTCGCCCGCGCGCGTTTCGAACGGCTCGCCGGCGTTCACGTGGTGGGCGTTGCGGACGATGAGGCCGGAACTGTCCTGGCGGAAAATCTCCGTGAGGCGAGCGGCGGGAATCGCGCCGGAGGCGATAAGGTCGTGCAGCACGTTGCCGGGGCCGACGGAGGGGAGCTGGTCCGTGTCGCCCACGAGGACGAGCGTCGCGTGCGCAGGGAGTGCGGAGAGGAGGTCGTCCATCAGCTTGATATCGACCATCGAAGTCTCGTCGAACACGAATACGTCGCCGGGCACGGGATTGTCCTCGTTATACGTGAACTCATTCGTCTGCGGGTTGTACTTGAGGAGGCGGTGGACCGTCACCGCCGGCGCGCCGGTCGATTCCGTCATGCGCTTCGCGGCGCGTCCCGTGGGCGCGGCGAGGAGAGTCTTGATCGCGGGCTTGCCTCCCACGCGCCGTGCGCCGTAGATGTCCACGAGCGCGCGGATGATGGTGGTCTTGCCCACGCCGGGTCCGCCAGTGAGGATGCAGACCTTCGACTTAAGCGCAAGGCGCACCGCGTTGAGCTGTGCGGGGGCGAGCGTGAAGCCTGTCTTCTTTTCCCACCACTTGATCGCCCGCTCGGGATCGATCTCGCCGAAGGACTGCGGCGCGTCAAGCAGCTGACGCAACTTCGCCGCCACGCGGTTCTCGGAGAAGTACAGCTGCTTCAGATAAATCCGGTCGCCTTCGCGCACGACGCGTCCGGACTCCACCTCGGCGGCAAGCGCCTCTGCAAGCGCCTCCACTGAGATTCCCACCAGCTCCTGCGCATGTAGGAGAAGGTCGGGTTCGGATGTCCAGCAGTGCCCCGCCTCGTCCGCCTCCGTCTGGAGCGTGTAGAAAATCGAAGCGCGTGCGCGGAGCGGAGAGTCGTGCGGCATTCCCACCGCCCGCGCGATTCGGTCCGCCGTCATGAAACCAATGCCCCAGATGTCGCGGCAGAGACGGTAGGGATCCGCCTTGATGACGGCGATGGAGTCCGCGCCGTAGCGGCGGTATATCTTGGTGGTCTGCGCCACCGAGATGCCGTACGTCTGCGTGAAGATCATCAGTTCGCGCGTGCCACGCGCTTCCCGCCACGCCTCGCGTATCTTCTCGATCTTCTTCGGACCGAGCTTGGGGATTTCGCGCAGACGGCCGGAGTGGTGTTCGAGCACGTCAATCGTTTCTGCGCCGAAACGATCGACGATGCGGTTGGCGAGCACGGGGCCGATTCCGTAGATGAGCCCGCTCGCGAGGTAGCGGCGGACGCCCTCCGTCGATTTCGGCGGAATGCAGGAAATGCTCTTCGCCTTGAACTGGCGCCCGCGCACGGGGTCGTTCACCCACTGCCCGGTCGCGTGCAGTTCCTCGCCTTCCCACGCCGCCGCGCACGTGCCGAGTACCGTGACCTCGCGCTGGGCGAGACGGAAACCGCCGTCCTCCGCAAGCGTGACGTGCAGGATGGTGAATCCGTTGTCGTCATTGCGGAAGACAACGCTCTTCACCGTCCCGTCAACGGTCTCCAGCTCGTCGGGTGCGCTCACTCCTTGGCGGGGGCTTTCGGCGCGGCGGGTTCTGCCGCCACGTGGACCTTCTTGATGACGACGGGCTCCTCGGGCACGTTCTGGTGCGGACCCGCGAAACCGGTCTTCACCTTCGCGATCTTGTCCACCACCTCCATGCCGTCCGTCACCTTGCCGAACACGGCATAGCCGTAGTGCTGCGGCATGGGCGCGCGGAAGTCGAGGAATTCGTTATCGACGAGGTTGATGAAGAACTGGCTCGTGGCGGAGTCCACCACCATTGTGCGCGCCATCGCGATCGTGCCGCGCTTGTTCTTGAGTCCGTTCGCGGCCTCGTTCTTGATTGGGGCCTTCGTTGGTTTCTGGTCCATGGACTTTGTGAAGCCGCCGCCCTGGATCATGAACCCGTCGATCACGCGGTGGAAGATCGTGCCGTCGTAGTGGCCGCTCGTCGCGTAATCGAGGAAATTCTTCACAGTGACAGGCGCTTTCGCGTCGTCAAGTTCGACCGTAATCGAGCCCATGCTCGTCTCTATTGTTGCTTTCTTCATGTGTATCTCCTATGTAGGAACACGGATATTATAGCATAATGCCGAAAATATGCTATACTATACCGCGCTATGAACATTGTCATTCTACTGGGTGCCCCGGGATCGGGGAAAGGTACCGTGGCGGGCGCGCTCGCCGCGGGGAACGCAAACCTCAAGCACGTGTCGAGCGGCGACTTGCTGCGCGGCGCTGTGGCGAAAGGCACGGAGGCCGGCAAGCAGGCCAAGGAGTTCATGGAGGCCGGCAAGCTCGTCCCCGACGCGCTGATCGCCACCATGATCAAGGACGTCGTCGCCGAGACGACTGGCGACGTCACGATGCTCCTCGACGGTTTCCCGCGCAACCTCGCACAAGCAGAAATCCTCGCCGAGATGGGCGCACCCGTGAAGAGCGCCGTGTTGATCGACGTGCCGGACAGCATCATCCAGGACCGCATCGCGGGACGCCGCACGTGCCCGAAGTGCAAGGCCGGATACCACGTCCGCAACCTCCCGCCGAAGGTCGAGGGCGTGTGCGACGTGTGCGGCGAGAAGCTTGTAATCCGCAAGGACGACAACCCCGAGACCGTCAAGGACCGCCTCGTGGTCTATCACCAGCAGACCGAGCCCCTCATCGCCTACTACAAGGACAAGGGAATGCTCCGCACCGTGGACGGCACAACCGGCGTGGAGAACGTGGCTGCCGCGTTCCTCGCCGCGATGTAATGCCATGAAAGTCGATATTAAGACGAAGGCACAGATCGACCGCATGCGCGTGGCGTGCCGGATGAGCGCCGAGATACGCGACATCTGCGCGGCGGCGGTAGAGCCCGGCATGAAGACGTCGGACATCGACGCGATCGTGCGCGACTACTGCATTCGCAACAAGGTGAAGGCGAGCTTCTTCGGCTACAATGGTTTCCCCGGCGCACTGTGCGTGAGCTTGAACGACGAGGTGATCCACGGCGTTCCCGGCGACAGGATGATTATGCCCGGCGACCTGGTGAAGACCGACGTGGGCGTGTTCACGCAGGGCTACAACGGCGACACCAGCCGCACCGTGATGGTGGGCGTGACCGATCCCGAAGTGATCCGCCTCGTAGAGACAACTAAGAAGTGCCTCGCCGCCGGCATCGCCGCAGCGGGCCCTGGCGTACACATCGGCGACGTAAGTTACGCCATCCAGAAGGTCGCGGAGGAAGCCGGCTACGGCATCGTGCGCGACTGGATCGGACACGGCGTCGGGCGCACCGTACACGAGGACCCCGAAGTGCCCAACTACGGCAAGCCTGGCACGAAGCTCGTGCTGAAGCCCGGCATGACCATCGCAATCGAGCCGATGATCACGATGACGAAGAAAGGCGCGAAGACCTATGTGGACCGCGACAACGGCTGGACCGTGATTACGAACGACCACTGCCTTGCCGCGCACTGGGAACACACAGTGGCCATAACGGACGACGGATGCGAGGTGCTTACGCTGCCCGCCGACTACCCGTGATTTCACTTTCCCGGCGGACGGACCCGAAGGCGCCAAGGTCGAACGGTGACTGATTGTCCATCCGCCGGGGATCAACCGAAACAACTAAAGAGCGAAGAGAAAATGAACATTGTCTGCCTAGACGTCGAAGGAGTTCTCCTGCCGGAGATATGGATCGCGTTCGCCGAGGCGAGCGGCATTCCGGAGCTGCGCCGCACGACGCGCGACGAACCCGACTACAACAAGCTCATGCTTCGGCGCATCGAAATCCTGAAGGAACACAACCTCGGCCTCAAGGAAATCCAGAAGGTCATCGGCACCATCGACCCGCTTCCCGGCGCGCGCGAGTTCCTCGACGCGCTCCGTGCCCGCACGCAGGTGATTCTGATCAGCGACACGTTCGAACAGTTCGCGACGCCGCTTATGGAAAAACTCGGCTGGCCCACGCTCTTCTGCAACACGCTCGAAGTCGCCCCAGACGGCGCAATAACGGGCTACAAGCAGCGCGTGCAGAACGGCAAGCTCGCCACGGTGCGCGCGCTGCAGTCAATCGGGTTCGAGACTATCGCGAGCGGCGACAGCTTCAACGACCTCGCAATGATCCGCGCAGGCAAGGCCGGCTTCCTCTTCCGCAGCACCGACGCGATCAAGGCCGCGAATCCGGACGTGACCGCGTATGAATCATACGCGGACCTCCTCGCCGCCATCACTGCCGCGCTTTAGTGCGGTCAGCCAAAGAGCGGCGCACGTCCGGCACCGCCGCAAGCAGGTTCTTGGTGTAGTCCGACTGCGGATTGTCGAACACCGACTCCGCGGGGCCAACATCCTCGAAAAGCCCCAAGTGCATCACGCACACGCGGTCGCACACGTTGCGCACCACCGAAAGGTCGTGCGCGATGAGCAGGATCGCGAGCCCAAGTTCACGGCGGAGGTCGCGCATGAGGTTGAGGATGCGAGCCTGCACCGAAACGTCGAGCGCCGACACCGGCTCGTCCGCCACCAGCACCTTCGGATTCACGGCAAGCGCCCGCGCGAAGCTCGCGCGCTGACACTGTCCGCCGGAAAGCTCGCGTGGGTACTGGTCGAGAACGGCCTTTGAAAGCCCAACGCGGTCAAGCAGCGCCTCCGCGTTCGGTCCTGGCACCGGCTGCATTGAGCGCACTTCCTCCAGCGCCTGGCGAATCGTCATGCGCGGGTTTAGCGAACCCACCGCGTCCTGAAACACCATCTGCACGTCGCGGCGGTACTGCTTGCGCTCCGCCTCCGTGAAGGTCGCCAGATCCTTGCCACGAAAGAGTATCGTGCCGCCGGAGGACGGCTGCAAAAGCATGAGCGTCTTCGCGATCGTTGACTTGCCGCTTCCGGACTCGCCAACGATGCCGAGCGTCTCGCCAGCGTGCAGGTTAAACGACACGCCGCGCACTGCCTCCACAGCTTTTGCACCCGGCCTGCGGTAGGTTACGTGCAGGTCGGTGACGCGGTACAATTCCTCATTCTGTTCAGCTGCTGATTTTTCCATGCGCCGATTATACCAAATCTCGCGCCGTTACGACAGAAAATATGGTACAATTACGTCCGTGGAACAGAACGTCAGATTGAGACCGTACCGCGATGTACTCAAGTTGGTCCTGCCGCTAGCGCTTGGCATGGCCAACAACGCGCTCATGCAGTTCACCGACCGCGTGTTCCTCGCGCGCGAGTCGGCGGTGTCGCTCGAGGCCATTCTCCCCGCGTCGATGCTCGCGTTCACGTTCGTGTGTTTCTTCCAGTCGATCGCCGCCTACTCGGGCACGTTCGTGGCGCAGTACCACGGCGCCGGCAACCCTCGCGGTGCCGCCGCAAGCTGCCGCGCCGGCCTTCTGCTTTCCCTCGCCGCTGGCGTCGTGCTTGCGCTGCTCATCCCGCTGGGACGCATCGTCTGCGACTGGTGCGGACATCCCCCGGACGTCCTCGCCCGTGAAAAGACCTACTACACAATCGTCATGTCCGGCGGCTTCTTCCTCTGCGCTGCAATGGCCGTGCAAAGCTTCTTCACAGGCATAGGGCGCACCCGCCTCGTCTTCTGGGTCAACCTTCTCGGCAACGCCGCGAACATCCTACTCGACTACGTTCTCATATTTGGCTGCGGACCAATCCCCGCCTCGGGAATCGCCGGCGCCGCCGTAGCCACCGTCATCGCACAAGTCCTACAGTTCGCGGTCCTGACCGCATTCGCCTGGCCACATATCTTTGGACGCCGTGCGCCAAGCGACGGGCAACCAACGTCCGGCGAACATCTCATCTGGCGCATGCTTCGCTTCGGCGCACCGGCAGGAATCTATTCCGTGCTGAACATCCTCTCGTTCGCAGTGTTCGTGTTCCTCACCGGACGCGTTGGCGACATGGCCCTCGCCGTCTCGAATGCGACCTTGACGGTCAACTACCTGATCTACGCGCCAATTGAAGGCTTCGCCATCGGCGCAAGCACGCTTGTGGGACAGTGCCAGGGCGCAGGCGATTCTGCAGGCGCGTCGCGTGCCGGACGCCGCACGCTCATCCTCGCCGAAATCTACATCATCGTCGCGGCACTCGCCGCACTCGCCTTCCATGGGCCGATCCTCGACCTGTTCGTTGCCGACACCGCCACGTTCGACCACGCCGCGTTCCGGTCGCTTGGATTCACGTTGTTCTTGCTGATGATGGCGTGGCAGTGCTTCGACTGCGCCGACGTGGTTCTCTCCGGCGCGCTCAAGGGCGCGGGCGACACACACTTCGTCATGATCTGGATGCTGCTGTGTTCGTTCGGACTCTGGATGCCGTTGCTCTTCCTCGTGTATTGGCTACATCCCACGATGCCTGCGCTGTGGTCAACCATGATCGCGTATGTGTTCGTGATTTGCGTCGGCACCTGGTTCCGCTGGCGACGCGGTCCCTGGCACACCATCCGCCTCGTGTAAGGAGCCTCCCCTTGACTGGGAACGCCGTCATCTTGGTGGCGAATATCGCCGCAACCGCTAATACGCCGATGACGACCGGACTCAACCTCACGCAAAGTGCTTTACCCAATCGGCGTAATCCACGTTAAGCGCGACGTTCGTGACCACCTCGCTGTTCGGCAACTCCCCGAACGGCAGCGCCGGCAGCTGCACACACTGCACCCCGAACAGCACAATCGGCGTGAACATCAAACAAAAAACTTTAAACTTCATGATGCATATCCTTTCTTTCACTTGAACTCATCAAGCCATTTTGGCGTGTAGCCATAACGGATGAGAAGTTCGGCGGATCCACGTGCGCCACTTATAGCCCGTTCACGCGTTCTACCCCGTCCTATTCCTATCAATGACACTGTGTCGTCATATATCCAATGGGCATACCTGCGGGTGAAACCCTGTTCTGACTCGATGTGGGTTATCCACATATCCAGAGACTTCTGCGCAATTTCTTCAAACGCCCTCCTCCCCTCTTTGTGGAAGCGGTCAATACATGTTTTCAAGACGTTAAAGGCGTTAGCCTCAATTAACATCGGCATCGCATCGAAATAATCGCTCCTCCTACAATAGCATTCACCTAAAAAAATAGCCATTTTCATGTGAACAGCGAGAAATCTTTCGAAATCTGCCGACGTGTCAAATTTGCGGCGGCGCGTGCCATGTATAAAGTACTCCATAAAAAAATGGAACAGCCCCCAATGCAAATCCCTGAACAGTTGATTTTGAACCCTGTCTATTCGATTTGACACGTTTGCCATGGCATCAGAAATCGCCGCAATTTGGTAATTCGTGTAGGCGTTTTCAATGTTCTGGAACACAGTTTTCAACGCCAATCGCTCCGCCTCGTCAACGTCAATACGCGTCATATTGTATTTCGCTTCGAATTCCCGCCGAGCCCGTTTTGTTTCTTCAGGAGGAATTAGTTGATACACACGAGGCTCATCGGCTGCGCATGTTTGGTCATTCGTATGCCCAAATGCACCAACATACGCGATGTATGCAATAAGTATTAGAATGTTCATGGTTGCCCTTTCATTCAATTTTCTCAACTGTTCCGGAGATGCTCCATCTATTACGGGTCAGTCGCCAGCCAAACTTCTCTATTGTCGTCGTCCCATTGTCGTCAATCCGATAAGTTTGCGTATAGGCATCCGTCCGTCCACCAATCAATAATGGCCTGCTTAGTTTATCGTCATGACGTTCATAGTCACATTCATCAGCAGTCCCCGTGGCCTGTTCATCGACATATTTGAATCGTATCCACCCAATTGGTATTTTCCATGTCAGCACTCCTTGAGACCAGTTTTCTATAGGCAGATTATACCCGGCTTCATCCTTTCTCCAATAGTTATTCGTGCTAATATTAAGTAACCAGCCCGCACCAGCACCATAGGTATGCGTCAAATAACTGGTGTAGTACTGTGAAGCAAAATATCCCGTCGGAGGAATTGCATCGTAACATGGAATTTCCGCGATTTTAACGCCCTGGAATGACACATGGAAAGGCCCTATGTAATTCGTCACCGAAAGACATCCAAATCCAACTTGGCCACTTTCGAAAGCTCCACTCCCGAATGCGGCTGGTGACACGACCTCGCTTGGTTCCACAATCGTCATCACCGGCGTGTATTCGACATTGGCAAAAGAAACCGTAAGGTTCGGCGTCGTACTGGTCGCAGGGCAAATATAGAGACGCTCTTGCGATGCATCAACCTCTGTTATCCCTCCAGATACATTTCCATCCCTAACGGTGTCGTATGGCGTCGCTATATCTGTGACGTCGGCTTTCAACACCCGAAACATAATTGCGGAAAGCGCGGGCGTCACAATGAATTTCACCTTCTCGCCTACGCCGTAAGTGTGGCGTGTGTTACAGGGATTGTCGCGTGCCGTGAACTCGGCCTGCAAT
>CACZDG010000115.1 GCA_902779865.1 uncultured bacterium
GGCTCAATTCTGGTGAGAGACTTTGCATACACGGACACGAGGAATTACTGGGCGGCGCATAAGCACACGGCGCGCAAGGTGGTTGTCGGTGGCGTCTATAAGGCAGGAGCATATCGTCCGCCGGTGGAACTGGACAATGGCGCGACGCTTGACCTTTCGGGCATTTCGGACAGCTGGAATGCTACGGGACACAACGGCAATATAACCGCCAATAACACGTATGTCAGCAACAATCCGGGACAGGTGACGTTTGCATCTGGCGCAACCATTACGGTCGATTTGGGCACACGCGCGTTCGGACAGGGCAAGACGAAGGTCGTGAATTGGGCCACCCCGCCGACCAACGTGACGTTTGTCCGTAGCGCGGGGGTTCCGCGTGACATCTCGTTCAAGGTGAAGGACGACGGCCTCTACGCCTGCCGTCCAGTCGGTGTTATGATCTTGGTGAGGTAATCAGAGCCAAGTAATGCCTTAACAAACTTGGGCGTGACCTTCCCGTCAGGATGGAACACGGGAAGCGCCCACTTGAAGTTCGCCTGCCTGAACGCATTCGTCTCGACCGGCCCTTCAAGCGTGAACACGTCCGCGTTGCTGCGCCCATGGCGGCAAGCGAAGATAATACAACCGAGAGTACAATCAGAATGCAGGTATGTTTCATCGCGTAGGGACGTCAATTTTTGTTCATCATGTCCTTCACGTCGGCATCCAGCTTGACGGCTTTCTCCTTTGGCCCCTTGCGCGTGAGGAACACGTCCGTGAACCACTCCGGCGAGACCTGCCATTTCGGGTTGAAGTCGTCTGAAGCGGCGTAGCGCCAGAGCGTGCGCTTGAAGAGACGCGCGGACGTGCTGTTCGCGTCGATCTGGAGTCCGCACACGATGAGCCGCCCCTCGCCCACCTTCACCTCGAAGAACGGCGAGATGAAGTACGAATGGTGGAGGTCCGGCACGACCGTGATGATCGGACGGAAGTCGGCGGGCAGTCCTTCGAGGCGGTGCGACATCGCGCTGCGCTTGCCGTCCGTGAACAGTTTGCGCCAGAACTCATCCATCCAGTAGTCGCAGCCCGTCGGCGCGAGCGCGGGATGGTCGGCGTCCACGACGGCCCCGAAGCCGATGTGCTTGCGATTCGTCGCGAACAGCCCCGTGGACCAGTAGATCGGCTTGAACGTCGTGATGTCGCTCTTCGCGCTCTTGCCCGTGTAGATCACGCGCCCGCCGGCGGCAAGCGCCTTCGCGGCGGCGGCGGGGTCGGACGTAATCAGCACGCCCTCCGGCAGCGGGTCGGGAACGCGGATGCGCGGCAGCACGTAGATGCGCCAGGAGTTGTCGCCGAAGCGGAGCTCCGGACGACTCGGCGCGGCGAAGCTGGAAAGCTCCACGGAAATGCCCCCCACGTCCGCAAACTCGCCCGCAGGAATCGGCTTCTCCGCCACAGCCCATCCACTGTGGATGCCGAACGACCAACGCCAGCGCGTCCCCGCAGGAATCGCGTCCGCAAGCTCGTTCCGCACGAGGAGCCGCGCCCTGAACGTCTCGTTCGAGGTCCAGAGGAACTTCGGGAACTTCGCGAGACACGGCGTGGTGCTCATCAGGATGGAGAACGGCGGCACTTCGCCGAGAGCGGGTTTCGCGTCGAAGAACGCGTCATACCAACCGATGAGCGCTTCGCCCTGTCCGGGATAGTCGCGCATGGATAGGTAGTTGATGCCGTCGCACGAGGGCGTGCGGAGGAAGCCCTCCGTCTCGAGCTTGTAGAAGTGCCGACTCGTCTGCATCGACGCGGAGTGGAACTCGCGCGCGAAGCGGAAGGTGTTGTTCGAGATCGCCATCTCACGCATCGGAATCCAGCGCCAGGGATCGAGGAGCCCGTTGAACTTCGGAATCTGCTCGTCCCACATTGGGTACACCGGCCACTGCCCGATCTCGTGGGCGATTACGGGAATCGGCGCCTTGGAATAGACTTTCTCGTAGTCGTAGTCCGCCTCGCCGCCGACAAGGCCGCGCGTCCAGCCAAGGCCGGGATAGAAGTGCGTAACCATGAAGTCGTCGCTCGGCGCAACCTTGCGCGCGGTCGAGCACATCGTGAGCCGGCGCGGGTCGTACTTCTTGTGTGCCGACATCCACTTGTCGAGCGCGTCAAAGTTGCAGAACCCGAGTTCGTTGCCGAACGTCGTGGACACCATCGAGGGGTGGTTGCCGTAGGCGTCGGCGACGGCCTTCAGTTCGCGCTGGAGCCAACTGTCGAGCGCGGCGTTGCCCTTCCCCGCGAAGCTCGACGCGATTCCCTTCTCGTTCCAGTAGCCGAGTTCGCAGAAGATCATCATGCCAAGTTCGTCGGCGGCCTCGAACGCGGCCTCAGGCGGCGTCCACGTGTGGAGCTGGATCGCGTTCATGCCGTTGTTGCGCTGGATCGTGAAAAGCCGTATCCACTCGCGCTTCCCCATGTTCGGGTAGCCGGTGAGCGGGAAGTGGCAGTTGTCGATGTCGGCGCGCACGAAGAGCGGACGCCCGTTGAGCATCAACCTGTTGCCCTTCCGCCCGGGCGTGCGGAAGCCGAAGCGGAGCCTCTTCTCGAAACCGCCCTTCGCGTCGCGGAACGTGACATTGTACAGACGCGGGTTGAACTCGTCCCACGCCTGGGGCTCCTCCGCGAGCGAGGCCGTCACCATCACGCGTCCATGCGCGTAGGGCGACGGTTCCGCCTTGAAACCCGTGCAGGAGAGGTCGTCGGACATCACGCTCTGCGCATCGGCGACGAAGCCCTCCGGCAGTTCGAAACGCACCTTGCCGTTCGCCGGGTAGTCGGCGAACACGCGCGCGCCGTCGAGCGGATTCACCTCACGCAGCTCGATCTTGCCGATCGCGCCATGCCAGACGGACTGCATCCATTCGCCGTACCCGTGCGCCTTCATCGCCACGCCATACTGTCGCGAGTTGTCGATTGCAATTTCGATGCGGTGCTCGCCGGGCGTAAGGGCGCCGGCGGGGATGCGGTGGACATGCGGCGTGCCAAGGGAATCGCAGAAGCCGAATTCGCGTCCGTCGACCTTCAGCCGGCTCGTCCACATCACACGCTCGAGGAACACCTCAAGCGGCTTCGCGGCCTGTTCCGCCGTCAGCGTGATCGTGCGCGAATAGACGGCGACGCCGTGGTACTTGTACTTGAGCGCGAGGGAGGTCTTGGACGTGCGCTCGGTATATGCGGCGTGGTGGGCGGGCGTCTGGAACTCCCCAAGCCCCGCGTCCGCAAGCGTCCCCGGCAACTTCACCTTGCCCGTGAAGTTCGTCCCCGCACAGTTCCACTCGCCCGCAAGGTCAATCTTGACCGCTTCGCGCGCCTGTGCGCACAACGCCATCACCACGACGGCGCTAACATTTATCATTCTATTCATTGCCATGTCCTTTGTTATTATTCTGCGTGAGTGTACGTTCGGTGCCGTCGGCGAGGACGAGCGTGAAATCGTTGGCCGCCGGATCGGCGGAGACCTTCACGGACTTGATGGGACACTTGCCGTCGCGGTAGGGGTAGAACACCGTCACCACGCGATAAGCACCGGAGAACGTGCCCTGCACGACAGGCGTGGGAATCGGACGCTGCTCGTGCGGCCCACCGATCCAAATGGGCATCCACCCTTGGAAGTACGGCTTGTGCTGGCCCTTCATGTCCGTGATCTTCAACGACGGATCGCTCACGCATGCGGCCAGTCCGATGCCGTTCCCGAAGTCGCCCGTAAAAGAGCCTTTGCCGATCTCGAGATTACACTCCTCCAAATGCCATAAGATCTCAAATGTATGCGGACGGTCGTCCGGCGCAGTCAGGCGGTCGGCGACAACGAAGAACGGCGCAAGCCCCGGCTCCTGTTTCAGGAAGAGCACCGTGCGGGCGTGAACCACTTGCTTCTGCTGCGGACCATAGCCGTTCCGATAAGCTGAACGCGCGCAATCGCGGGCGGCGGAAGTGAAGAACTCGACATCCGCCTTCACGTTGATGTCCTCGTCATGCCAACGGTAGGTGCGGCGGCTGTTCTGCTCGTGTCCGTCGATTCGGATGGTGTTGTGCGCGCGGGTGGAGAGGACGTACTTGCGGCATTCGGAACTGTCATACAGGTAGTTACCGCCCTCTGTGAGCATCTCTTTTCCGTATGCCGTAAGGAGGAAGTTCAGCTTGTCCTCGTGCTGGTGTGCATGCCCGAACGGCGAACCATCCATGTAGCCCCATACGGCGTCCTTTCCCCATGACGAGCGGAACACGACCGCGCCGGCCCACGGGAACACGGTGGAGAGGTAATCCGGCGACGTTCCCTTCTTGCCACCCGTCGCGAACCACTGGAAGTCGGATCGCTGCGGGTAGAGCGTCAGCGCCTTGCGGCACCAGCGAGAGACGTTCACTTTCGCACCGTCGTTGAGGGACGGCGTGACGCCGGTTGGCATCGCAAGACGCATGTACATCTCGAACATCTTCTCAAGTCCAGAACGAATGAACTCGGGCTTCTCAAGGCCAAGCATCTCGTACAGCCTGAAAACATCCAGGTAGTTGTGTACCACCACGCCGTGGTAGCCAGTCGATAGTTCGTACTGGAACCCGTCGGGATAGACCTGACGCGAAAACTCTTCCTGAAGCCGTTTGAGCGCGTATGCCTTCCATTCGGGCGCGTCGTTCAGGAACGGATAGAGGAGCGAGATGCGCAGGAGACCATGCAGCTCCATCAGCAGCCAGTTGCCATTCGTCGAATTGTTGCGCAGACGCCAGCCGTGTTCCCAGATGGAGATGAGGTAGCGCGTAAGGAACTCGTCCGTCACCTGCGGAGACTTGGCGAACGCGGCGATCTGGCGGCTCCAGCCGGTCATGCGGATGCCCGCCTCGATCGTACGCCAGCAGTACGTGGCGCCGGGGCTGGCCTTCTCCGGCACGAGCGCCTGGTCGAACCAGCTGGAGATCATGTCGATCCATACGGCAACGGCCCTTTCGTCGCCCGTGGCGGTGTAGTACTCGGCGAGCGTCGTCCAGAATGGATGGCGCGAGAGCTGCCACGTCCATTCCTTGTATTTGTTGAACGTCGGGTTCAGGTCCCAGTCCACCTTGTGGTCGGCAAAGTGGTGCGGCATGCCGCAGGAGGAGAGTCTGTAGTCCATGATCTCCTCCGCACGTTGCCTGAGCGCACGCAGCTCCTTCTCCGTGTATTTCCGTTCAAGCCAGTCCTTGTTGAGTACGTCGTTCCGCAGCGTGGCGCGCACATGATCGGCGAACGCCTTTTCTGCACCCGCGAGGTCGCCGGCGGACATCTTCGCGGGAATGGAAGAAAGCGCGGGGACTGAGACATTGAGATGTTTCGTAAAGAAATCCTCGGGTGTCGTTCGCGGCCCCGCCAACGCGGCCGCCGCGACCGCTGCGGATGCAATCAGGATTCTACCTTTCATCCTTTCCCTTCATTTAGCCGTGTAGAAAACAACCGATGATTTACGATTTGTTATTTGTGGACAATTGTGGCATTTGTCATTTGTGAACAATCACCCAGCAGGTCGAACCAGTTGTAACCCGTGTTCCCGCAGACTTCAACCACCGTCGCGTCGATCGTGTAGTTCCAATCTGGACGCCGCGCAAGCGCCTTGCGGTAGGCGAGCGCCTGTTCGACCGTCTCCGCGTCGGGCGTATCGCGTCCGAGCACCTTCTCCGCGGCCGCGTTCGTGAAATACTTGAACTCCACGAGCCGGGCAGGCTTGGGCGAACCCACCTTGGGGACCGCGAGGAAGTCGCAGCGTCCCTCGGACGAATTGTACTCCGTCTCGAAGGAGTAGAAGTCCGCAAGATAGTCAAGGCAACGCGAGGTGAAGGTCGTCCTGAAGAAGTTTTCGTTCATCTTGTCGAACGCCTGCGCGGGAATCCGCGCCTTCACATAGTGCTGCCAGTAGGCATCGAAGAGATTCCGCCACGTGCCGTCCGCAAGCGCGAGAGACTCGGCTGCAAGGCTGAACGCCCGACGCGCCTCATCGACGTTCTTGAACTCCGAAAGTTCATCGTAGTAATCGACGAACATGTTCCGAATCGTCAGGTTGGGGATGTTGAGCCGGAACCTGTTCTCGAACGTCAGGAGTCCGAGGTAGTACAGCGCGTACGGGAAGAACTCCTCGGAGAAGAATTTCGCACGCCCGAACTTCGCGGAGAGGGCAGAAAGGTTTACGCCCTCTCCCTCGCCGCGTTCGATGTAGGCGCGAAGTTTATCCAGCGCCCTCGTCGACGTCTGCGCGAGGCGTCTGAACCAACCGATGTCGGTACGCACGTTCGAGTCAATGACGATGCGCGGAATCCTGCGTTCGGCAACCAGCTGTTGCAGATACCAGTTGCAGATCGTCGCGTTGTAGAGCGACTCGGAGTCTGGAGTGAAATGATAACCGTCGTATAGCCGTTCAAGGTCTCCCACAACTGTAGGCTTCAACTCTGCCGGAAGCGCGTGTTCGGAGAATATTTCGTCCACGTACCGCCCTGCCTGTTCCTTGGTGAAGCCGACAAGACCAATCAAATCGCTCCGGAGGTTCACGACGGTCCCCACGTTGAAGCCGCTTGAGAGGTCGTCGAGCGTGATGGGCAACACGCCCGTGAAGTACGTGCGGCCCACCGTACCGTCCGCAAGCCCCGCCTTGAAGGACTTGAAGAACGCCTTGAAGAACGATTCGCGCGTGAAGTCACCAGTCGCATCGTGTCCGCACACAGCGTTGTACTCAAGGTCTCGCCCCGAGACTACCAGCTCGTTCGTGAAGTTGTCGTATTCGTCGATGACCACGTAGAGCGGGGGAAGCCCGGCGCTCTTGATGATGTCACGCACCTTGTCAATCATGGCTGCTGGGCCATTCAGTTCCAACGCCCTCGACCAATCGGCTAACGAGGCATATTGCGCCGCAAAGCGCTCCACACGTCCCCGGACATGCTCAACGAAGTTCCGCTCGATCTCGGCGAGCGTGCCGACCTGCACGGTCGAGAAATCGAACTGGAGGACGAGGAACGAGTTGCGGAGCGGCGTCGGGTTACGCCCGATGTCGGTCTTGCCGAACAGTTCGTCGAAGCGGTCCTTGAGGCCGACGTCGTAGTAGTGCGCAAGCATCGAACAGACGACAGATTTGCCGAATCTCTTCGGACGCAGGAACACTGGCGTCGCCACGTCCTCCAGGTTGCGGATATATGCCGTATTGTCCACGAACAGACATTCGCGGACAAGCGTGGCCCAGTTGATGACGCCATACGGAATCTTGCGCTTATTTCCCACTTCAAAGTCCGTTCTGCTGGGCAATGAGCGTGTCGGCGCCGTACATCTTGCGAAGCTTTGGCTTTTCGATCTTGCCGGTCGGGTTGCGCGGAACGGGCGCGAAGATGATCTTGCGCGGACGCTTGTAGCGCGGCAGGTCGAGGCAGAAGTTGTTCACTTCCTCTTCGGTGAGGGTCTGCCCCTCCTTCACTTCGATGATCGCCGCGGCGATTTCGCCAAGGCGCGCGTCCGCAAGGCCGATCACGGCAACGTCCTTGATTGCCGGGTGCGCACGGAGGAAGTCCTCGATTTGCACGGGGTAGAGGTTCTCGCCGCCGGTGATGATAACGTCCTTCGCGCGGTCAACCAGATAGATGAAGCCGTCGCGCAGCTCCGCCATGTCGCCGGTGCGGAGCCAGCCGTCGTCGGAAAGAATCTCCTTCGTCGCCTCGGGGTTCTTGTAGTAGCAGCGGAGAACGCCAGGGCCCTTCACCGCAAGTTCGCCAACTTCGCCCGGCACGACTTCGCTGCCGTCTGGACGGATGATCTTCGTCTGCCAGCCATAGCCCGCAACGCCGATCGCGCCCACGTGGTCGGTGTTCTCGATGCCGAGATGCACCGCTCCGGGACCAGTCGATTCGGAAAGGCCGTAGTTGGTGTCGTAGTCGTGGTGCGGGAACACGGACTTCCAGCGCTTGACGAGAGCGGGCGGCACCGGCTGCGCCCCGATGTGCATGAGCCGCCACTGGTCAAGCGTGTAGTCGGAGAGCTTCACGTCGCCGCGCTCGATTGCGTCGAGGATATCCTGCGCCCACGGAACGAGCAGCCACACGATCGTGCAACGCTCCTCGCTCACGGCGCGGAGAATCCATTCCGGCTTAACGCCCTTGAGAAGGACCGCCTTGCCGCCGACGAGGAAACTTCCGAACCAGTGCATCTTCGCACCAGTGTGGTAGAGCGGAGGAATGCAGAGGAACACGTCGTCCTTCGTCTGCCCGTGGTGGTTCTGCTCCACCTTGCATGAGTGCATGAGGCAGTGGTGCTGAAGCACTATGGCCTTCGGGAAACCCGTCGTGCCGCTTGAGAAGTAGATAGCCGCGTCGTCGTCGTCGGTGAGCGGGATCGCGGGCAGACGGCTGGAGCAGTACGCCACGAGGCTGCGGTAGGGTTCGGCGAATGTGGGACAGTCGTCGCCCACGTAAAGGCGCGTGCGCACGCGCGGAATGCGGTCCACGATCTGCTCCACGCGGCCGACGAACTCCGGGCCGAACACGAGCGCGTCGGCGTCCGCAAGTTCAAGGCAGTACTTGATCTCGTCCGCCGTGTAGCGGAAGTTGAGGGGCACGGCGAGACATCCGGCGCGGAGCACGCCGAAGTAGATGGGCAGCCACTCGAGGCTGTTCATCAGGAGGATGGCGACCTTGTCGCCCTTCTTGTAGCCGCGTGAAAGGAGGAAGTTCGCGAAACGGCTTGCCTTCTCCTCGAACTGCGCCCACGTGATTTCGCTGCGGAAGCTCTCCACGGGACTTGATTCGATGAGTGAATACTCGCGCCACGTGGTATGGCGGTTCTCGAGTTCCTGCGGGTTGATCTCGACGAGCGCAACGTCGTTCGGCCACTCCGTGGCGTTGCGGGAAAGTATTTCTGTTATCTGCATGGCGTAAATTATACCACATTCCCACGCACATGTGGCATACGATTTTTCAATTCCGCAGGAACGGCGCGTGCACTGCTTGCGCCCCACCCTTTGCGGTCTTTGCGGCTAAACGCCAGCCAACTGTCAGATGACACCCTTGATGTACCGCTCCGTGAGCGCGCGCCAAAGGACGACGCAAAATGCGGAAAGCGGGATGGCGAGCAGCAGACCCAGCAGAGAGTGGAACACAAGCCCCCAGAAGAAAAAGCTGAATATCACACCCGCATAACCGAGGCCCGTCTTCTCACCCTGTATCTTCGGAGTGATGAGGTAGCCGTCCATGAACTGCCCTGCGAGCCATACCGACAGCACACCGATCAGGCGCAACATGCTGCCGCCGTCGCCGAAATATGCCACTGGCAGCGCGATTGGAAGGCACAGCACCGTTCCAAGGAACGGCACGAGGTTGAGGACGCCCAAGAGGAACCCGATGAGGAATCCATACGGCAGCCCCACGAACACGAAGCCCACTCCGTAGAGGAAACCCTCGATCAGACAGATTACGACCTGGCGCTGGAAGAAGTTCACGAGGATGTCGGTGAACGCATCGATCTGCCTCGCAACGAACGATTTCGTCTCGTCCTTGAGGAATGGCAGATGGTGCGCGTAGTCCGTGCCCGTCATGGATGGACGCATCAGGAAGAAAACGAAAAAGATCAGCGTCACCAGCCACGAGGCAAGCCCGATGAGATACTTGATCGCACCGAAGCCGGCCTTCATCGCGGCGCCGCCGTACTGCCCGCCTAGCATTGCAAGCGACTCCTTCGAGAACGTCGCGGGGTCGTTGAGGAACACCATCACGAGACCGCCAGGGTCGGCGCCGAGCTTCATGAGGGAGTCCTTCGCGTTCGGGAACTGTGTGTTCACCCAACCGCTCGCACGCGCAACCACAGTCGGCGCATGCGCGATGAAGTTCGTCGCCTGCGAAACGATGAACGCCCCGCCGTACCATATTATAAGCGTCAGCGGCAGCAACACCGAGACGAGCATCAGCACGAGCGCGAGCGTTGGGTTGCGTACGCGCCCCCGCAGAAACTCGTAGTACGGCTTGAACAGCAACGCTAGGAACAGCCCCACGATGACAGGCGTGATGGCCGCCGATGCGAACGAAAGGAACCTCACAATCGCCCAGCCAACGGCAATCGCAAAGGCCACGAGGAACGAGAACGAAACCACCGTGACGCCGGCCGCCACGGTTTTCTTCTGGGATGGCGTCAAATCAATCATGCCGATATTGTAGCATAACCCGCCCACGACGGAAAGACAAATGTTCGCCGTGAGGTTAAGTCTGGAAGTGATGAAATTGTGGGGGCTGTCGATATGCGATATGAAAAGCGTGTTTGTTTACTATAGGTCATCGCAGTGTGAGATCGCGGACTTTCTCAAAATGCTTGTCGCATGTGTAAAGCGGAAGTGAATGTTGAACTGCGAGCGCGGCTATCCATAAATCGTTTGTAGGAAATGGCTATTCTCCTTATGTCAGCACTCGCTACCTTTTTCATGGCGCATATTATACCACAAATCCTTTCACTCCGCCACCTGCGGCAGCTCCTCGACAAGCTCCTCAACGATGGTGCGCTTCGCGGACGAGAAGGATATGCCGATCAGCGTGATGCGCTTCTTTGAAAGCGCATACTTCAGATGCAGGGTGGTCCAGCTTGAACTCCACGATGTAGATGTCGTTAGGCATATCTACCACCATGTCGATACGCCCCTCGTTCGTCTTAACTTCACCATTCACGTTCACGCCAATGGAGCGCAACACCACGTACACGATCGTCTGCCACATCTGCTCGTTCTGCCTGTCGGTCAGGTCGTACGGGATGTTCGCGAAGAACGCCTTGAGCGCCTTTAGGAACTTAACGGGCCTGCTCCAACCCCACATACGCCGGCACTAGCTTTGTCACAAAGGAGTTCTCCACTTCGAGATTCGGGAATCCAAGATTGTATTTGCGCGTGGCGGCGAATTGCCTGAACCCTTTTATCGTCAGATACCCCGTCTGGTAGAGAAGCGTCGTGATGTCGGGGGTGTCAGGCTCGTACGCCTCAAGCCGGTCGTCCGTTATGTCGATGGTCGAGAAATCCAGCGGATGTTTCTTGAGGATGTCGATGAGGAACGTCGGCACTGCCGTCTTCGACCAGTAGTTTGCGAACTCATTCTTCTGAAAGCACAGTCCGAGGGAAACTGGGTTTATCACCGGCTCGGCCACATGGTGGAACCTGTACCCGTCGTACCACTTGATTACCTCGGCAAATGCCGCCTCGTCCGTCAAACCGTTCGACTCGGCAAGCGCATGGATGCGCTCTGGGAAGAACTTCAGCACCTCGTCATGCGTATAGCCGAAGAGAGTCGCCGCATTGGAGTCCATCGTCCAGTCGTTAAGGTTGTTGAGGTCGGAGAAGATCGACACCTTCGAGAACTTCGACACGCCCGTTATGAACGTGAAACGCTGCTTGCTCTCCTCGTACTTCACAACGCCGTAGAACGATTTGAAGAAATCGCGGAATTGGATGACGTCTGGCGTGTTCAATGCTTTCAGAAGCGGTTTGTCGTATTCGTCTATGAGCACAACGCAACGGCCGTCGGCAGACCTCGCCGCAAGACTGCGAATCAGCCCCCTGAAAATTTCAGGCAGCGCTTTGTCATCGCCAATGGTCAGTCCCTGTTCGGCGGCTTGCGCGCTGAAATAGTCCCTGAGCGACTTCTTCAACTCCTCAACCGTGTCGTACTGCATCGTTCCCATATCGAGATGCAGCACCGGCCACTTCTTGGACCAGTCCCACTTCGGCTCGATGGCAAGCCCTGCGAACAGCTCGCGCCGACCCTCGAATAGCGACTTCAGCGTCGATACTGCAAGCGATTTTCCGAACCTGCGCGGACGGGCGATGAAGAACTGTACTCCC
>CACZDG010000116.1 GCA_902779865.1 uncultured bacterium
GCCACCACATCCACCTCGTTCCGCACCGTGATATTACGCTTCGGAACGGCTCATTCCGCCACCCCACATCCACCTCGTTCCGCAGCGTAATATCGCAGCTCGCGCCGTAACATTACGCTTCGGAACGCCCCTCTCTGCGCTCTCTGACTCTCTGCGCCTCTGCGTGAGATTACGGCGCGGAATCTCGGCGGCTCGCCGGGATGGCTCGCCCCACCATTTCGCCGCCACGAAGCGGCTTTGCCGCGGCATTGGGTCTAGGTGCGGCAGGTGCCGGTGGTGCCGAGGGGGTTGACGGCGGCGGATGCGAGAGCACGGAAGTCGTAGCCGAAATCGCGGATGTTGCCGCATGGCACGTCGATGAAGCCGCATGTCTGCAAGTCGCCGACGTGCGAGAGAAACGCGAAGCCGCGTCCGCCGAGGCATCCGCACGGACGTGGTCCGCACGTGTTTTCGCCGCCGCGTGCGGTCCAGTAGGTTGGCGCGGACGGGCAGCACGTTTCCTTGATGGCAAGAGGACCCGCCTTTGCCTTCGCAAACGCCCAGTCGAGCACGTGGCGCGTCTGCGCGTCCGAAAGGGCGTAGTCGGCGATGCCCTTGCCGCGTCCAACGGGCACGAGGAAGAACAGGTCGAGCTTTGACGCGCCGAGTTCGACGGCGCGGTCGTAGATCGCGTTGAGATGGTCCGCGTTGAGCGTGGAGACGGTCGTGTTCACTTGGAAGGGCATGCCGATCGCGTGCGCGATGCGCATCGCGCGCGTCACGTTGTCGTAGGCGCCGGATACGCCGCGAAAGGCGTCGTGCGACGCGGCGTCGGGTCCGTCGAGCGAGAACGAGCACGCCATCACGCCGGCGGCCTTGAGCGCGGCGAGGCGTTCCTCGGTGACGAGCATTCCGCAGGGGGCCATCACGCTACGCAGCTGGCGGGAGGTCGCGTAGGAGACGAGGTCGAGGATGTCGGGGCGCAGCATCGGTTCGCCGCCCGTCCAGATGATCATCGTGCGTTCGAGCGAGCCGATCACGCGGCGGCACTCATCCGTCGTGAGCTCGTGTTCGTAGCGGATGTTCGCGGCGCCCGCGCGGCAGTGTTTGCAGGCGAGCGGACAACGGCGCGTCACTTCCCAGGCGAGGACGCGCGGCGGCTGGAAGGGGGCGCTCATGCGGGCATTCCGATTTCGTCGTCCGTCAGGTAGCAGGTGGGGTCTTCGCCCCAGATGTCGCCCGTCACGGCCTCGCCGCGCGCGCGGAAGTTGCCGCCGCAGAGGTCGAGCCAGCGGCAGGTGCGGCAGCGTCCCTTGACGTGCTCCTTCTTGTGGCGGAGGAGGTCGAGGAGCGAGCCGGGGGGCGGGTTTTCCCAGATTTCGGAGAAGGGCCGTTCGAGGACGTTGCCGACAGGATGGTTGCGCCAGAACTGGTCGGGGTAGACCGTGCCGTCCCAGGAGATGCAGGCGATGCCCTCGCCGGAGGAGTTGCCGCCGTTGAGCGCGAGCAGGTCGCGGACGCGTTCGGCGTTCGGGTGGCCTTCGGCCTTCATCTTGAGGTAGAGCGCGATGCCGTCGCAGTGGTTATCTACGGTAAGCACCTCCACGGGGAAGCCGGTGTCGAAGCAGGCTTTCGTCTCGGCGACGATCATCTCCAGTGCGGCGCGCGCCTCGGCGTGGTCGAGGTCGGTGGCGGCGATCTCCTTGCCGCGTCCGGTGTAAACTAGGTGGTAGAGGCAAATGCGCGGTACGCGTTCGGTGCGCATGAGGTTGAAGATGTCGGGGATGGCGCGAACGTTGTCGCGCGTCATGGTCACGCGCAGGCCCACCTTCACGTTGCGGTCGCGCAGGCGACGGATAGCGGCGAGTGACAGCTGGTAGGCACCGGGGCGGCGGCGGAAGGCGTCGTGGATAGCCTCTGTGCCGTCGATGGAGATGCCCACGTAGGCGACGCCGAGGTCGCGGATCCAGTCGGCGGTGTCGTCGTCGATGAGCGTGCCGTTCGTGGAGAAGGTGACGCGCAGACCCTTTGACTTCGCGTGGGCGGCGAGGGTACGGATGTCGGGTCGGGCGAAGGGTTCGCCGCCGGAGAAAAGCAGCACGGGCGCACCGAATGCGGCGAGGTCGTCGATGACGGCGAGGGCCTGTTCGGTGGTCAAAACCTTCTGCTCGCCGGCGTAGGCTGCGTAGCAGTGAGAACAGGCGAGGTTACACGCGGGCGTGCAGTTCCACACCACAATCGGCTTCCTGTGCGCCCCCGCCCGATACCTCAGCCGATCGCTTTCCTCAACCGTTCCGCAATATAGTTTTGATATTCCTACCATTTGCTAACTACTAACCACTAACCACTAACATCACTGATACGTCGTCGGTCCCTTGTCGGGTCCGAACGGCGAGAGGTCGCGGAGGTTCTTGATGATGGGCGGGAGCTTTTCAAGGACGTAGTCCACTTCCTCCATCGTGTTGTAGCGCGAGAGGGAGAAGCGGATGGAACCGTGGACGGCGATGAACGGCACGCCCATGGCGCGGATCACGTGCGAGGGGTCGAGCGAACCGGAGGCGCACGCCGAGCCGGTGGAGATGCAGATGCCCTCGTCCGAGAGGTGATAGGCGATGGCCTCGCCCTCGATGTACTCGAAGCTGACGTTGAGGGTGTTCGGGAGACGGTGGTCGAGGTCGCCGTTCACGCGCACGTTCGGGCAGGCGGCGAGGATGCCGGCCTGGAGCTTGTCGCGCATCGCCGTGAGCTGGCGGGCCTCGGCCTCGTAGTTCTTCATGGCGAGCTCGCACGCCTTCGCGAGGCCCACGATGTAGGGCACGTTTTCGGTGCCGGCGCGGCGCCCGCTCTCCTGGTGTCCGCCAAGCATGAAGGGCTTCAGCTTCGTACCGCGGCGGATGAAGAGCGCGCCGACGCCCTTTGGCGCGTGGAACTTGTGGCCGCTCACGGCGAGGAGATCCGCCGGCACCTGCTGCATGTCGATCGGGACCTTGCCGGCCACCTGGACGGCGTCCGTGTGGAAGATCGCGCCATGTTCCTTGGCGATTTCGGCGGCTTCGCGCACGGGGAAGATAGTACCGGTTTCGTTGTTGGCCCACATGACGGAGACGAGGGCGTTCTTCGTGCCTTTCAGTTCGGCGCGGAGTTGGTCGAGGTCGAACTGGCCGACGTGGTTGACGGGCAGTTCCACCTCGGTATGTCCGAGCGCCTTCAGGCGGCGGGCGGGCTGGAGCACGGCGGGGTGTTCCACGGCGGTGGTGACCATCTTCATGTCCTTGCCGAACCAGTCGGCCGTGCCGCGGATGGCGGTGTTGTCCGATTCGGTTGCGCACGAGGTGAAGTACACCTCGTCCGGCTGGCAGTTGAAGAAAGCGGCCACCTGCTCGCGCGCCCGTTCCACGTGCTTGGCGACCTGTCCGCCGAACGCATGCATGGACGACGGGTTGCCGTACAGCTCGCCGAAAAAGGGCATCATCGCCTCGCGCACCTCAGGGGCTACCTGGGTGGTGGCGTTGTTGTCGAAATATATGGTCTTGCTCATGGTGTCTGATACCTCGAAAGCGAATATTTTACCACAATTGGCGTTTCCCCGCTTTACATATTTGGAAAGAATAAAAGTGCAAGCGGGGTTTGAGTGGGAAAATATAGTATAATATACCTCCAACGGACCAAGAAAGGAATGACTTCATGAAAATAGGAAAGGCAATTAAGAAAGCGTCAATCGTAGCTGCACTGCTGTTCACAGCGACTACGTCGTTCGCTGGAATCCCGTTGCCGGAGCATCCGCGCCCGGATTGGGAACGTTCGCAGTGGGTGAACCTAAACGGACAATGGGAATTCGGATTCGAGAAGGGCGTGTACGACAAGAAGATCACCGTTCCGTTTGGATGGGGGACCGTGCTCTCCGGCGTGAAGGACGAGAAGGGCAAGGACACCGGCTACTACTGCCGTAAAGTGAAAGTGCCGCAGGAATGGAAGGGAAAGCGCGTGTTCCTCGTCGTCGGCGCGGCTGACTACGAGGCGGAGTTCTCATTCGACGGCAAGCCCCTCGGCAAGCACGTGGGTGGCTACACGCCGTTCGAGTTCGAGCTTACCGACCTCGTGAAGTGGGACGATGAGCAGACTGCGGAATTCAAGATATGGGATCCCGACTTCTTCTCCGCGCACAACGGATATTACCTCTTCGGCAAGCAGGGCTACGGCAACGTTCGCGGCATCTGGCAGACCGTGTATCTCGAAGCGCGCGGGAAGGACTACATCGACAGCGCGCGCTTCACGCCGAGCATCGCGAAGTCTTCGGTGAAAGCCGAGCTGCGCCTCGCCGCTCCGGCTAGCGCGCCGCTCGTCGCAGAGGTGAAGTTCGACGGAAAGACTACGAAGGTGCCGTTCGCGAAGGGCGAAATCGTGAAGATGGTTGACATCGCGGTTGCCGCTCCCAATCTGTGGGATCTCGACAATCCCAATCTCTACAACGTCACGCTCACGCTGGGCGACGACGCCGTGAAAACATACTTTGGTTTCCGCGAGGTGGGCATCGGCAAGAATGCGAACGGCGACGCATACGTGACGTTGAACGGCAAGCCGATCTACCTCCAGATGTGTCTCGACCAGAGCTACCATCCAGAAGGGTACTACACGTTCCCGACGGACGAGTACATGAAGAACGAGATAATGATCTCGAAAAAGCTCGCACTTTCCGGCAACCGCGTCCACATCAAGGTTGAGGTGCCGCGTAAGCTCTACTGGGCGGACAAGCTGGGACTTCTCATCCAGGCGGACGTGCCGAACGCATGGGGCCCTGCGTGCGACGAGATGTTCGCCGAACACTGGAAATGCTTTGAGGAGATGGTGAAGCGCGACTTCAACCATCCGTCCATTTACCAGTGGACGCTCTTCAACGAGACGTGGGGTCTCCTCTCCTCGCGCTACGGCAAGAAGGGGACGTACGAGCCTGCGACGCAACGCCGCGTCGGCGAGGCTTACCGCAAGGCGAAGGTGCTCGATCCGACGCGCATCATCGACGACAACTCAGTCTGTCTGCGCGACCACGTGGAGACTGACGTCAACACGTGGCACAGGTACTGCCCCGCATACGCATGGTACAGCAAGCTCGAGCGCGTCTGCACGAATACTTACGTTGGCTCTGTGTGCAACTATGCGAAGGGCTATAAGCAGAACGGCGCGCCGATGATGAACGCCGAGTGCGGGAACGTCTGGGGCTACAAGGGATCCACGGGCGACTGCGACTTCACGTGGGACTACCACGCGATGATCAACGCCTTCCGCAGCCACCTGAAGTGCGGAGGCTGGCTCTACACCGAACACCACGACGTGGTAATCGAGTGGAACGGATACGTCCGCGAAGACCGCACGTGGAAGGAGACGGGTCTTGAGGAACTTGCGGGCATGACGCTCGCCGATCTTCACGGCAAGGCGGCCTTGTTCATGCAGAAGAGGCGCGGATACGAGACGGGCGAGATCATCCAGCCGGGCGAGAAGGTCGTGATTCCAGTCGGCGTGTCGTTCATCACCGACGAGTTCGCCGGAAAGAAACTGACTCTCGCGAAGAGCGCGTGGTGGTTCGACGGCGCGGGGCGGAAGTGCGAGTCTGGCACCGTGTCGCTCGATGAATCGTTCGTGGCGAAGAGTTGGCAGTGCGAGAAGCTGTGGGACGTCGAATTCGCCGCGCCGGGAGTCCCTGCGTGCGGATGCGTCGTTTTCGACCTTTTCGCCGACGGCAAGAATATCGCGCGCAACTTCTGGGCGTTCTCCACCGTCGCGCCGGACGCGGCGATGCTGAAGCCGACGGCGTCGAAGTGGTCGGAGGGAACTGCCGAGGTCATGGGCGGCCTCAAGCTCAACGGATTCGGCAAGGGATGGTTCGAGTATGAAATCGCCGTGCCGCCGCAGGGTGGGACGTTCCGCGTGGAGCTTTCGGCGAAGCGCAAGAACTGGAAGGACCGCGAAGGCGAAGGACGCAGCCTTGACTACCCGACAGGCAAGCGGACTATGGAGCGCTCAAAGAACCCGAACAGCTATCCACAGACATGCGAACACAAGTTCCCGGCCAACCTGACCGTGAGCGTGGGCGGGAAGATCGCGCTGAAGCGAGTCCTGCCCGACGACCCTGCGGACCATCGCGGTCTTCTTTCCTGGCTCGCCCAGCCGCACGACGGGAGGCTTCGCGAGGCGGGGAGCTATGGATGGCTCGTCGAGGTGAAAGTTCCGCCGGAGGCCGTGAAGGACGGCAAGGCGACGATCCGGCTTGAATCCGACGCCGGCCTCGCCGTCTATGGCCCGCGCTTCGGCCGTTATCCGCTGGGGCCGTTTGTATCGAAATGATGAAATGAAGGAGGAATGAGATGAAGCTTACGAAAATTACGGAGTGGATTGACAATGTCCTGGACGTTAAGTCGTTTTCGGATGTCTCGAACAACGGCGTGCAGATAGCGCGTACAGGAGAGGAAGTGAAGAAGGTGGCGTTCGGCGTGGATGCGTCAGTTGCGTTCATCGAGGCGGCGGTGGCGGCTGGGGCGCAGCTTGCCATCGTCCACCACGGCATCTCGTGGGGCGGCGGGATCGAACGGATCGTGGATGGAGTTTACAACGTGGTATCTGCGGCCATACGGCACAACGTGGCGCTCTACGGCGTACACCTGCCGCTTGACGCAAACCACGCATACGGCAACAACTACGAGCTTGCGCGTTACCTCGGACTCAAGAACCTGAAGCCCGCCTTCGTGTACCATGGCGAGACGATTGGCTGTACGGGAACTCTGCCGAACGGGAAGAAGGTCGGCGTCTGCTCCGGCGGCGCGGGCGAGTTCGCGGTTGACGCGAAGAAAATCGGCTGCGACCTGTATGTCACGGGCGAAGCCTCGTGGGGTGACGTGATTGCGGCGGAGAACGTTGGAATGCGAATGATCTGCGCCGGACACTACGCCACGGAAACATTCGGAGTGAAAGCGCTCGCCAAGGCGATGAAGAAGGCACTTCGTGTCGATACCGTCTTCATCCCCCGCGCCGAACCGTAATATCACGGCGCGGAACGGGTGGTTTAGGGACGACGGAACGGTGGGGTAAGTCGTCCTCGGTGAGCCGCCCGCCACACTGGTACAACGCGCTGCCAGCGCGTTGCCGAAACTGTTTTTACTTTAGATTTCGCTTTTGTCCGTGCAGAACATGTAGTTGGTCGCAGCATTCCGCCGCGCCCCACCAACCACCATCTTGTTGTTGTACGCTTGCTGTCCCCACGCGCCGCTATGGCAGCTCCACAACCACCTTGAAGAACCGCATGGTGGGGCGAGCCGTCAATGGTGGGGCGAGCTGTCCCGGCGAGCCGCTACCCTCCGGCACATCCTCCCACGGTCCATCCAGCGTCGGCGCACCCTTCAGCACGGCCTGTATCTTCGCGCCCGTCCAGCGGTTCACCTTCGGCTCCCACTCCACCTTCGGCTCTCCATCCACCAATTCAATGGACACAATGCGGAAGTCGTTCGTGGCAAGCGCCGGATCAAGTCCCAGCGCATAGCACTCCGCCGCCGTACGCCCATTAGCCGCCCGTGCATCAGCCGTCAGGTTCCGTTCAGCCAGCCATGCGGCAAGACCAGATGTCGGCGTCCATGTGACTTCGTCGAGCCATGCGCAGTCCGAACCGCCCGACATCTCGTCGTCTTTGACGTACGACCATCGCAGAACGTGCCTCCCCGCGCCTTCGACTTGCACCGTCGCGTTCGTCCAGTCCTGTTCTCCGCCAATCCGCAAACGCTCCTGTCCGTCCACCGAGAACATCGCATAGTCAATCGCATATTGGCGGTAGTGTTCGCTTGACGCCTTCCACCAGAACGACACCTCCCCCGCACCGTCCACGGACGTCTCAACCCACGACACCTGTCCGTCGCCTATCGCTCCGCTCTTCAGCGCCGAACCGCCGCCGTGCGCCGCCTCGCCCTGCGCCGTCCATCCGGCGTCGCCGCCCGTCGTGAACTCAAGCCCCGGCGCGTCCAACGCGCCGGACAGCCCTCCGTCACGGTCACGCGACACGGCAACGCCCCACATCGCCACGCGCATTCCCAGAGGCATCGCCTCTGCGGGGACGCCCGCCGCCCACGCGGCGAACACAATCCCTATTACCAACAACCGCTTCATCGGCGCCCGCTCCGTGTCACTGCACCGTTTGCAGCTCTTCGCGCGAGACGAGGAACGTTTCGCCCGTCGTGCGAGTGATGGTGAGAATGTTGCGGGAGTTGGCCGGAATCGTCAGCGGCTTCGCGCCCTTGAACGTCTCATAGACGTAGCCCGCAGGGAGCGTCAGACGCACCTCGCTCGCGGACGTGTTAACGATGCGCAGGACCGAATCGTAAACCTTCCCGTCCTTCAACACGAACGAATCAATCGCGCAATCCCGATCCACCGTCACGGATGCGATGGCGCGGTCCGCCGGACTTGCCGCCAGCGCATATCGCGGATCGATCGGCTCCGCACTACCGCCACCGGAAGAACCACCGCCAGAAGAGCCGCCCACGCCCAGAACCATCCGATAGAGCGGCAGCGTATAGACAGGACACCCCTCAAAGCATGATGCGCCGAAATACGTCACGCTTTCGGGAATCGAGATGCTCGCCAAGCTGCTGCAGCCGGAGAACGCCTCCCGTCCCAAACTCGTCACGCTGTCAGGTATCGTCACGCTCGTAAGACCGCTGCAATCGCAGAACGCATAGTCTGGAATGCTCGTCACGCTGTCCGGTATCGCCACACTCGTAAGTCCGCTGCAATTGTAGAACGCACGCTCCCCGATGCTCGTCACGCCGTTGCCGATAATCATGCTCGTAAGGCCGCTGCAACCATCGAACGCATCAGACCCGATGCTCGTTACGCTGTCCGGTATCGCCACGCTCGTAAGACCGCTGCAACCGTAGAACGCATATTTCCCGATGCTCGTCACGCTGTCCGGGATCGTCACGCTCGTCAAACCGCTGCAATTGTAAAACGCTTGATTCCCGATGCCTTTCACAGTGTTCGGTATCGTCACTCTCGAAAGGCTTTTGCAACTGGAGAACGCGCTCGCGCTGATGTTCGTGATGACACCTGAATAGGCGACGTTCGTGATGGACTGATAACTGGTAAAGATGGAGAGGTGCCTATCAAGCACATACTGTGGAACGACAACAGATTTGATGCCGCTGCAACCAGAGAACGCATAAGACCCGATGCTCGCCACGCTGTTACCGATCGCCACGCTCGTAAGACCGCTGCAATCGCGAAACGCATAATCCCCGATGCTCGTCACGCTGTTCGGGATCGTCACGCTCGTAAGACCACTGCAGTCGGAAAACGCATACGCTCCGATGTCCGTCACGCCGTTACCGATCGTAACACTCGTAAGACCGCTGCAATAGCGAAACGCATAATCCCCGATGCTCGTCACGCTGTCCGGTATCGTCACGCTCGTAAGTCCGCTGCAACCGGAGAACGCTTCAGCCCCAATGCTCGTTACACCGTCCGGAATCGTCACGCTCGTAAGGCCGCTGCAATCGTAGAACGCCTTATTCCCGATGCTCGTAACGCTGTTCGGGATCGTCACGCTCGTAAGACCGCTGCAACAAGAGAACGCATCATCCCCGATGCTCGTCACGCTGTCAGGTATCGTCACGCTTGTAAGACCGCTGCAACAGGAAAACGCAGAATCCCCGATGCTCGTCACGCTGTTCGGTATCGTCACGCTCGTAAGGCCGCTGCAACCGGAAAACGCAGAATCCCCGATGCTCGTCACGCTGTCAGGTATCGTCACGCTCGTAAGCCCGCTACAACCGGAGAACGCAAAATCCCCGATGCTCGTCACGGTCGCCTCATATTCCCAAGAGATTATGACAGAGCCATTGTCAGTGACGGTTTGGGACATCGTAATCTTCGGTGGGATAGTGATGTCCGTTGCGCTTCCAGAGTATCCTGTAATCTTCACTTCGCACGTCTGCTTGTACCCTGTCGCGGTCTGGACCGTCTTGAGGTTCGATTCTTCCCAGTGCCACGGCCCAGAATATTCCCAATGGATGGTGCCGCTATACGGTTCCCACGGGTCGGCATAAACGCCGAGGCACGGCAGCATCAAATACAGAAACGCACATTTCGCCCAGTTGGCAATCATGCCAGACGACTTCTTTTCCTTATGAACCATGTTCACTTTACCACTTCATCTTTCCCGCGCTTGCCCGCCGCCAGACCATCCAGTGCATTAAAAGGGGCGCATTAGCCCTCCTATGCACTCACACAAAGCCCGACCAAAGGCCCATCTGGAATACATGGAAAGAAAACACGCCCGATCGGGCGCATCTCCACTTACATGCCGTTCCAGATTAAATATTGGTCGTATTTTGTGTGAACGACGTGTAGCGTTGATGCTACATTGTTTCGTCCAAGGGGTGGAGAGGGATGTCGGCCTCCATACGTTGCTTGACGCTCCCAGTCAGTTCCTCGAACTATGGATTTGCCCTCCTTGCGGAGAACGCCAATAGTCTATCACATTCCGTTCGCATGGCGCA
>CACZDG010000117.1 GCA_902779865.1 uncultured bacterium
CGTACTCATCCTGTCAGGGTAGATGCCCCCACACCCCCCATACACCCATTGTCCAACTCAATGCCCATACCCTATGGGTATTTACTTTGGCAAGTCAGCGAATTGCGTTTTTACGAAAATCCGCCTTGCGCCGTGGGGCGGATTTTGGTATTCTAACGGCGTTCTGCGGATTGGGCAACTGATCCAATGAACATACGGATTACCCGCGTGGATGTTGGCGAGCAATCATGGCCAATGGTCGCAACTGCGTAGGTGTATTCTTTGGACGTAGTGTGCCCTGTTTGGGAAGGAGTATGTAATGCGAACCGAAAATAGGTTGAAAGTATATTGCGAAACGTCGTTCTGGAGTTTTCTGAACGGCGGCAATACACCATTGGAGCATATTGCCATAAAACAGTCTGCGACGTTGCGCTGGTGGGAGGAGTTTGCAACAAAGTGTGATATATTCATTTCCCCTTATGTGGCTGACGAGGCGGAAGTTGGAAATCCAGAACGAGCGACCATGCGGAAGCAAAGCATGGCTGGGTGTGTATCGCTTGACGGCTCGGATGAAGATACAATCAATCTGGCGGAAGCTCTTATTGTTGGTCATGCAGTCCCTGAGTCAGAATCTACCGATGCATTCCATATCGCAACAGCTGCCGTCAAGGGCATGGATGTTTTGTTGACATGGAACTGTAAGCACATGGCAAATCCCGTCACCCTGCCAAAGACGGCGGCGATCATCACAAAAGCTGGATATGCCTGCCCCGTCATAATCACCCCTGCGGAGTTCATTGAGAGAAGAGAGGAGTTTGGTTATGGAAAATGAGTGGAATTACGAAGACCCAATTGAAGAAATCTACGCAATTCGTCGTTTGATTTCGGAACGGTATGGACATGACGTGCGGCGCATCGCAGCAGCTGCGCGTGAGCGTATGTTGCGCGAAGAAGCGGCGGGGACTCGCAAATACGTTCATCTGCCCAATGCTCGTATAGCGTCCGCGATGGTATGACAACAATTTACCATAAAATCGTCAGTTGAGCCTTTTGCGAGAGGTGTTTTGGGTGCATGACAACGATACCTTGCCCGATTAAGCCGCAGGAGTTTTACAACGGGCTCGTCAGAACAGCGCTGATGACCATGCATAGCTGGACAAACGCTTATGCATAGAGAATCGATTCCTCATGCATAGGGAATCAAACGCTTATGCATAAGGAACTGGATGCTTATGCATAAGGGATGGTTGGTCTATGCATAAGCAACAGAAGGTCTATGCATGACGATGCCTGTATCCAGCGTAGGCAGGGGAGTAGTTTACTACGACCGCAGTAGTTGACGTTTACGGAGAAATGTGATCGTTCCGCACCGTAATATCGTGGGTACACCTCATACCCGCTACTTCACATATCGCGATAAGTGAAGTGCGGTGTATTCATATTCCCGTACCAGAAACATAACGCCAGAATTGCGCTTTTACGAAAATACGCCTTGCGTTGTGGGGCGGATTTTGGTATTCTAATGGCGTTCTCCGCAAGGAGGGCAAATCCATAGTTCGAGGAACTGACCGGGAGCGTCAAGCCACTTCGTGAGGGCCGACATCCCTTTCCACCCCTCGGACGCCGCAATTCAATTTGCAAACGCTGCAAAGCAGTCGTCAGTAGAAACGTGAGAAATTTCAAGATGGACGATACTTAGCAGGGAAAGTGCGTAGGCACTTCCTCTCTTAGTATTTCCATCAAGGCAATCTCACGGCCTCTACTGAGATACGAAAGGGAGGTTTTCTTTTTTTCGTTCCGATTGCCGCGCGGCAAACTGGTAGGGCGCGTTGTCCCCAACGCGCCGCACCGCAAAATGGTAGGGCGGCGTGTCCCCACGCCGCCACAAGGAGAGAAGGAACGAAAATGAAGAGAGACAGATTGTTTGGAAACGGGCTCATGCGCCTCGCCGCGTGTGCGATGGTGGTTTTTGTTTGCGCGGGTAGCGCGTGGGGAGGCAAGTTTGGAGAAACGAATCCATCATACATCAGGTGGCAGAAAATCCAAGAACTCAAACGGAACAAGTCTCAAACGAATTTTGTTTCGGCAGTGGAAATCATTGCACGTTCTCGTCCTAGACGATCCAAACGTCTTTTGTCCTCTGCGTCGACTCGTGGTACGGAAGAAATCTTGATTCCAGATGAAGTGAAATCCCCGCTTGGTTATATGCCGAGTCCAAATGATAAAACCTATCTCAAGAATATTAATGTTACAAGTAGTCGGGCGGTTCAACGTTCAATGGGAGCGGTCACTTCGCTTCCTGCGCGATTTGATCTCCGCACAAGTTCCCGCGTGACAGCAGTTAAGAATCAAGGCAGTTATGGCACGTGCTGGGCTCATGGAACGATGGCGTCAATTGAATCAGGGTTACTGACAAGCAAGGCGGAAGCATTTGACTTGTCAGAGAAGCAGCTCGCATTAAATCATGACTGGGACATGGGTTATAAAGGTTTTACTGCTGGTGGTAATGGCGACATTGCCGCATCATTCTTGACGCAATGGAAGGGGCCAATACTGGAATCTCAAGACCCCTATCCCGATAACTCATATTATTCGCAGTGGTATCCGGATTACACTAACGGCAATGTATATGCTTTGAACTCTATTTTGCCTGCGAGCCCGAATGTCATGCCCATTGGACATGTCCAGCACATTCGTTGGATACCTGCCATGTCTACCAACATGACAGCGGCTTCAATCAAGAGTGAACTTGTTCCAATCAAGTTGGCCTTGATGGAATTCGGAGCACTGTACGTAGATTACTTCCATTGCCAGTATTTCTACGGGGATTTCGACGGGAAGTATCAGACAATACAGCAAGACGGAAAGAATTACTACTATGGCTCTTCATGGATGGACACCTACTTTTTCGACGATGATCGTGAAATCTACGAATATTTCGAGCTTGGCGGTGGACACGCCGTGACAATCGTAGGCTGGGATGATAATTTCTCAAGGGACAATTTCAGGTATACTCCGCCTGGCGACGGAGCTTTCATCGTAAAAAACAGCTGGGGAGAAGATTTCGGAATAGACGGATACTTCTATGTTTCCTACTATGATCGATATTTCGCAAAAGGTGAGTTGATGTCGTTTGCCGGGATTGAGGCGGTCGACAATTATTCAGCCATTTATCAGTACGATCCCATGGGCTATGTGCGCCCGTACCATCCCAATTCCAACGGTGGAGAGACGGCCTGGGGCGCGAATGTGTTTGTGGCCACAAACAATGCGCCTTTGGCCGCAGTTGGTTTTTACGCTCTCTCGCCCAACACAAGTTACCAGATTGTAATTTATACGAGTTGTTCTGCGGATGACCCAACATCGGGAAACCAGAAATTGAAGCAGACGGGGGTGACGGACTATGCGGGTTTCGTTACGGTTCCATTGACGGATACTGTCGCATTGACAAGGGGAACACGTTTTTCCGTCGTTTTAAAATTGACTACTCCTGGAAAAAATGAACCACTGGCACTGGAAGGTCTATACTACTATGAAACGCGGACTGCATCCGCAAATATCGGTGAGAGTTTTGTCAGCGAGGATGGCAAGGCGTGGGGAGACTTGGCATCCATCCGCATGGATTATGGTACAGGCTCATATAATTTCTGTTGCAAGGCATACACGAAGTCGGCAACGGCACCGAAACCTACACTTGCTTCCATTGTCATATCTGGCGTGGCATCGCTTACGTCCGGGCAGTCGGCGCAGTTCTCTTGTGAGGCGATATATACGGATCAGTCGAAAAAAGACATTTCGCCGACGTGGAGCATTACTCGCGCAGGTCAGGCGTATGCCACCGTCTCTGCATCAGGCCTTGTTACGGCGAAGGAGGTCTCCGCCCAGCAGACCGTGACTGTTCAGGCGACTTACACCGAGGACGGTATCACCAAAGATGCAACCTGGGGGATGTTCGTCACCATTGCCGCGCCGAATACACCGACGGATGTGACGGCCTCGCAGGGAACAGAAACATCGTGCGTTCGCGTGAATTGGATTGCACCAAACGGGGCTACGGAATATGCCGTCTATCGCGCCACAGCGAACAACAGCAGGAACGCGCAGTATCTTGATAAGGTCACGGTACCGAAGTACAACGACACGTCCGCCGTGCCAGGCGTGGACTACTGGTACTTCGTGAAGGCGAAGAACTCATCCGGCGCGAGCGGGTTCAGCGACGGTGCCAACGGCTGGCGCAAGCTTGCGCCGCCGGAGAGCGTGACGGCATCCGACACGCTTCTCGACAAGGTCGCTCTCGAATGGAGTGAGGTCGAAGGTGCGACGCACTACCGCGTCTACCGCGCCGAAAGCATGGACGGCGAAAAGACCGCGCTTGGCAACTGGCAGTCGGCAACGACCTTCAACGACACCACGGCGACGGCGGGTGTGACGTACTTCTATTTCGTAGTGGCGGCAGTCGATGCAAGCGGCAATCGTCCCAGCGACTACAGCCTCTTCGACGACGGCATTCGGCCTGAACCCATCACCATCGACCATCTTGAAATCAAAGGCGATGCGAGTATTGCAGCGGGCGGTTTCGCCGACTACGCGGCGGATGCGATTTACACCGATGGGCACAAGGTCGAGAATATCGCGCCCAATAATTGGGAAATCGTGGGCGATGGTGCGTCGATTGTCGGCTGTCGCATGACGGCGGCAACCGTCACGGAGAACAAATCCGTCGTGTTGAAAGCGACCTACACCGAAGGCGGCAAGACGGTGACTGGCGAAAAGTCGATCACCATCGCCGCCGTGAAACCCGTCGCGCCGCGCAACGTTGCGGCGGTGGCAGCGGCCCAGGGCGTGACGCTCTCGTGGAATGCCGTCGCGGGCGCGGCGTCTTACGCGATTTATCGCGACGGCAACGCGGTAGGGCGCGTTGTCCCCAACGCGCCGGGCGACGTCCCGGCAACGACCTACACCGATTTCTCCGCCATTCCCGGCGTGACGTATTCGTATATGGTCTCCGCCTCGAACGGCGCGGGCGAAGGGCCGCAGTCGTCGCCGGCCGTGACGGCGACGATTCCGCTGCCCGCGCCTACTGGCGTGACGGCGACGACCGACCGCACGGACGGCGTGTTCGTTGACTGGCGGCGCGTTATGGATAACGCGCCCTACCAGGGGCAATCCGCCGTTTACTTCCGCGTGGCGCGGGCGACGAGCGCGGACGGCGCGAAGACGGAGCTTGTCTCGTGGACGGCCGACACGTCGTTCCTCGACACGTCCGCACCGGTGGACACTCCGCTGTGGTACTTCGTCCGCGCCGCAACCGATTCCTCCGGCGCGAACGCGAGCGGCTGGAGCGCGGGCGTGGTAGGGCGCGTTGTCCCCAACGCGCCGCAGCTTCTCGCAATCTCGATTTCCGGGCCCGACCGCGTGGCGGCGTCCGGATCGGCGGTCTATTCCTGCACGGCGAAGTACTCCGACGGCACGTCAAAGTCGGTCTCGCCTGTCTGGTCGGCGTCCGGCGCGGCGGCGATCGACGCGAACGGCAAGCTGACAGCCCACGCCGTGACGGCGGACGCGGACGTGGCCGTGACGGCGGCATTCGGCGGAAAGTCGGCGACAAAGGACGTGAAGGTGCTGGCCCCCGTGCAGGCGTCGGCGTCCGTCTCGAACGTGCGCGTGAAGCCGCGCTGGCCGTTCTCCACGCTCGTCGACATCGACTACACGCTGTCCACCGCGCCGGAGGGGACGCGGGCGCTCGTCACGCTTTCGGGACAGGACAACGACCACGATGTCCCGCTAGCGGCGAAGACGTTGACGGGCGACGCGGTCGGTGCGGCGGTGGCGGCGGGTGAGCACCGTCTGACGTGGGACATCGGCGCGGACTATCCCGGATTCCACGCCGCGTCCTTCGACGTGAAGATTGAGGCGATACCGTACACGATCGCCGCACCTGCCAACATACGCCACTCGACCACGAGTACTTGCGAGGAAAGCCTTTCGGGCGCTGGCGTGGTAACGGTGGTCTGGCACGTGCGCCACAGCCTCGCTTGGGACGCGGCGGAAGGCGCGGTGTCCTACAAGGTGTTTCGCAACACGGCAAACAATTTTTCAACGGCGACATTGCTTTCGACTGTTACTGGAACGAGCTACGGGTTTGACGGGACAGGCAAGGAGCCGGCGTATTACTATTGGGTGGTGGCTGTCAAAGGCGCGTCATCGGCAGCGAGCGATGTCTTTGCGGTTGCGGCGACGACGGTTGACCTGATGCCGTTGCGGAATCTGCTGACGACGATTGAATCGATTAGTCCAGATGGAGTGTTGGCAGACAATGAAATAAACAGCGCAATCAGTAATCCGCGTTTTTCCGATATGGACGGCGATCCTACGACGAACTCGCCGGAAGAACTGTATGTATTCACGCGCATCAAGGCGCTGAACACCGACAAGCAGTTGATAAGCGACGTGATGCGCGGCGATTACACGAACATCGGTGGTTCAACGCTTCTGGAGTTGTTTGAACTGAGCGAGTGTTGCCGGGGTATGTGGGGAGGGAACTACAGCTCCGTTGTCCTCTTCCCGAAACGTCCGTCGAACGTGTCGGCGACACAGCAGAATTACGGCACGGCCAAAGTGGTCGTGTCGTGGGCGGGAATCGCGGATGCGCAAGGCTACGAGGTGTGGCGCTCGGCCACGAAGGATTTTTCGTCGGGAGTGACGAAGGTCGCCGACGTGACAACGACGTCCTACACGGACACGAACGTGTCCTACCGCAGTCCGTATTCGTACATGATCCTTGCCAAGTACGCCGACGGGAGCCGCCTCTTCAGCCCGATATACGTTTATGGCTACTGGGGCGACTGGTGCTTGGCTGAGGTCTATCGGGATTTGATGCCGCTGCGGAATGTGCTTAATGTTATGGATGGGGTGACGGGGGATGTTGATGGGTATGTTTCAGATACGGAGATGGATGTGTGCATGGTAGACCCGCACGCGAGAGATCTTGACGGCAACTCTTCCGTGATATCAAGTGCTGAAAAGGCTGTATTCACGCGCATCCAGACGCTGAACAATGACAAGGAGCTGATTCACCGCGTCATTCAGGGTGACTACACGTATCGCGGCATGACTCTCGCGCAGATGAAGGAGCTTCAGAGCATAAGCGATGCGATTAAGGAACTGACGAAGAACAGGAACAATTGATTCATGCATGGAGGAACCGATAGATTGGTAACCAATTGCCTTGTTCTTGGTAGGGCGGTATATCCATACGTCGCCACACGGCGCGTTGAGGACAACGCGCCCTACCGGTGTGGATGGCGGCGCGTTGGGGACGCCGCGCTCTGCCTATCAAAACAGATCGGAATGCGAACCAGTGCGGGTGAGGGTCAGAACGAGGACGTCGTTTTCAATTCTGTAGAGCAGCAGCCAGTCGGGCGTAATGTGGCAGTCTCGTGTTCCCTCCAAGTCGCCGGTAAGTGCATGGTCGTGGTACTGTGGCGGAAGCGTTTCGCCAGCTGCAAGGATATTGACCACGGTTTCAAGTTTGTCGAGATCGGCACCTCGCTTGAGCATCTTCTTCAGTTCCTTGCGGAACTTCTTGGTTCGGCGGACTGTGTATTTCATGACAGCAGAAACTCCCTAAGTTTTGCGGGGTCATTGCAAGACGGCGCGTTGGGATCGTGCGCAATGCGCTTTGCCTCTTCGATTGCCTCAAGGGTGATTTCGTGCGGCGTTTTCTTGTGTCCGAGCTTGAAGGGTATCTCGCCCACGTCGATGCACTTCTTGAAGAAGCACGTGATAGCGGTGGTGAGGTTCATGCCGATATCCGAAAAGAACTCCTCGGCATCGGCCTTGAGGTCTTCGTCCATACGGATGGATAGGGTTGTTGTCATGGCGTTTTGTCCTTTCTGTGTTGAAAATGCGGATATTGTACGACAAATCGTGCGCAATGTCAATGCGGAATGGCATATTGGTAGGGCGGCATATCCTTATGCCGCCGCATGAAAAATAGTTTTGAAAGGAAGCAAACGATGAAAGAGATGATGAAGATGTTGTTAGTGGCGGTGTGCGGCGCGACGGCGGCGTGGGGACACGCCGCCCTACCGGCGGTGCGCGTGGATACACGGGCTGTGCCGTTGATTGCAACTGGCGTGGAATATGTTGGATCGGCAGACGGCACAGTTGTGGCCGAATGGGATACTACCCAGGTTGAAGATGGTTGGTGGCGCGTCGCGAACGACGGTGCGTTAGGGATAACGCGCCCAACCGGCGAGGCATCGCATTCTACCGTCGATGTGCTTGTCTTGAACGGGCCGTCGGTTGTCGGCGGGCGGATGTCGCAAAGCGCGGCGTGGGATGATGAGCGCGTGGTCGTGGTGCGGCACGATGTGGTTGTGCCTTCTGGCACAACGCTTATGCTTGGCGCGGGGTGCATCGTGAAGTTTACGGAGGGGGCGCGGATCGTGGTTGAGGACGGCGGTTCTGTCGTTGCCGAGGGCGCGTATCTGGCTGCGTTCGATGATGATAGCGTGGGCGGCGATACGGATATGAACGGCGCGTTGAGGACAACGCGCCCTACCAATTGGTGGCTCGATGACCCGGCGGTTGCGGCGTTGGCGACTGTGAAGTTCGTTGATGGCGCAACGAACCTGCCGACGCGTACTTATACTGCGGGGAAGGTGTATGGCACATTGCCGGAACTGGTGCGGGAGGATGCGATGTTCGGGGGATGGCGGCGCGTCGAAGACGGCGGCTTGGGACAAGCCGCCCTACCAGGCGATGTCGTTGCGAGCGGCGAGACGGTGCTGCAGGCGTATTGGATCCCGTATGAGCTGAGCATTGAGCCGGAGTCGGCGACTGTCGGATGTCTGGCGTCGGAAGGCGCATTCGCCGTCACGGCGAACGTGGAATGGGATGTGTCATGTGACGCCGATTGGGTGACGGTTTCAGTTGATGGCAGCAATGTTGTGTATTCGGTTGAGGAGAATGCCAATGCCGATGCGCGGGTGGCGACAATTCGGGTGGTGCGCCGCCAAGATGGCGGCTCTCCCAGTCAGGGCGCTTCTGTGCTTTCGCGCGACTTCACGCTCACGCAGGAGGGGATGGCGCAGCTCGTCGCGCCGACGATCAATCCTGCAGACGGCACAACGTTCATCGGCTCGTCGCGGCGCGTCTCGATAAGCGGCGCGGAGGCGGGCGCGGAAATCCGCTACACGCTGGACGGCAGCGAGCCGACGGCTGCGAGCAAGCTCTACACGAAGTCGTTCAACGTATTTGACACGACCGTGGTCAAGGCGCGGGCGTTCATGGTCGGCAAGCGGGCGAGCGAAACGGTGTCGTCGCGTATCGTGCGTCTTCAGACGCTCGCCGAGGCGCTTGACGTGCCGCTCTGGACGGTGACGACGGACGGCGACGCGGTCTGGACGGTGGATGAGACTGCGGGGCGGAACGGCTCGTCCTGCGCGCGGAGCGGTGCGATCGGCGACGACCAAGAAAGCACGCTCACGATGACGATTGAGGGCGCGGGTACGCTCACCTTCTGGTGGAAGGTGGACTGCGAGGACGATCCCGATTACGACAACTGGGACTTCCTGTCGTTTGAAGTGGATGGCGCTGAGATCGCGCGCATAGACGGCGACAGTGGGTGGTGTCAGGTGACGGTGAAGATCAAGAGCGAGGGGATGCACACGCTCACGTGGACCTACTCCAAGGATTACATGGACGACGACCTCGTCGGAATCGAGGACTGCGGCATGGTGGATCAAGTCGCATGGTCGCCGCTCGTGGGCGACAGCGAGGTGCCGGTGGCGTGGCTTGAGAATCTCGGCATGGTGTCGGCGGGTGTTACTGCGGCGGATGCCGCGAATGCCGACCCCGATGGCGACGGTCTCACCACGGCCCAGGAGTACGTGGCGGGGACAGATCCGAATGACCCCGACTCAAAGCTGACGGCCTATATTGAGATGGTGGATGGCGAACCCGTGGTCACCTACGCGCCTGACCTGCTGGACGAGCGGGCGTACAAGAAACTCGGCAAGAAGCGCCTCGATGATCCGAACGAGGAATGGGTCGAGGTCAAGGATGGCGAAGAGGGCAACTACAACTTCTTCAAGGTGGTGGTGGAGTTGCCGTAGGGGTGCGCGGGGACAGCAAGCGTACAACAACAAGTTGTGGCCTTGCCACATCGGCCCGCTCGGCGAGCGGGCCCTACCTGATGGCCGCGACAGGCGCGGCTGGTGAAACATCGTTTGTCTTCTGTCTTTTGCCAAATGGAGGCCGCGATAGATGTAATGTCGTTGCGGTATATTTGGCAAATAATTTCATTCAATTGTCGGAAATATGGTACACTAACGGGGAACCGAGATGAACCAAGAAATGACAGAGACGCTTTTGAACTGGCTGATGTGGATCAGTCTGGACGCATTGCTGTTGATTGCGGCAGCGTGCGCCTATGTCGGATTGCGCCGCTTGGGTAAAGCACTTTAGATGCTGCGCGGCGGCGCGCTCGGTGATCGCGCCCTACCGAATGTCACCGCCGAGGAGATTGCGCAAGGGTGGCGGCTTGAGAGCGTCGTGACGAACGACGCGGTTTCGTATGTGATGCCGACGAACGGAGTTGAATACATGCCGTGGTCGCTGGGCGGTGGGTATGAGGCGCACTTTCCGCTTGACCTTGGCGAGTTCGCCTTTCCGTTTGGCACGAATGTTGTGCGCCGTGTTGACGTGGTTTCCGGCGGCATGGTTGAATCGCTGCCGCGTCCGTCGTGCATGTCGATATGTGCGGCTAGGGAGTATGCGTCGATTGTGCCCGGGGTGGGGCGGTTCTGGTGGGCGGATTCGGCGCGCTCGGTGATCGCGCCCTACCGTGGGAAGGTTCTTACATGGGAGAATGTGTATGCAGGGCGAGACCGCACGGGGCAGTACAACGCGCAGATTGAGTTGTGCGGGGATGGGAACTTTATCACGCGCTCGAACAACGTG
>CACZDG010000118.1 GCA_902779865.1 uncultured bacterium
CGCAGGTGTAGAGGATGTCGAACTCCGCCTCGGTGAACGGCGGCGCGACCTTGTTCTTCACCACCTTCACGCGCGTGCGGTTGCCGATCACCGTGCCGGACGTATCCTTGATCGCGCCGATACGCTGCACCTGGAGGCGGCAGCTCGCGTAGAACTTAAGCGCCTTGCCGCCGGGCGTCGTCTCGGGGTTGCCGAACATCACGCCGATCTTCTCGCGCACCTGGTTCGTAAAGATGCAAAGGGTCTTTGTCTGGTTCAGGACGCCCGTCAGCTTGCGCATCGCCTGCGACATGAGGCGCGCCTGCAGGCCCATGTGGCTGTCGCCCATGTTGCCATCGATCTCGGCCTGCGGCGTAAGCGCCGCCACGGAATCGACAACGATCACGTCGAGTGCGCCCGACTTGCAGAGCTGTTCGCAGATCGAGAGCGCCTCTTCGCCGCTGTTGGGCTGGGAAACGAGCAAATCGTCGAGGTTCACGCCGATCTTCTTCGCATAGCCCGGATCGAGCGCGTGCTCGGCGTCGATGAACGCCGCCACGCCGCCAGCTTTCTGCGCGTTCGCCACCACGTGGAGGGCGAGCGTCGTCTTGCCGCTCGACTCCTGGCCGTAGCACTCCACCACGCGTCCGCGCGGCAAACCACCCACGCCGAGCGCAAGGTCCAACGACAGCGCCCCCGTGGAAATCACCGGGATATCCGCATGCTCCTGACCTCCAAGCCGCATGATCGAGAGTTCTCCGAACTCCTTCTTGATCTGGCTCAGCACGGCGTCCAGCGCCGTATTGGTCGTCTTCTCTTTCTTTTCTGCCATGTTCACTCCTAAATGTCCTGACGGTTTAGATTATACCATATCCCATACGCTAGGGCAAGTGGGTTTAGCCTTACGCCGTTTTCCAGTCCGCAGGAAGCGCGGCAAGGACGGCATCAACCACCTGGTCGAGCGTGAGGGACGTTGAATCGACCTCAAGCACGCCGTCCGCCTTGCGCAGCGGGGCGTACTTGCGGGTTGAGTCGATTTTGTCCCGCGCGAGCAGGGACGCCTTCACGGCCTCGGCGGACTGGTTTGCAATGCCCTTCTCCACCTCTTCCTTCTGGCGGCGCGCGGCGCGAGCCTCGGCTGAGGCTGTGAGGTAGAAGCGGGCTGGCGAATCGGGGAAAACTGCCGTAGTGATGTCGCGGCCCTCAACGACGAGGTCGCCGTACTGCGTCATGCCGCGCAGAATCGCGGTGATGCGCTCACGCACTTCCTTGACCGTGGCGACATGCGATGCGTGCGCGTTGATCTCGGGCGTGCGGATGCGGTCGCCCGGAGTCTCGCCCTTTACGTAGTAGGCGATGGCACCGTCCTCGGGACGGCACTCCACCTCGACTCCCTGCGCGAACGCGGCGACGGCCGCCGGGTCTGACGTGTCAATGCCGTTTTCAAGGCACTGCCACGTCATTATGCGGTAGAGCGCGCCGGAGTCAACGTGCAGGAAACCAAGCTGCTTGCCGACGCGCTTCGACACGGAACTCTTCCCCGCGCCGCTAGGCCCGTCGATTGCGATCACTCGACTATCCATTCAAGCCCCCCTCACGGATCAGTACACGACAGGCTGCGTCACGGGAACGGTTGCCGGCTGCGTCACGGGAACGGTGGACGGCTGCACGACGGTCTGAACGGGCTGCACCACCGCAGGCGCAACGGGCACCATGCCAGGAGCTGGCATCGGAGGCGGCGTCTGTCCCTGCCACTTGCCGCCCTGAAGAATCTGGGCTGCCTCGATTATGGCGCGCACGCGCCTGTGGCCCCTGGCGTCTTCAAGCGCGGAAGTCCACGCGGAGAATGCGGATTCCGCCACGTCCTCGCTTGGGTCGGCGATGAAGTAAACGAAGTCGGACGGGGAATGATCGTCAACCCTTTCAAGGGCATCGACCATCGCCGCGCGAACGTCCTCTTCGCGCGAAGCCGCCGCCTCCTGCATGTAGCGGCGGAGTTCGCGCATGGAATCCGCTTCCTCAATCCTGTCCAGCAGGTGCTGGTCGTGCTTGCTCATCCTCGAACGGCGATCGCCGTGGCGCATCGCGCCGCCGCGTTTTACGATCGTCTTGCGGGTGGTGGTCTTGACGGGGGTTGCCTTCTGCGTGCGCGGCGCGCCTGCGGGACGGGCTGCCGGAGGTTTGCCGGCGGCTGGCGCGGCTTCTACTGCGAATGTGGCGAGGCACGCCACGGCGGCTATGATGAGTTTCTTCATTTCAGTGTTCCTTTCTGTTTTCAGTCTATCTTCAACGCGCCCTCGGACGCGGCGAAAAACGCTTGGTACGCGCGCTTCGTGTTCCAGCAGTCCTCGGCGGACGCCAGTTCCCACGGCGCGTGCATGTTGAGCAGCGGCGTGCCGAAGTCGATTACGTCCATGCCGAAGCGCGCCATGAACTTCGCGATCGTACCGCCGCCGCCCTTCTCTGCGCGGCCCAGCTCGCCCATCTGCCATGTCACCTTCGCGCCGTCAAGGACGCCGCGAAGCGCGGCTATGAACTCGGCGCGCGCGTCGTTCGCGCCGCTCTTCGTGGCGGGGCCGGTGTACTTGATCACGCAGGGGCCCTTGCCGAGGTGCGACTCGTTGCCGATGGAGTCGGAGTCGGTGTAATGCGGGTCGCTAGCGGCGCAGACGTCCGCGCTGAGCATCTGCGACGCCTCGAGCGCGCGGCGAACGTCGATGTCGCGCACTCCGCCGCCTTCGCGGTCGATGAGTTCGGCGACGGTGTTCTCAAAGAAAGAGCTATCCATGCCGCTTGCGCCTACGCTGCCAATCTCCTCCTTGTCGCACAGCACCACGGCGCACGTCCTGGCGGGTGCGCCCTTTGCGCGAGACACGTCGAGGAGCGCTGCGAGTCCGGCGTATGCGCACACGCGGTCGTCGTGTCCATATGCGGCCACGAGCGAGCGGTCGAGGCCCACGTCACGCGGAGCGCCGGCGGGGACGATCTCCAGCTCCGCGCTCATGAGGTCGTCTTTCTCGATGCCATAGCGGTCCTTGAGCGCCTCCTCTACCTTGCCGAGGCCGGAGATCACGTCAAGGTCCTCGGCGGCAACGAGGTCCTTCGCCTTCTTCTCAAGCTGTTCCTTGCCGAAGTGCGGGAGGATGTCGGAAATCATGAACACCGGATCGCTCGGATCATCGCCAATCGCGATTTCAACGCGCTTGCCGTCCTTCTTCACGACAGTTCCGTACAGCGCGAGCGGCAGCACGAGCCACTGGTACTTCTTGATGCCGCCGTAGATGTGGGTGTCGAAAAAGACGATGCCGCCCTTTTCGTAGATCGGCTTCGGCTTGAGGTCGAGGCGCGGGGCGTCCGTGTGACCGCCCACCACGCGCACACCGGCAGCGGTCCCGGCCTTGCCGACGACGGCAGCAAAGAGCGTCTTGCCGTGGTAGCCGCGGTATATCTTGTCGCCAGCCTTTAGGCGCTTGACGCCCTTGATATCGCGGAAACCCGCTTTTTCGAGCAGCTCGACGGCCGCCGCGTACGCCCTCCGTTCGGTCTTCCCCTTCGCGAGGAACGCCTTGTATCCTTCAACGTATTTTTTTGCTTCCTTGTTCATGGGCGTGTATTATACCACAATCGCGTCCACCTTGCACGGACGCTTTTGCATTGCGTTGAAGTTCAGTGATTTGGTATAATTCCGTCTGCAACTACATAATAGAAGGAGAAAAAGCCTATGAACGCAACAACTTGTTTTCTCGCGGAGCTTGCCGGAACGGCGCTGCTCATACTGCTCGGCAACGGAGTGGTGGCGAACGTGCTGCTGGAGAAGTCCGGCATGAAAGGCGGCGGCACGGTGCAGATCACCTTCGGGTGGGGCCTCGCGGTCCTGATGCCGGTGTTCATCTTCGGCGCTGCGTCGGGGGCGCACTTCAACCCTGCCCTCACGCTCGCGCTGGCGGCGGACGGCAGCCTCGCGCCGGGGCTTGTAGGCTGGTACATCGCAGGACAGATGCTCGGCGCAATGCTCGGCGCGTTCCTCGTGTGGGCGCTCTACTACACCCATTTCGCCGCGACGTCCGACGGACTCGCCAAGCGCGCCTGCTTCTGCACTACGCCCAGTATCCCGTGCGCACCGTGCAACTTCTTCGCCGAGGCGCTCGGTACGTTCGTGCTGGTGTTCGCGATCAAGGGCATAGCGCAGGTGCCGGGCATCGCCGGCGGCGTGGGCTACCTCCTCGTTTTCACTATCATCGTATCCATCGGCATGTCGATGGGTGGACTCACCGGATACGCGATCAACCCCGCCCGCGACATCGGTCCGCGAATCGTCTATTCCCTTCTGCCGATGACGAACAAAGCACCTGCGAACTGGCGCTACGCATGGGTGCCCGCGCTCGCGCCGTTCGTCGGCGCGCTCGCTGCGGTAGGTCTCTACAAGGTCTTCCCGTGGCCCGCATGACGTGCCTAGGCCCGCGAACGATGGGCGACTAAATTGACTTTTTGGAAATAGTCGCCCAAATGCAATCATCGATGAAAGGAAATACCATGAAAGCAAAGTACGTATTGGCGCTTGACGCGGGAACGTCGTCGAGCAGGGCAATCCTCTTCGACCATGCGGGGCACATCGTGTCGGTTTCCCAAAAGGAGTTCCGCCAGATATACCCAAAACCGGGATGGGTGGAGCACGATCCACTTGAAATCTGGGAAACGCAACGCGCCGTCGCGCGCGAGGCAATTGAAAAGGCCGGCGCGGTGGTCGAAGACGTCTCCGCCATCGGCATCACCAACCAGCGCGAAACGACGGTAGTGTGGAACCGCGAGACGGGGAAGCCCGTCTATAACGCAATCGTGTGGCAGTGCCGCCGCACGAGCGAATACTGCGACGGACTGAAACGCCGCGGACTCGCGGACTCCATCCGAGAAAAGACCGGACTCGTCCCCGACGCATACTTCTCCGGCACGAAGATCAGGTGGATTCTCGAGAACGTCCCCGGCGCACGCGCGGACGCCGAGGCTGGGCGGCTCATCTTCGGCACGATCGATACGTGGCTCATCTGGAACCTCACCGGCGGAAAGGTCCACGCGACCGACTACTCCAACGCCTCGCGCACGATGCTCTACGACATCGGCGCGCTCAAGTGGGACGACGACATCCTCCGCGAGTTCAACATTCCAAAAACAATGCTTCCGCAGGTGTTGCCGTCCAGCGGCACGTTTGGCGAGACCGCGCCCGAGATTTTCGGCGCCCCCCTTCCCATCGCGGGCGTCGCGGGCGACCAGCAGAGCGCACTCTTCGGCCAAACCTGCTTCGAGGCCGGTGACGCGAAGAACACCTACGGCACCGGCTGCTTCATGCTGATGAACACGGGCGATAGACGCGTTCCCTCCCGGAACGGACTCCTCACCACCATCGCCTGGGGTATCGATGGCAAGGTGTCGTATGCACTTGAAGGAAGCGTGTTCACCGCCGGCGCTGCAATCCAGTGGCTTCGCGACGAGTTGGGGTTGCTCGCCCATGCGTCAGATTCCGAGGCGATGGCCAAATCGGTTCCGGACACCAACGGATGCTACGTGGTGCCGGCCTTCACCGGACTCGGCGCGCCATACTGGGACCAATACGCACGCGGTGCGGTCCTCGGCCTCACTCGCGGCGTGAACAAGAACCACATCGTTCGCGCCACGCTTGAATCGCTTGCATACCAGACGGCGGACGTCCTTGAGGCGATGAAGAAGGACGCCGGGATTGCGCTCAACGCATTGCGCGTCGATGGCGGCGCATCCGCAAACGACTTCCTCATGCAGTTCCAGAGCGACGTCATCGGCGTACCCGTCGAACGGCCGGAGTGCGTCGAAACGACCGCACTCGGTGCCGCATACCTCGCTGGACTCGCAACGGGATTCTGGGGCGGACCCTCTGAGCTAAAGGCCAACGTCGGCGGACTCCGCTGCTTCACGCCCGCAATCGGCGACCTTGAACGTGCCGCAGCCCTTTCCGGCTGGCACAACGCCGTCGCCCGCGTCAGAAGCACCTGATCCACCATTGGATCCACCGCGCCAAGACGGCAGATATCCCGACATCTTGGCGGCGGAACCGGGAGGGTCGCGCTCCGTCGCGACCATCTGGTGGGGCAAGCCCTCCGGACGAGCCGCCATCCGGCACCTCCTCCCACTGCCCCTCCAGCGTCGCCGCCCCCTTCAGCACGGCCTGTATCTCCGCGCCCGTCCAACGGTTCACCTTCGGCTCCCACTCGACCTTCGGCTCTACATCCACCAATTCAATGGACACAATGCGGAAGTCGTTCGTGGCAAGCGTCGGATCAAGCCCCAGCGCGTAACACTCCGCCGCCGTACGCCCGTTCGCCACTGTAAAATTCAACGTATTGCATTCCGCAAATATGCCAATACTGAATCTGCAACTTCCTTCGGCGGCAGTCCTAGCCAGTTAGACCTTGGCGATGCCATATCCCGCAGAAAACGTCTGCTGCTGAATGTCTTTGCAATCGAATCAATGATTCGCGCCGGTTCGCGCAAGGGACATTTTTTGTTGTGCAGAATCATCGCATCCACAAACCGTTTCAAGCGGCGCCGACTGACCACCCCAGACAGATAATGCAGGTCGAATACGTCCTTTGTCCGAGTTGACATCACTCCGTGTCGGATAAGGCTCAACAACTTTTCTGCGAAAATCTGCTCGCATGAATTTGAATAAAGCGTCGCCTTTCTCTCATCCACCAACGCACTGAACCGACGCTCGATCTGACGCAGGTCGCCGTGGGTGTGAACTCCGATGTCTATCTTCGTCCGCACAGGCTTTTTGGTTGACCCGTCCGATATGTCAAGATAGACCCTCTTGCCACGATAGTCGTCCTGGCGCAGTTCAAGGATCGTCCCGAATATCGACATCTTGAATCCAGTCAGCCGCGCCCACCTCGCCACAACCCTTCTTACGGACGTGTCCGATATCGAACAATGGATGAAGTCAACGTCGATGTCCATGGTTGTCCGCCTGACTGCCTTGGTCAATTCACACATCACAACGCCGCCCTTCACCGTGCAGTTCTTCTTGAACCCGCTTTTGTACATGGCAAGCAAAATCGCGTCGTGCGCAACCTTGGCCTGTGCCCCGGCCACGCGATACCCAGCCTTGGCTAGTTCGGACAACTGCTCGGCGAACGACTTCATCAGAACACCTCCTCGTAGATTATCGACTCGATTGCATCACGCCGTGCGAAGTGGGCGAGATAATCAGCTATCTTATACGCCTCCAATTCAGACGACCTCCGCCGGAAGGAAAGCACAACCTCCTTGTACTGATCTGGCGCGAGCTTTCCCTTCATCCTCGCGGTTTCAATCAAAAGTCTTTCAAGGTCGAAAACCCTCACCTTGTCACCGCAGTACTCAATCGTCGTTACGCCGAGTTCCTCCGTTCCACTTGGCATGTAGAACTGCTTCACCAATGGATCGCGTATCGACCTTGCGCCATGTGCCGTTGCCATATAGTAGAATTCGGGAACGGCATCCGTGAGATCGTGGTAGAAATATGCGCTGTCGAACGTCATGACGGCGTTTGGATGCCTCCACTGGACGATCTCAAGTTCATTCTCCCCGCCCGTATCGGAATACACGCCTACGTCCAACTTCCAGAGACGTCCGGCCGAGATCGCCTTGTCGATCTGATAAGGCGACCCAAACTTTTTTCTACATTCTGCAAACGAATAGAGCATTATACCATTCGTCGGCATTTCTCCTAGTTTTGCCGACGGTTAGTATAATACCACAATCAGATTTTTAACGCAATTGGATTTTCCATAAAATGGTTAAACGGGTATCCCACTCCTAACTGGGAACGCCACCATCTTGGCGGCGGTAGGACCCGCTCGGCGAGTCGAAGGTGGGGCGAGCCGTGCGCCCCCTACGGCACCTCCACCACCACCTTGAAGAACCGCATCGACGCCTTCTCCGCCGCCGTCGCCCCTTCAACCGCCTTCCACTCACCATCCAGCGTCGCCGCCCCCTTCAGCACGGCCTGTATCTCCGCGCCCGTCCAACGGTTCACCATCGGCTCCCACTCCACCTTCGGCTCACCATCCACCATCTCAATGGACACAATGCGGAAGTCGTTCGTCTAATGCCTACTCTACAGTCACACTCCAAGTCGCGGCGGGTTTCTTGCACGACGCCTCGCCGTAACCGACGCCATCGACCACGAACCCGATCACGTTCACAGTATATTTCGCCAGCTTCCTCTTTTTGCCAGTACCTTGCAGCGCATACACCTTGAACGAACCCTTGAACTGGCCTGTCTTCGGCGTATAGGTGAGCTTCAGCCCGGAAAGGTTGGACTTGCCTTTCGACGTATCCACTATCAGATCCTTACCAGAAGCATCATCATAGTGATCCGAGTGCTCCGCACCCCTCTTCGGCTTCACCCACTTCACCGTGGCCGCCTTGGCAAACTTCCATTTGCCACGCGACACCTCGAACGGCTCACCGTCAGGCAAAAGCTCATCCAGCAGAATACCCGGCACGGAGAGGTTGAAATCCTCAATGCCGAACGTCCCATACGCCCCACCGTTCAGGGCCCCGCCGATCTTCGCCTCCGCCATCAGATACGACCCGTTCTTAAGCGTGAACGATCCATCGGCTTCCATCTCAAACGTCATCTCCCTAATCGGCTCCTTAAATACCACCTTCGTGGGAGGGACGCGCCCCGTCGCGTCCAACGTAACATTCACCGCCTTCGCCGTGACCTTCTTCACCTTGCCATCAAGTAGCAGCGACGCCATGGCAGACACCTTCACAATCCCATTCTTACTGATCTTGCCTACCTTCACCTGCATGGTGCCCACAATCACATCACTCTTGTACAACGCCCCGTCAATAGTCTGCGCCTTGGCAAAGGCCGTATCCACCTCGCCAGCATACGTCACCTCGTCCACCACATTCGTAAGCGTGGGGTTTGTGGTTGGATCAGACTCTGGCTCAGGATCGGGAATTGGAACCTGTATCGCCATCCAATGTGCGTAGTACGTCACATTTACCGTCACCTTGGTGGATGTGGAAATCTGAGTACCACCACTTGCCGCTGTAAACCAGCCAGTGAATGTGTAGCCGCTCCGCGTCGGTGTCGGCAACGTGCCGACCGCCGCACCGCTCGTCACCATACGCGTTGCCTCCACAACTACGCCTCCATACGCATTGAACGTTACCGTCCAAACCTGCTGCGTCTCACCACCATCCGAACCATCAGAACCACCGCTATAGCCTCCATCCGAGCTATCGCCATCCGAACCATCGTCATCTGAAACATCACCAGAATCGCTAGTGTCTCCATAGCCAGAACCACCACCTGAACTATCACCGTCCGAACTACCACCTGATTCACTATCAGTCCCTGGAATCCAGAAATACAATTTACCTTCGTTGTCCGCATACAATGAACTTGTGCCATAGTAAGATGGTACGATTCCTGAGAATCCGCTGGTTATCTTGTCATATTTTTTAGCACCTGAGACTTTATGGGTTACACATTTCAGGTTTCTGTTTGTCACGCCACCACTTACACTTATTGGCATATTAGTGTAGACCACTTTCGCATGATCATGAAGGACAAACTCATACTCTGTTTGAGTGAAAATACTTTTACACGAACCACCATTCACTATCGGATCTTCGGCCAAAATACCATATAGTGTCTTGTCGCACCAAACCGTTCCCCCGTTCTGAATATACCTCCTAGTCTTCCATCCCCACATCACATTGAGGACGGACCACTCCCATGGGACAAATACACCGGCCCATGCCGTTCCCTCCAAATCAGATATACGTCCATCTGATAATGCGTCCATCAAGTCATGGATATAGAAATTCATCGCCAGCGACGAGACATCCACTGTGTCAGAGCCCAATACGCCTGTATAGGCCACGGCCAATGCGGCATTGTACACGAGTAAATCCCTCATGTTAACCGTGTCAACCATCTCAAGGCGTCCAGAATCAATCTGACAAAGACTGTCAGCCCGGATGCCGATACTTTTCGGCGCACATATCATAATACTACCACCTTTTAGATGATTGGTTACAGCCTCTATCGCTGCTAGTGAATGCTTGAATTCTGTTTCATCGACAATGCCCGATCCTGTAGCAAGATAGTAATCACCCTCTCCAATGGTCACGGTATCCGCATATATACAATTACTATCTTTAGAGACGAATTTAGCCATGCAATTGTCAAAGGAAACACTTGGTGCCGAAACGACACTTGCTCCAGATGAAACACCTACGAAATATGAATGCATGACTATTGTCATGGACAAAATAAGGGCAGTATGATATAATATGCGGCATGAAGCACAATCCACATACGCTCATCAATGTCCAGGCGCTTTCGGAGCCGCAGCGGGCGAAGCACCGGCGCAAGGT
>CACZDG010000119.1 GCA_902779865.1 uncultured bacterium
CAGCACTACTGCTTCACCGAGGAGGAGCGCGTGAAGGCCATCGCCAAGTGCGGACAGGGCTGCGAGATCACCCGCTTCAAGGGACTCGGCGAGCTGAACGCCAAGGAGTTCAAGGAGTTCATCGGGCCCGACATGCGCCTCACGCCCGTCTCCTGCCTCGACGACACCGACATCGACAAGACGATCAAGTTCTACATGGGCGCCAACACGCCCGACCGCAAGGACTACATCATGGACAACCTCGTCTGCGACTCCAGCGAATTCTGAAAAGGAAAAAATACATGTCTAAGTCAAAAGTCTATTTCGCCGACTTTCGCTGCTCCGACTCGGAGAACCTCCAGCAGAAGTTCACGCGCCTCCTCAAAACCGCCGGCCTCGAGAAGCTCGGCCTCGACGGGAAGTTCACCGCCATCAAGACCCACTTCGGCGAGCCCGGCTGCCTCGCGTACCTCCGCCCGAACTGGGCGAAGACGCTCGTGGACGCCGTCCGCGCGGCGGGCGGGATGCCGTTCCTCACGGACGCGAACACGCTCTACGTGGGCCGCCGCAAGAACGCGCTCGACCACATCGCCGCAGCCTACGAGAACGGCTTCTCGCCGTTCGCCACGGGCTGCCACGTGATCATCGCGGACGGACTCAAGGACACGGACGACGTGTCCATCCCTCTCCCGGACGGCAAGTACGTGAAGGAGGCCTTCATCGGCCGCGCGCTCGTGGACGCCGACGCGATCATCTCCCTCACGCACTTCAAGTGCCATGAGATGACGGGCATCGGCGGCGCGCTTAAGAACCTCGGCATGGGCGGCGGCTCGCGCGCCGGCAAGAAGGCCATGCACTCGAGCGTGCATCCGAGCGTGAACGAGGACGCCTGCATCGGCTGCGGCAAGTGTACGCGCGAATGCGCGCACGGCGCGTGCACCGTCACGAACCGCAAGGCGCACATCGACCCCGCGAAGTGCGTGGGGTGCGGACGCTGCATCGGCGCGTGCAACCGTGACGCGATCCAGAGCGACTTCGGCGAGCCCTGCACCGTGATGCAGGGCAAGATCGCGGAGTACGCGGCCGCCGTCGTGCGCGGCAAGCCCGCGCTGCACGTCTCCTTCATCTGCGACGTGTCGCCGCACTGCGACTGCCACCCGATGAACGACTACCCGCTCATCCCCGACCTCGGCATCGCCGTCTCCACCGACCCCGTCGCCCTCGACCAGGCCTGCACCGACCTCTGCAACGCCGCGCCGATCATGCCCGGCTGCGCGCTCGACGGCGTGGACGTGAAGGGCGACATCTTCACCGCCATGCACCCGACCACGCGCTGGCAGGACGCCATCGCCGAAGGCGTGCGCATGAACCTCGGCTCGGCAGAATACACTTTGAAACGTATCTAAGCGTTTTGCTCTTATGTCCACCCTCCCGCAGAAGATGATCGTGATTTCCGGATCGGGCGCGTATCCGCGCCTGATCGTGGAGGGCGCGCACGCGGCGGGGGTGCGTCAGGTGGACGTCCTTGCGGTGCGCGGTTCCACCGCCCGCGCCACGGTGAAGGCGGCGGACAACGTCCACGTGATCAACATCGGCGGCATCGCCGCCGGTCTCCGCTGGGTGGCCGCGCAGGGGTACGACGGCGCGTGCTTCGCCGGACAGATCAACCCGCTTTCCCTCTTCACGGCGCGCTTCGACGCCGAGACGAAGGGCTGGCTCGACTCGCTTTCTGTCAAGAACGCCCACACCGTGTACGGCAAGCTCGCCTACGAGTTCGAGGCGGCGGGCGTGAAGGTGTTCCCTGCCTCGTCGTTCATGGACGGACACCTGCCCGGCGTGGGCGCGCTCACCAACCGCACGCTCACCGACCGCGAAGCGTCCGACGTGGCACACGGCGCGGCCGTGATGCGCGACATGGGCCGTCACGACGTGGGCCAGACCGTGCTCGTGAAGGAGGGCATGGTACTCGCCGTGGAGGCGTTTGAGGGCACGAACGCCGCGATCAAGCGCGGCGGCAAGCTCGGTGGCAAGGGCGCGGTGATCGTGAAGGGCGCGCGCGAAGGTCACGACATGCGCTTTGACATTCCCGTGGTGGGCCTCAAGACCCTCAAGGTGATGAAGTCCGCTGGTGTCACGGCGCTCGCGTTTCAGGCGGGGCGGCTCATCCTCCTTGACCGTGAGGCGGTCATCGCCTACGCCAACAAACACAACATCGCGCTCGTCGGAATCGAAACCGACCTTCCGGCGGCGCCGCTTCGTCCTTGAGGGAACGTGAAATGGGCGGGCGTATCGGACTTTTCGGCGGCAGCTTCAACCCAATACACTCCGGGCATATAGGCGTCGCCCGCCGCGCAGTGGAGGAGCTTTCGCTGGATAAATTGCTCTTCATCCCCGCCAAGGTCAATCCGTTCAAGGCGCATGTTGGCAATACGCCGGGTGGGCTTTCTGACGAGATGCGTTGGGAGCTTGTTCAGCGCGTCGCCGAGCTTGATCCGAAGTTCGAGGCGTGGGACGTTGATTTGCGGCGACCCAACGGTCCATCGTATGCAATCGACACTGTCCGCGCCGCCGAGGCCCGTTTCCCCGGCGCAAAACTCTTTTACGTGATTGGCGAGGACAACGTTGGGGGCCTACCGTTGTGGAAGGATTGGGACGAACTTAAGGTGCGCTGCACTTTTGTGCCGTACCCTCGCACGCGCGAATCCTCCACCGAAATCCGTCGCCGCATTCTCTCCGGCGAATCCATCGCAGACCTCGTTCCCCCGTGCGTTTCTGCTTTACTTGCCCCTCTGGCTTGAAAAAGAGCAGATGTCGCAGATACCCTATTGACATTTGCGACAGAATAAGGTATAATGTCACAATGTTTCTTTCACCAAAGAAGGACTATTCAATGAAGAAGCTGAGTTTGGTTGCCGCCAGTGCGGCTTTGACCGGGTTTTCCGCGTTTGGCGCGGGTTTCGCCCTGTACGAGGGTTCGGCGTCCGGTACGGCGCTGGGCGGTGCGGTGATGGGTAAGGCGCAGGACGCATCGGCGCTGTTCTATAACCCGGCAACCATGTCAGACTTCACCAACACCGTGGTGACGGTAGGCTTTGTAACGGAGCACCCGACGGCGGATACTGCGGTGAATGGGCATCATGGGCGCAAAATGGATCCCGGTGCGTTCGTGCTGCCTCACGTCTATGTTGTCCAGCCGCTTCCTTATGACTTCTCGTTTGGTCTTGGCTTCGCGCCTGAATTCGGCCTTGGCACGCACTACAATCCGAACTGGGAAATGGACTGGAACACGCGCAGCACGTTCGTGGAAGGGCTTACGCTCAACCCGAACATCTCCTACCGAATCACGGACAAGTGGAGCGTGGCGGCGGGCATTCGCCTGCTCTATTTCAAGTTCGACCAGTACTCCCATCCGCAGGCTGTGAGCGATGGCAACTACTACGGTTCGATGCGCAACCACTTGAAGGGCGACAACGGCTTCACCGACTGGGGCTGGGAACTCTCCACCCGCTACAGGTTCACCGATACGATTTCCGCCGGCGTGCTTTACAAGTCGTACATCGACACCAAGGTGAAGGGCTATAACCACACGCGCGTAAAATCCCGCAATTACTCCGCCGCAGAGGCGCAGGCTCAGGCGCGGGCCGATGCAATCGTGCGTGAGCGCTTGACGGCAATGGGTCTTGCCGGAACTCCCTACTGGGACACCTATTACGCCCAGGCGATGCAACAGGCCAGCGCACAGGCTCGTGCGCAGGCCCATCAGATGGTCGATTCGTCGCTATCGACTGCAGCTGCGGAGAATACAGGTAATGCACACGCAGAAATACGCCTCCCGCAGTCGATCACACTCGGCGGCAACTGGGATGTGACGGATACCGTCCACCTCGGTTCGTCGCTCACTTGGACGGAATGGTCGTCTATGCCGAAGATCGACTTCCACCTTCCTTCCGGCGTCAAGACCACGAAACTCAACTGGCACGACGTTTACCGCATCGGTTTCGGTGGCGCGTGGGACTTCCACGAGAACTTCACGTTCCTTTCCTCGTACGTGTACGATATGGATCCGTGCAGCCACCGCCGCAACAACGGCTCTACGATGCTGCCGCCCGGCGACCGTCACATCGGTACAATTGGTCTCCAGTGGCATTGGGGAAATCTGGACGTGACACTATGCTACGGCCTCGTTTTCATGATGTCGCATGACGCCCATTTCACCGACTCGCTAGGCAACGACTGGAAGTTCGACACGCACAACGGTCTCTCCCAGTCCGCAGGTCTTTCCGTCAGCTATCGTTTCTGACGAGCGGTTTAGTTGCCGAGTTTGGTCGTCCAGTTGACGCCGTACTCGGCCTGTTTGTAGGTGTTGCCCGCGCAGTCGATCACGCCTGCGAGACGGCACGCCGATACTACGCCCTGCCCACCGCTCTTCAGCACGAACAGTGCAATGTACGAACGGTAGTTGCGCTTGTCGTAGTAAGGGTTGTACGGGGCTTCTCCCAGACCAAACTGGCTGCGGACGCACTCGGCGTTGCGCCCAATGCCGAACGCTATGAGCTTGGTTGACTTCAGTGCCGCTTCGGCCTCTGCCTGTGACGGTGCCGAGTTGGTCATGCCGAGGTCGTAGCCGAGGTCGTCGTAGATTGACGACGTGGGGCTTATGATGGCAACAGGCATCCCATTCGTGATATAGACGGGGTAGAATGCGCTCATGTCGGGGCGGAAGCCCGGTCCGCCGCCCATGATCTTCAGGTGGTCTTCCGAGACGCTGACGCCGTTCTCCTCGGTGACGGCTGTGCAGTAGCCGTTGCGCGAGGCGCCGTATGCCTGCTGTGTGGATGGGTTGTGCAGGTAGTAGTAGCTGATGCCGGCGTCCCTGAGGAGCGTCGCGTCGCTGTCGGTGAGATAGTAGATGCCGAGCTGCTTGTAGAGTCCGGTGCTGCGCATACCCTTGTTTTCCTCCTGCGCCTCTTCAACGCTGGCGGTGTTGCCGCTTCCTTGTCCGGTGGCGTTGTAGAGTGCCCCCAGCACCTTCCACGATCCATCGTAGATGCCGAAGCCGCCGTTGGCGGTGCGTGCGTCGAAGGACGAAGTCCGCGTACCGTTTCGTGTCGTGACGGACCAGCTTCCCCATGCGAAAGTTCCGGCCGTGCCAGTCCACTTGCCGCCTGCTGTAACGTCGATAAGCGAGTCGAAACCGTTGAAGAAGCCTTTCTCTCCTTGTTCCTTGTTGAGGGTCTCGTAGGTGGCGAGCGCATGATATACGCGCTTGATGTTCGCGGCGTTGACTTTCTTCGCTTGTATCTCGCGTATGTTGCCGTAGCTGTGTATTCCCACCACGGTCACGAACGCGAGGATCGCGATTACGATGATCAGCTCTATGAGCGTGAAGCCCGAGTTGGCGTTTCTGATTTTCATTGCGCCCTCCCCCTGTTACAATCTCTTGATGACGTGCTGAGCGGCCCGGAACGTGTTGCCCTCGCAGTCAATGACGCCTGCAAACTCGGGAATGACTTGCGAAACGGAACCCGAACCCACTGTCTTGAGCCGGAAGAGCAGGATGTAGCGCGAGTAGAAACGCTTCTGGACGTGCGTCGAGTGCGGGGCGTTTTCAAGCCCGGCGTCCGCTTTGCCGATTATGGACGCAGATTCGCCGAGACCGAACGCGATCAACGGGCCGCCGTTCGCCGCGACTTCTGCTCTTACTTCGCTTTCTGTGTAGGTTTCGCCCCAGTTCTTCGTGTTCATCAATTCCTGTCCGCAAGCCTGGTAGATGGTACGGCCGAGGTCGGTCATGGGGTTGATAGCCGCGAAGCGCATGGAGTTCGTGACGGCTGTCGCCACGCAAAACGAGTCGTTCGGGTCAAGTCCGTCCGATGCGTTAGGCACGGTTCCGTCGCCGTACGGGCGGTCCTTGCTGTAGTGCATGCCGGGGAACGCGGTCGCCGCTATGTCGGCGTATGCCGTGGCGGCCATTACGTGCTTGAGCCCAAGTCGCGTGTTGAGGGCCTCGGCTTGAGTCTTGTCGATGGTGTATAGGCAAAGGACCTTTTGAAGTTCAGGCGTCAGCCCGCGGTTGTGCTGTTCACGCACGGATTCGTCGGCGTCCGCGCTCGGACCCATGTAGAGACCATTGCGTCCCTCTGCCGTGGAGACTGCTGTGAAGTCGAAGTCGCGTTCGGTGCCACCGGTGATCGGCACTCCGCCGTCGCCCGCGTAGAGGAGCGAGTCGAGACGGTTGAGTCTGCCATCGCTGGCGAGGTACGCCTCCACGGCGCGTTCGACGGCTTTCTGGTTCGCGAGCGACACCTTGCGCGCGGCAGCCTCCCTTACACCTCCCAGTTTGCTGACCGCGAGTGTGGATATGATGCCGATGATGGCGATGACCATCAGCAGTTCTATTAACGTGAATGCTTTTTTCATTTTAGGTTTCCTTTCATTTTACGATGTTGTTCACGTCGTCTGCGACGTTGTGCTCCCTGTCGGGCTTGTGGACGCCCATTGAATCGCGTCCGTCTGCGGCGGGGTGGGCCGAGAGTATCTTCATCAGGTCTGCGGAAATCTTGCCGCCCTCCATCGGCGTGAGGATGACGTGCGGCTTGATGAGGATGACAAGTTCCGTGCGCTTCTTCACCTTTTCAGTACCACGGAAGAGCCATCCGACAAGCGGGATGGAACCGAGCACGGGCGTACGCCAGTAGGTCTCGCCTTCCGTCTCCTTCACGAGTCCGCCGGCCATCACGGTCATGCCGTCCTTAGCCACAAACGTACCGGTGAGCGAACGGGATTCCACGTATTCTATGGGTGCGGATTGTCCGCTGCCTCCGTCCACAGGGATGTTGACTTTTTCCGCGCTGACTTCGCTGTTTTCCTGTAGGAGACGCAGCGTCACCGTCTTGTCGGCGTTGATGTTGGGGGTGATGAGGAGCATCGTCCCCACGTCTTCTTTGGTTAGCTCTACCGTTCGCGTGCCCTGCGAAATGGCACCGTCCACCGCCACGGTGTCGTTCTGCCGCCAGCCGGAGACGAGCGGATACTCCTTTCCGCTGAAGATGCGCGCGACCTCGTTGTTGGCCACGAGAAGCGTGGGCGTTGCGAGCGTCTTCACCTTGCCGTCCTGCTGGAGCAGCTTGATCTGCGCGGAGATGTTGTCGGACACGGCCTTGAACGCGAAAGTCGGGTTGTATGTGGCCATGCCGGTTTGCAGCACGTCGGCGAACACGTTCGCGGTGTCTCCTGCGTCGTGTCCGATCGTGTGCGTGCCCCGGTTGAAGGAATACTGGAACGACGCCTCGAAGTTGTCGTCAACCGCGAGTTCAAGTACCTTCAGTTCCATGAGCACCATTGGCGTTGGTACGTCGAGCTTTTTGACCATCGCCCGGATTTCGTCCATCACCCTCACGTCGCTGGTCCTTACGATCAGCATGTTGTTCTTCCTGGACATCGAGACGAAGATGTTGGCGTTGGCGGCTGTGACCTGCGTGCGCACGCGGTCGAACAGGTTTGTATCGCCGCCGCGCAGGGCGTTTTCCATGGTCTGCGCGTCGTCCGCGCCCAAGGCGTCCTCGTTGCCAAGCCTGTTGCGCCGCGAGCGCTGGCGCAGCTGGTCCCACTGCGTGAGGCGCGACGTGGCGCTGCCGCGCGAGAAGGAGAAGTTGCCGCTCCCCGTGCGAGACCCGGAGCTGGACGCCTGCGGCGTGACGATCGACATGAACGTGGAACGCCCGTTGTCGTCCAGCGCCCTGAAACGCCTGAAGCGCCGCGAGAGGTCGTACTCCGCGTCCTCGTCGAACTCATCCTCGCCGAGCGAGACGAGCGTGCGGTCGGGATAGAGCCCGTAGATGACGTTCGCGACCTCGACCACGTTCGGGTAGAGGAGCGTGAACATTTCGGTCTGTTCCTCGCGGAACGTATTGAGGCTCTCCGAGAACTCTTCCATCGTCATTACGCGGATGACCCTGCCGTTTGGCTCGCGGCGGAACCAGAGTCCCGTTGCGCGGCATATCTCCTCCACGGCGGCGTCGGCTGCCACGTTGCGGAGGAATATCGAAACGGCCTTTTTCACCGCCGCGTCGGACACCGAGATGTTGACGCCCGCCTGGTCGGAGATGAGGCGCATCAGCGTACCGATCGGCACTTTTCCGCTTTCAAGGTACGAGAGGAACTCCGGCGGCGGGTTCGTGGGCACGGCGAGCGGCGTGAACGATCCGGGTAGGAACACGCCCTTGCGTCCGTTCGACGTGGCGAGCTCCACCCCAAGCGCGGTGACGGCCTTGATCGCCACGTCCACCTTGACTCCGTCCACGGTCTGCGCCAGCGAACTGCCGCGTCGGACGGCCGTTGCCTGCGCGACGTCCGCACCCAGTAACGCCACGCCCTCGCCCGCCGCGCCGACGACTAGCGCGTGCAGCCTCATGTCCTCCGCCTCCGTCAGGCGCTGGCGAAGCGCGTCCGCCATCGCATCCGCCGCCACGGTTGGGTCGGAAGGTGCGGCGGACGACGGCAGAAACGCGAGCGAAGCCATCAAAGCCGTGATGACGCGAGACGCGAGACGTGAGACGTGATTTGATTTTGCAGCCATTTCAATTTCCTTAGTTCGTTCCGGCTATGGCGAAGAGCGCCATGAAGAACGCGATGTACACGAAACCGACGATTCCGCCGGTGATGGCTATCATCACCGGCTCGATAAGAATGCCGAACCTCTTGACGGCAATTGCGAGCAGCATCTCGTGGAAGCGCGCGGTTTCGCCGAACGACTCCGGCAGCGAACCGCTTACCTCCCCGACGGCCGCCATGCGGCGTAGCATCGGCATGAACTCCACGGCCGGTTTCAAGGAGTCCGCGAGCGACTGTCCCTGTATGACGCCGTCGCGCGTAGCGGCGACGCGTCTCCTGAAACGGCGGTTTGCCATGAGCCGCCCGCAGGTGTCGAGCGTGTCGATGAGCGGGACGCCGGACTCCGCCATTATCTGCATGGACCGCGCGAAGAGCGCCGTTCCCGAAAGACGTAGAATGCGGCCCACCACGGGAACCTTCAGGAGAAAAGCATCCTCGATCTCGCGCCCCGACTCGTTGAGGCGCACCGCGATCCACGCCGCCACCACGCCGCCGACGCACGCGAGAACCGAGAGCCCGTTCGTGTTCACCCATTCCGAGAAGTCCATCAGCGTTTGCGTGACAGGTGGCAGCGCGGCGCCGCCGGATTGCAGGAACTCGCCTATTTTGGGAATCACGGCGACAACGAGATAGGCGCTCACGGCCACGGCCATCAGGACTGCGAGCGAAGGGTACATCAGCGCGTTGACGACCGCCGTCCTCAGGTTGCGGCGAGCCTCCATCTGGTCCGCCGCACGGGACACCGCGTGCTCCAGTTCGCCCGATTTCTCGCCGACCTCCGCAAGTCGCACCACAATTTCCCCGAACCGCTTGGGTTGTTCCTCAAGAGCCTCCGCGAAGGACTTTCCGTGCAGAATGCGTTCCTTGACCCGCTTCCACGTCCTTTTGGCGCGTGGGGAGAACGCCTGGTCCTGCACCGTGGCGATTCCCTTCAGCAGGGTTATGCCGCTCCTAAGCATCGAGGCGAGCTGGCGAAGCCCCATTTCGACGTCGAAGCCGGTCACCGGCTTGAGCCAGGAGGGATTCCACGGCGGCGGCAGATCGCGTTCCTCAGGCGTTTCGCGTACGTCCAGCACGAGCAGCTTCTCGGCGCGGAGTTGCATCATCAACTCATCGCGCGTTTCCGCTTCACGCGAGAACGTGCGTCTGACCCCGCCTGGGTCTCGTGCTGTAACCTCAAATTGCATTCCATCTGTTAAACGAGTAGCAAACACACTTGGTTCACCATCCATGCGCACACCCTTCGGCTCCTCCCCTTCGGAGGAATCTAAGTTCCGCCGCGCCACCTTGACAGTGAAACGAGAAATAGTGTAAAATATGTGTCGTTTGGGGCGATGTGCCCTCAGGCGGAAAAACCATGGAAGAGGCGAAACAGAGATTGAAGGTCTATTGCGAGACGACGTTCTGGAGCTACCTGAACGGCGGCAGAACGCCGTTGGAGCATAATCATAACGCCGGAAGAATTTATGGCAAAGTGAGGAATTCTTATGAACGAGCGTAAGTATGTCGATCCAAAGGCCGATTTGACCTTCAAGAAAATCTTCGGCGAACACCCAGACTTGATTACAAGTCTGCTGAACGCGCTGCTGCCCTTGCCCGAAGACGGCAAGATCGTCTCCATTGAATACCTTACGCCTGAGCTGGTGCCGGACGATCCGCTCCACAAGGACACCATCGTGGATGTCCGCTGCAAAGACCAGAACGACAGGCAGTTCATCGTGGAAATGCAGATGATCTGGTCTCCCGACTACAACCAGCGCGCGCTTTTC